>NZ_SMJW01000002.1 GCF_004348335.1 Actinomadura bangladeshensis | reverse complement strand
AGCCCCCGCCGCCCCCCGAACCCGCGCCGATGGACGAGAGCGACGAGGTCGACCCCGAAGGCGACGCGGACGCCGACGGCACCGAGGCCGAGATGAACGGCATGGCCCTCATCCAGCGGGAACTCGGCGGCCAGATCATCCGCGAGATCGACAACTCGAACTAGCGGCCGGCGGCGCACGGCCGGCGGCGCGGCCGGCAGGTCGGCGACGGCTCAGCGGTGGCCCAGCACGTTGACCACTCGGCCGCCGGGGTCGCGGACGAAGAACCGGCGCACCCCCCACTCCTCGTCCTGGAGCGGGTGCACGATCTCCGCGCCGCTCTCGCGCACGGCCGCGAAGGCCGCGTCCACGTCGTCCACCTCGACGCTGATGTCGGGGACGACCGGCCCGGTCTTGTCCTCGGTCATGAAGCTGACCTGCGCCGTCGGGTTGGACGGGGAGGCGACCGTCACGATCCAGCCCTGGTTCATGACCTCCTCGAAGCCCAGCAGCCCGTAGAACTCCCGGTTCTCCGCCACGGCCTCCGTACGGATGTTGGGCACGACACGGCGAACAGACATCAGCGACTCCCCATCTGGATCTGACCACTGCCGCCATCGTCTCCCGTGACCCCGCCGCCGTCTTGGACGGATGGCACCCGGGCCGCCAAGATCGTGACGTGCGTACTTACCGCATCATGGCGCGAGCCCGTAGTCTCGGGGGACGGACGTCCGGTGGCTGGCGGAGCGCCAGAGAGAAGGTCCCCGGCAAGGGGGCCGGAAAAGGGAGTGCACCGTGGAACCCGGTGGTCAGTTGAACATGCAGGAGCTTCTGCAGCAGGCGCAGGCCATGCAGGAGCAGCTCTTCAACGCGCAGCGCGAACTCGCGGAGGCCGAGGTGAAGGGCACCGCCGGCGGCGGGCTCGTCACCGCGACGGTCAACGGCCAGGGCGAGGTCACGGGCCTGTCGATCGACCCGAAGGCCGTCGACCCCGATGACCCGGCCGACACCGCGGAGACCATCGCCGACCTCGTCCTCGCCGCGATCCGGGACGCCGCGCGCGAGGCGCAGCGGCTCCAGCAGGAGAAGATGGGACCGCTGGCCCAGGGCCTCGGCGGGCTGCCGGGCGGCGACCTCCCCGGCGGCTTCCCCGGCCTCGGCGGCGGCCCGGGCGGCGCCTGAGCCCGGAGCACCGGGCGCACGGCGTCCATGGCGCGTACCAGGCGTCCAGCACAGACTAGGAAAGGAGGGGTCCGTTGTACGAAGGGGTGGTCCAGAACCTCATCGACGAGCTGGGCAGGCTGCCCGGCGTCGGCCCCAAGAGCGCGCAGCGGATCGCCTTCCACCTGCTCGCCGCCGACCCGGCCGACGTCGAACGGCTCGGCAAGGCGCTCAAAGAGGTCAAGGACAAGGTCCGCTTCTGCAAGACGTGCGGGAACGTCGCGGAGGAGGAGGAGTGCCGGATCTGCCGGGACGCCCGCCGCGACCCGCACGTCATCTGCGTCGTGGAGGAGTCCAAGGACGTCGTCGCGATCGAGAAGACCCGCGAGTTCCGCGGCACCTACCACGTCCTCGGCGGCGCGATCAGCCCGATCGAGGGCGTCGGCCCGGACGACCTGCGCATCCGCGAGCTGATGCAGCGGCTCGCGGACGGGACGGTCACGGAGCTGATCCTCGCCACCGACCCCAACCTGGAGGGCGAGGCCACCGCGACGTACCTCGCCCGGCTCGTGAAGCCCATGGGCCTTACCGTCACCCGTCTGGCCAGCGGCCTGCCGGTGGGTGGCGACCTCGAGTACGCAGACGAGGTGACGCTGGGCCGCGCATTCGAAGGACGGAGGCTGCTCGATGTCTGACACCAACAGCCCGCAGGACTGGAACGCCCTCGCCGAGCGCGTGGCGTGCCACGTCGACAACTACCTGAACGGACTGGAGGCGGTCGCCCGCGGCGACGGCGGGACGCACACGATCCCGCTGCTCCTCCTCGAAGTGTCGCAGGTCATCCTGGCCGGCGCGCAGCTCGGCGCCAGCGCCGACGTCATCCTTCCCGACAACTGGGAGCCGGAGGTCGGCGACGACCCCGACCTCGACGCGATCCGGCAGGGCCTGTCCGAGCGGCTCGTCGCGCTCGACGAGTACGTCGAGGTCTTCGACCCGTACAAGGACACCGAGCCCACGTCGTACCGCCTGTCGGACGACCTGGTCGACGTCGCCAGCGACCTCGTCCACGGGCTGCGCCACTACAACCAGGACCGCCCCCTGGAGGCCCTCTGGTGGTGGCAGTACTCCTACTTCAACCACTGGGGCAACCACGCCGGCGCCGCCCTGCGCGCCCTCCAGGCGTTCGTCGCGAACGCCCGCCTGGACGTCGCCCCGGAGGCGGAGGCCGCGACGGCCTGACCCACGGCGTTCGGACGGTCGGCTATCCGTCCGAGGGGGAGGTCGCGGGCGCGTCCAGGGCCCACGCGACGAGTTCGGCGGCCTTCTCGGCGTCCGGTCCGAGCTGCCCGCCGGATTCCCAGGCGTACTGGCCGAGGTCGCCGTCCCAGACGACGGTCGCCGTCCGGCCCCGGTACCCGACGCGCAGCGCGGAATCCTCCGGCGGCGCCGCGGACACCTGCGGGGCGCGCCGCCGCAGCGCCGCGTACAGCGAGTACAGCGGCCCCCTGCGGACGCGCGGCAGTTCATCGGACGCGGCCATCGGCTCTCCCATCGGCTCGGTCACCGCCGCGCACGCCCCCGCCGGGTCAGGGCGCGGACGCGAACGGCTCACGCGTGGACGAGATGAACCACGGCACCCCGCCGTTACCTAGACGCTTTGCCCCCCTTTCGGGTGGTCCGTGACAACCCGGGGATCCGGCGCTCCGCGACGGGGACGCGCCCGGAAACGACCGACCCCGACCGGAGGCGCGGGGCGCCGGCTCGGTCGGGGTCGGTGACGAGGAGGTCGTTCGGGCCGTCAGGCCACGCGGCCGCGGAAGGTGCCGGCGTTCTGGAAGGCGCCGTCCAGGATGCGGCCGACCTCGTCGAGCTTCTTGCGGACCTTGGCGACGCCGATCGCGCCGCCGGACATGCCGGTCGTGGCGAGGCCGGCGTCGACGACCACGCTGCCGTCCTGCTGCGGGCGCAGGATGATCCGGTACTTGTAGTGGGTGGCGAACGCGCCGAGCAGCAGCGCCTTGGTGCGGCTGCCCTTCTCGATGATGCACTCGCCGGGGTTCTCCCAGGTGAAGCGGAAGCCCTCGGCGCCGAGCACCTGCTCCAGCACGGGACGGACCTGGTCGGGCGTACCGGTCACGTGGATCTTGACGGAATCGGCCATGGTGTTCCTTCGTCAGGGGGTTCCGGCGTCCGCCCGCGGTGGCCGGACGGGGATGCGCGGCGCGTGCGCGCGCGAGATGTCGAGCAGTGAATCATAATCCCGAAAAGGCCGCCGGTGTGGGACAGCGGCCACAGTCGAGTTACCTGGTCGTAATCGATGGGCGGGCGCTCGGTAGACTCGTCCAACGGAACGCCTGACCCCGATCCGAGGAGCGCCCACTCGTGGCTCTAGTCGTGCAGAAGTACGGTGGCTCCTCCGTCGCCGACGCCGATGGCGTCAAGCGGGTCGCCCAGCGCATCGTCGCAACGAAGAAGGCGGGCAACGACGTGGTCGTCGTCGTGTCCGCCATGGGCGACACGACGGATGATCTCATCGATATGGCCAAGCAGGTCAGCCCCTTGCCGCCGGGCCGTGAGCTGGACATGCTGCTCACCGCCGGCGAGCGGATCTCGATGGCGCTGCTGGCGATGGCCATCGCGAACCTGGGCCACGAGGCCCGCTCGTTCACCGGCTCCCAGGCCGGTGTGATCACCGACGGCTCGCATGGCAAAGCCAAGATCATCGACGTGACGCCGGGGCGGATAAGGACCGCGCTGGACGAGGGCTCGATCTGCATCGTGGCCGGCTTCCAGGGCGTCTCGCAGGGCACCAAGGACATCACCACGCTCGGCCGCGGCGGCTCCGACACGACCGCGGTCGCGCTCGCCGCCGCGCTGGACGCCGACGTCTGCGAGATCTACTCCGACGTCGACGGCGTGTTCACCGCCGATCCGCGCATCGTGCCCGCGGCCCGTAAGATCCCGAAGATCTCCTACGAGGAGATGCTGGAGATGGCGGCGAACGGCGCCAAGATCCTGCACCTGCGCTGCGTGGAGTACGCGCGCCGCTACAACATCCCGATCCATGTGCGGTCCTCGTTCAGTCAGAAGGAGGGTACGTGGGTCGTCGACAGCAGCGAGATCGAAGGACAGGACATGGAGCAGGCGATCATCTCCGGTGTCGCGCACGACCGGAGCGAAGCCAAGATCACCGTGGTGGGGGTGCCCGACAAGGTCGGTGAGGCCGCCGCGATCTTCTCGGTGCTGTCCGACGCCGAGATCAACATCGACATGATCGTGCAGAACGTGTCGGCCGCGTCCACCGGGCGGACCGACATCTCGTTCACCCTGCCGTCCACCGACGGGCAGACCGCGCTGACCGCGCTGAACAAGCTCAAGGGCCGCATCGGCTTCGAGTCGCTCCGCTACGACGACCGGATCGGCAAGGTGTCGCTGATCGGCGCCGGGATGCGCTCGCACCCGGGCGTCACCGCCAACCTGTTCAGCGCGATCGCCGACGCCGGGGTGAACATCGAGATGATCTCCACGTCGGAGATCCGGATCTCGGTCGTCGTCGCCCAGGACGACATCGACACCGCGGTCGCCGCCGCCCACCACGCCTTCGACCTCGACTCCGAGCAGGTCGAGGCCGTCGTCTACGGCGGCACCGGCCGCTGACCTTCGCGCGGAGGCCGCGCCGCCCCGGGAGGCTTCCCGGGGCGGCGCGGCCTTTCGCATCCGCCCGGTGCCCGCGGGCGCCGACGTCGCGGTGTTCGCGGTGCCGGACGGGGTGGCCGCCGGGCTGACCGCCCGACGCGGGCCCGCGCCGGCGGCCGGCCCGCCCGCGCGACCGGGACTCCGCGCGAGCGGGACGCCGGGGCGGGGACCTAAAGTGGCATGCGTGACCGAGACGAAGGCCGTGAAGTCCGAGCAGACGCGGGCCGCGATCGTCGAGACGGCGCTGCGCCTGTTCCGGGAGCGCGGATACGAGGCGACGACCATGCGGGCGATCGCGAAGGAGGCGGGCGTCTCGGTCGGCAACGCCTACTACTACTTCGGGTCCAAGGAAGAGCTGATCCAGGCCTACTACGACGAGCTGCAGGACGAGCACGTCGCCGCCTGCCGGGCCGTCCTGGACACCGAGACGGAGTTCGCCTCGCGGCTGCTCGGCGTCCTGAAGGCCCGGGTCGACACGATGGTCCCCTACCACGAGTTCGCCGGGAAGTTCTTCAAGTTCGCCGCCGAGCCGACGAGCCCGCTGAACCCGTTCAGCGCCGAGTCCGGCCCGGCCCGCGACTCGGCGGTCGCGATCTACCGCGAGGTCGTCGAGGGCTCCGATCTGAAGATCGACAGGGAGTTCCGGGCGGAGCTGCCCGAACTGCTGTGGATCTACTCGATGGGCATCGTCCTGTACTGGGTGCACGACAACTCACCGGGCTGCCGCAAGACGTACCTCCTCGTCGAGCGGACGGTCCCGCTGGTGAACCGCATGGTGGCGATGTCGCGCCTGCCCGGCTTCAAGTCGGTGACACGGGAACTGGTGGGCATCATCCGCGAAGTCCGCGCCTGACCCCCTGCACAGGCTCGCCGGGTCAGCGGAAGGTGATGTCCCAGTGGTCCTTCTCGCGGGCGAAGACGGTGCCGTCCGGTGAGCGGTAGAGGCGGGCCCCGTCGCCGCGCGTGCCGGCGGACGGGTAGCGCTTGATCGCCGCGTCCACGCAGCGCCCGGGGGCGATGTCGAGTTTGTAGCCGTTCGCGTGGCTGTAGGTGCCGGGGGCGTGCCCGCGCTCGGTGCCGCCAGTGATGGTGATCTCGCAGCCGCTCGACTCCGCGAAGTCGATCACGCCCTTGATCGTCCCCCACCGGACGCCCTCGAACGACGTGCAGGTCCGGACCGTCCGGTCGGAGCAGCCCCCGGTCGAACGCCACCGGATGCCGCCGGCGCGCAGCGCGGTCTCCGCGAACCGCTGCTCCAGGCGCAGCGACACGGGCAGGTCCGGCGACTTCGGCAGCGTCTCCTGGACCTGCACCGCGGGTTCGGAGTCCGACGGCATCGGCGGACGGGTGAGGGGCGAGGCCGCCGATGGCGGGTCCTGTGCCGGCGTCAAGGGCGTGCTCTCGGTGGGCGTGCCACTGGCCGACGGGTCCGCGAACACGGGGCGGGGAGTCTGCGCGGGCGGCGTCAGGGGAGCGTCGCGGAGGCGCGCATGGGCCGGCATCAGGCGGACGGCGCGGCCGGGCCGGAGCGGCGCCGTGCGCGCGGACGTTGTGCTCGGATGCGCCGAGGTGAGGCGGGCTTCGCGCGTGTCGGCGGATGCCGAGAGGGGAGTGAAGGCCGTCGCCGCGACGGCCAGCGCCGTGACCGCGCCGGTCAGCCGGAAGGCCGGGCCCTGCGGGCTCGGTATTCGGTCGCCGAAGGCGCGTGCGGCGAACGCATGGGCGTGCCGGACGAGCGCACGGGCATGCCGAAGATGTGTCATCTGGGTCCCCCCGATCGGTGCTCTTCGATTACCGGGGGGTAGGCCGGCCGTCATGATCAACGGCCGACCCGAGGATGCCCAAGGTTCGATCTTGTAAACGCGGGGGACGGGCGGCCGCGCCGCCCGTCCCCCGGAGGATCACGACATGCCGAGATGCTTGCGGGCGAAGTTCATCTCCGCCGCCATCTGCGTGATCCGCTCCTCGACGATGAGGGAGCCGTGCCCCGCGTCGTACCGGTACACCTCGTGCGGCAGGCCCAGCTCGGCGAGGCGGCCGAGATAGTTGTCGATCTGCCGGATCGGGCAGCGCGGGTCGTTCTCCCCGGCCAGCACCAGCACCGGCGCCTTGACCGCGTCGACGTAGGTGATCGGGGACGATTCGCGGTAGCGGTCCGGGACCTCGTCCGGCGAGCCGCCGAACAGCGAGCGGTCGAACGCCTGCAGGCCCTCCATCTCGTCCTCGTACGCGGCGACGTAGTCGGCGACGGGGACGGCGGCGACGGCGACGCTCCAGTCGTCCGGCTGCGTGCCGATGCCGAGCAGCGTGAGGAAGCCGCCCCACGAGCCGCCCGTCAGCACGAGCCGGGACGGGTCCGCGAGGCCCGACGCGACCGCCCAGTCGCGGACGGCCTTGATGTCCTCCAGTTCGGTGAGGCCGACGCGGCCCTCGATGGCGTCCCGCCACTCCGAGCCGTATCCGGTCGAACCCCGGTAGTTGACGCGGACGACCGCGAACCCGTGGTCGACCCAGGCGGCGGCGGTCGGCGTGAACGAGTCGTCGTCCTGCGCGGTCGGCCCGCCGTGGACGTCGAACACCGTCGGGTACGGTCGGTCGCCGTCCGGCCTGCTGACCAGCGCGTGGATGCGGCCGCCGGGGCCGTCCACCCACACGTCCTCGACCGGGACGGACGGCGGCGCCGCCGGGCCGGGCGGGGTGAGGACGACCGCGCCCGACGTGGAGCGGATCACCGGCGGCTCGGCGGCGGACGACCACGAGAACTCGACGGTCCCGTCCGGCCGGACGCCGGCCCCGCCGATCACCCCGCGCGGGGTGTCGATCCCGGTCAGGGCCCCGTCGGCCAGGTCGTACCGGTACAGCTCGTCGCGCGCCTCGTGCGAGTGGGAGATCAGCAGCGCCGTCCCGTCCGGGTACCAGTCGGCGCCGATCTCGCCGGGCAGGTCGAGGACGATCTCCCGCTCGGTCCCGGCGACCGGGTCCCAGATGAGCATCTCGTCGCGGCCGCGCCGCTCGTGGTTGACCAGCAGTCGCGAATCGCCATCGACCGGGGCGAATCCGGCGCCGTAGACGCCCTTGCCCGGCCCGTCCCACAGGTCGGCGACCGTGGAGCCGTCGGGGCGCAGCACGCGCAGCGCCATGTGCCGGCTGTCGCCGTGCTCACTGTGGCCGATGGCGATGAGGGTCTCGTCGCGGGAGAGCGCGGCGATGTGGGCGTCCTCTGCGTGGTGGTAGAGCACCTCTGGCTCCGCCCCGGGGCGGCACAGGTGAACAGTGTTGCCCTGGTCGGTCGTCCGTCCGACGACGGCGAGACCACTGCGGCCCAGGGACAGCCCAGACGGATACGACGGCTCCAGCCCCGGAACGGCCGGCTCGCTCTGCATGCCCTCGCCTGAGAAGGGGAGGCGGTTCCATACACCGAACTCGTCGCCGTCCGTGTCGGCGAACCACCACACCCATTCGCCGGACGGGTCGACGGTTCCCATCCACGTCCCGTTGGGACGATCGGTCATCTGGCGCTGCGCACCGGTTTCCCGGTCCCACGCGTAGATCTCCCACGTCCCGGTCACGTTCGACCGGTAGATGCTGCGGTTCGGGGCGTCACGCGCCCATCGGGGCAGGCTCATCCGGGCGGCCCGGAAACGCGCCTTCCAGCGCTCGTCGTCGACCATGCCCCCAGTATCCCGACCGCGCGCCCCGGACGGGCCCGGGGGCGGACGGGCTCAGGGCGGGGTCAGGCGGCCGAGGAGCTGGTCGATCGCGGCGCGGACCTGCCGGTCCATGGCGCGCGCGAACCCCGCCTCGACCGTGACCTGCGCGCCCGGACGCAGCCGGGCGAGGGTCTCGGTGAGTTCGCCGAGGTCCTGGTCGTCGATGCTCTGCACGACGTGCGTGGTGATCAGCCCGACGAACATGGCGGCCAGGTCGTCCATGCTGCGCTGGAGCTCCCCGGCGGCCGACAGCACCGCGTCCAGCGGCACCCCGGCCCGGACGAGCGTGACGGTCGCCTCCAGCTGGCGGCGGCTCCAGTGCGTGATGCGGTCGCCGTCGACCTCGATGTGGCCGAGCTCGATGGCCCGCGCGATGGACTCGGGGCCGATCTCGCCGGGGAACAGCGCGGCCGCCTCGTCCAGCGTCATGGTGACGGGGACCTCGTTCGACCACGGCGCCGTCACCGCCTTCTCGACGCCGAGGAGGGCCTCGATGTCGCGGCCCTGCTCCCACGCCGACAGCAGCTCCCGGATGCCCTCCAGGGTGTGCCCGCGCTCCAGCAGGTTCCCGATCATGCGCAGGCGGGCGAGGTGGTCCTCGGTGTAGAGGCCGATGCGCCCCTCGCGGCGGGGCGGCGGCAGCAGCTTGCGCTCCTGGTAGTAGCGCAGCGTCCGGACGGGGACGCCCGCCGCGGCGGCGAGTTCGCCGATCCGGTACTCGCGTCCCGCGCCCTCCGGACGGTCCTGCGTCGGCTCTTCGCTCACGGGCGTCAGCATAGTTCGCGGCCGGACCCGGTCAGCCCCCGCCGTCCGCGGCGGCGGAACGGGACCGGCGCGGCGGGCGTCGGACCTGCGTCGTCACCGCAGTTGACAGAAAGGCCGCTCATGTCCAAGACCCGTCCCGCCGCACTCGCGCTGGCCGCCCTGGTCGCCGCGTTCGGGCTGACCGCGTGCGGCCAGGACCGGTGGTGCGAGCACGACGCCACCGACACCAAGGTCAGCGACCGCTTCTGCAAGAACGGCACCCCCGGGTACGAGTGGGAGACGGACGGCGGCCACGGCCACAAGACGAATCACAAGAAGACGAAGAGCAAGACGTCCAAGACAAAGTCGCACCGCTGACGGTCACGGGGACCGCCGGACGGTCCTGATCCTGCGTTGTCGGCGCCGGGGCCTCTCGTTCCCGGACCGGTCCCGGCCCGGCTGGGCCGCCGCCTCGGCGGCGAGAAGCTGGCGGAGCGACCGGGGAAGGATGTCCTCGCGTCGCTCGATGAACGGTGAACGCATCGGATTCTCCCTGTTCATGTGGCTTCGTTCGGGAGGGTCAGGCCGCCGTGCCGACGAAGGAGTAGGCGGCGGCCACGGTGTCGAGCGCCCAGCGCATCCGGGCGCGGTAGATCTCCGGGTGGTCGCCCGCCTCCTGCGCGACACTGGCGAGGCAGGCGGAGCTGTCGCCGCCGCAGGCGCCGATCCGGTCGTCGATCGCCGCGCGGACCTGCTCGGCGGTGGGGTGGTCGGACTCCTGCAGCCCGCTGCAGAACAGGATTTCGGCCAGGTCGGAGGCGGTCATCGAGGTGAGGGCCGGCGTGTTCGACATCGTGTGCCTTCTTCCTGCGGAGGGGCCTCGTCCCCCTGCTGCCAGATACGACTCTGCCCGCCGGGCGAAGTCATCGCCATAGGGGAAAACCCCTAATCACGGTGGAGCGATCCCCCGACCGACCTGTTCTGTTGCGCGAACCCGTCCGCGAGCGCCGCCCGGAAGGCGCGCACGGCCGGATGTTCACCGCCGCCCTGGCGGGACGCGGTGGACAGCCGGCGCGTCCGCTGCTCCGCCGGCAGCCGGACGACCCGGACGGTCGGCGGACGCCCCGCCCACACCAGGCCGGGCAGCAGCGCGGCGGCATGGCCCCGCTCCACCAGCCGCAGGTGGAGCAGCAGGTCGGTGGACTCGAACCGGACGTCCGGTTCGAACCCGGCCTCGCGGCACAGCCTCGTCGCCCACTGCCGGGACGCCGTCCCCACCGGCTCCATGACCCACGGGACGCGGGCCAAACCACGCAGCCCGGTGCCGGCGGCGCCGCTCGGGACCGCCAGCCCGATCTCGTCGTCGCCCAGCTCGGCGTACTCGACGCCCGCCGGGCGCGGCCCCGGCTCCCCCGGGTACTCCTCGGTGATGACGAGGTCGAAGTCCCGGGCGAGCAGCGCGGGCAGCGCGCTCTCCGGCTCCCGCTGGGTGATCTCGATCCGCAGCCGCGGGTGGGCGTCGCGCAGCAGGGTGAGGGCGTCCGGGACGAGCGCGAGCGCGGCGGTCTGGAACGCGGCGACCCGCAGCACGCCCGTGATGCCCTCCAGCGACGCGGCGAGGTCGGCCTCCGCGCGTTCGAGCCGCGCCAGCACCGCCTCGGTGTGCGCGACGAGGATCTCGGCCTGCGCGGTCAGCCGGACACGGCGCCCGACCGGCTCCAGCAGCGGGACCCCGACCTCCTTCTCCAGCACGGACAGCTGCTGCGAGATCGACGAGGGGCTGTAGGAGAGGGCTTCGGCGACGGCGGCGAGCGTCCCGCGGTGCTTCAGCTCGCGCAGCAGGCGCAGCCGGTGGAGGTCGAGCATGCGCGGCATCCATTCATCGGTTCTGCTGACGGTTATCGCTCGAAAACATTCGCTGGACCAACCATAGGACGCTACGGAAACGTATCGTCCATGGTCAATGCCCCCGCCGCCTGGTTCAGCCGCCCCGCCGCCCGCGCCTGGACGGGCCCGCCCGCTCCCGCCGGCGTCGCCGCCTTCCACCGGACGCTCCCCGGATACGCCCCGACGCCGCTCGTCGAACTGCCGTCCCTGGCCGCCGAGCTGGGCGTCCGGCGCGTCTTCGTGAAGGACGAGTCGTCGCGGCTCGGGCTCCCCGCCTTCAAGATCCTCGGTGCCTCCTGGGGGATCTACCGGGCGCTTTGCGAAAAATACGGTCTGGCGGCCGGCTCGCTGCCGCCGCTGCCCCGGCTGCGCGCCGCGCTGGGCCCGGTCCGGCTGATCACCGCGACGGACGGCAACCACGGCCGCGCGGTCGCGGCGATGGCCCGCCTCCTCGGCCTGGCGGCCGACGTCTACGTCCCGTACGGCGTCCACCCCGCCGCGATGGCCGCGATCAAGGCGGAGGGCGCCGGGCTGACCGAGGTCCCCGGGCCCTATGACGAAGCGGTGCGGCTCGCGGCGGACGTCGCGGCCTCCGACCCTGAGGCGCTCCTCGTCCAGGACACGTCGTGGCCCGGCTACGAACGCGTCCCCCAGTGGATCGTGGAGGGCTACTCCACCCTCTTCACCGAGATCGACGAACAGCTCGCTGCGTTGGGCGCCGCCCCAGCGGGGCTGATAGCCGTCCCAGTGGGCGTGGGTTCGCTGGCGCAGGCGGCCGTGGCCCACCACAGGTCAGGCCCGGCCAGACCCACCGTGCTCTCCGTGGAACCCGATGCCGCTGCCTGCATCTTGGCGAGCCTCCGCGAAGACGAGCCCGTGACCGTCGAGACGGGGTCGACCACCATGGCGGGCCTCAACTGCACCACCCCGTCCACTCTCGCCTGGCCCGTCCTACGCGCCGGTCTGGACGCGGCCGTAGCGGTGACCGACGCGGAGTCGGCCCAAGCCGCGCACGACCTGGCCGCCGCCGGCATCTCCGCAGGCCCTTGCGGCGCGGCTTCCCTGGCCGGCACCCGCACCGCCTTGGCTTACCGCCACGCACTGGCCCCCGAGCACGGCGACACGATCGTCCTCCTGAACACGGAAGGCCGGGCGGCCAACCCGTCCCTCCCCTGACCGGCCGACCGCCGTTGGCCGGATCGTGCGGTGTGGAAAGATCTGGCCGTTCATCGGGTGGCCGTGCCGGCGTCGTGGCGCTGGAGCATTTGCGGCCTGCTCTGTCGTTGAGCGGGGTGTCTCGGCACGCGCGTATGAGCGTGCGGACGTTCCGTGCCGAGCGCGTCTGATTCTTCCAGTCCCGATTGTTAAGGTGAGCGCGAATGGGCGACGAGGACCGCGAGTACCGGGTCGAGGAGCTGGCGGACGCGGCGGGCATCCCGGTCCGGACGCTGCGCTACTACCAGGAGCGGCGGCTGCTGCCCGCGCCCCGGCGGCAGGGGAGGGTCGCCCTCTACAACGCCTCCCACCTCGGCCGGCTCCGGCTGATCGCCGAGCTGCTGGACCGCGGCCACCGGCTGGACGGCATCGAGGAGCTGATCGCCGCCGCCGACGAGGGCCGCGACGTCACCGAGCTGCTCGGCTACGAGTGGGCCGCCGCCACGCCCTGGGCGGACCGGGAGCCCGCCGAGATGAGCCTGGCGGAGCTGGCCGAGGTGTTCGACGGCCGGCTCACCCCGGAGATCCTCGCGGAGGCGGCCGAACTCGGGTACGTCGCGGTCGAGGGCGAGCGGGTCGTGATCAGCAGTCCGCGGCTGTTCGACGCGGCGGTCCAGCTGTCGCGCGCCGGGATCCCGCTGCGCTCGATCCTCGCGATGAGCTGGGAGCTGGAGGCCGCGTTCGACCGGATGGCGTTCGGGTTCGTCCAGCTGGTCCGGGGCCGGCTGCCGGACCGCCCCGCCGGCGATCCGTCCCCCGAGGAGCTGGACCGGCTGGCCGCGCTGGTCGGGCGGTTGCGCCCGCTCGCCAGGACGGTCGCCGACGAGCATTTCGCCCGCGCGATGGACCGCCGCCTCACCAAGGACATTTCGGAGATCAAGGAGCGAATCCGGCCTACGCGCCGGTAACATACCCCTACCGCATCCCCGCGGGATTGGTTACTCTCGGCCAACAATCCCAGTCGCAACTGGGAATGAGTCGCGAGGGGGTAAGCACGGTGGCAGGGACGAACGACGGCCGGGTGGCAGTGGTGACGGGCGCCGCCCGCGGACTCGGCGCGCTGCTCGCCCGCAGCCTGGCCGACCGGGGCATGAAGGTCGCGCTGATCGGCCTGGAGCCCGCCGAACTCGCCGAGACCGCCGCCGCCTGCGGCCGCGACGCCCGGCACTGGGAGGCCGACGTCACCGACGACGCGGCCCTCGCCAGGGTCGCCGCCGAGATCAAGGCCGTGTACGGGCGGATCGACATCGTGATCGCGAACGCGGGCATCGCCACCGGCGGCCCGGTCGAGTACTCCGACCCGCGCACGTTCAACCGCGTCATCGAGGTCAACCTGCTCGGCAGCGTCGCCACCGCCCGCGCGTTCCTGCCCGCGCTCCGCGAGAGCAAGGGCTACTTCTTCCAGGTCGCCTCGCTCGCCGCGCTGTGCTCGGCGCCGATGATGGCCGCGTACTGCGCCAGCAAGTCGGGCGTCGAGGCGTTCGCGCACAGCCTGCGCGCCGAGGTCGCCCACCACGGCGTCGGCGTCGGCATCGGCTACCTGAGCTGGACGGACACCGACATGGTCCGGGGCGCCGACCAGGACGCCGCGCTCGCGGAGATGCGGGCCAAGCTCCCGTTCCCGACCAACCGCACCTATCCGCTGGAACCGACGGTCGATCGGCTGGTGGCCGGCATCCTGCGCCGCCGCGCGCACGTGTACGGCCAGCGCTGGCTGCCGCTTTTGCAGGCCGTGCGCGGCTTCGTGCCCGCGACTGTGACCCGGCACGCGCGCCGGCACCTCGCCGATGCCGAGTCCCAGTGGCTCGCCGGCGGCGCGGACACCCGCCTGGTCGGCGCGGGCGGTGCCGCCAACGAGACCCGGAACGTCCCATGAAGCCCGACCTGTACCGGTTCCTGGCCGACCGCATCGACGAGATCACCGCGGAGACGGCCGCCGAGATCGCCGCCCGCGTCCCCGCCTACACGCACCTGCGCCCCGGCGAGATCGCCAACCTCGTCGCGGAGGCCATCGCCGTCTACGCCGGGGCGCGCGAGCCGCGCGCCGTGCTGCCGGTGTTCCGCGCGCTCGGCGCCGGCGAGGCGTGCGCCGGGCACGACGCCGGGCACTTCGAGACGGCGCTGCGCACCGGCGCCCGCGTCCTCGTCCGCCGCACGGCCGGCGCCGCGGCCCGCCTCTACCCGCCGACCGCCGAGTTCATCGCCGTGATGGAGACCGCGTTCACCGCCGAGAGCGAGATCGTCGGCGCCGCCGTCGACGGGCACCGGCGGGCGGCGCGCCCCGCCGTGGCGCGCCGCCTAGCTAACGCCGCGAAACGTTGACCTGCGGCGTGTTGTTGTTATGAGCGCGTCGAAAGCAACAACACGCCGCAGATCAACGAAGTGGCGCTCAGCGCTGCTGGACGGCCCGCTCGTTGGGGACGCAGTGCGTCATCTTCAGGCCGGTCACGTCCCGGGGGCCGTTCTTGCCGAGGTTCGCGAGGCGCTGCCTGTCCTCGTCGGTGAGGGTCTGGCCGGGCAGCGGATCCAGGCGCTCGACGTCGTCCGGCCCGATGCCGAGGCCCTCGCCGACGCGCAGCCCGAGGTCGTCCTCGACGAGCAGCAGATGCCACACCATCCGCTCCTGGACGGGACGCGCCGCCTGCGAGATGTTCTCGACGAAATTGCGGACGAGGTCGTCGCGCTCCCAGTCCTCCATGAGGCAGTAGCGCTGGCCCGCCTGCTTGTAGTCGTTCGTCCGCGCGATGCGCATGCGCGTCAGCCGGCCGTGGATCTCCGGGCCCTGCTCATCATGCGTCGGGTATTCGCCTTCCCGCAGCCCGCCCGTGATGGACGGCTCGTAGTTCACGTGCGGGTTCTCACCGCAGGCGTCCACCTGATAGGCCATCTGCCCGTCGCGTTGGTGCGTGCGCACATTGGCGCCCTTGGCGCGGTTGACGGGCAGTTGCAGATAGTTCGCCCCGACGCGGTAGCGCTGGGTGTCGCTGTAGGAGAACGTCCGCCCCACGAGCATCTTGTCGTCGGAGAAGTCGAGGCCGTCGACCAGGACACCGGTGCCGAACGAGATCTGCTCGTTCTCGGCGAAGGTGTCGTCGACGTTCCGGTCGAGGACGATCCGGCCGACCGGCTTCGCGGGGAACTCGTTCTCCGGCCACACCTTGGTGTCGTCGAGCGGGTCGAAGTCGAGTTCCGGATGGTCGTGGTCGTCCATCATCTGGACGAGCAGCTCCCATTCCGGGAAGTCACCGCGGTCGATGGCGTCCTTCAGGTCCTTCGACGCGTGCCCGAGGTCGTGGGCCTGCACGTTCGCCGCGTCCTCGCCGGTCATGCTCCGCACGCCCTGCTTCGGCATCCAGTGGTACTTGACGAGCTTGGTCTCACCCGACTCGTTCACCCACTTGTAGGTGTTCACGCCGAAGCCCTGCTGGTGCCGGTAGTCGGCGGGGATTCCCCGGGGGCTGAACAGGTTCACCAGCATGTGCATCGACTCGGGCGTCTGCGACATGAAGTCGAAGATGCGCGCCGGCTCCTGCCGGAACGTCACCGGGTCCGGCTTGAGGGAGTGGATGACGTCGGGGAACTTGATGGCGTCCCGGATGAAGAAGACCGCCAGGTTGTTGCCGACGAGGTCCCAGTTGCCGTCCTCGGTGTAGAACTTGATGGCGAATCCGCGGGGGTCGCGCGCCGCTTCCGAGGAGTCCCGCCCGCCGATGACCGTGGAGAACCGCAGCGCGATCGGGGTGCGCTTCCCCTGACTCTGGAACAGCTTGGCCCGGGTGTAGTTCGCGATGGGCTCGTCGCCCCACTTCCCGTACGCCTCGAAGAACCCGTAGGACGTCACGCCGCGCGCGTGGACGACCCTTTCCGGCACCCGCTCCCGGTCGAAGTGGCTGATCTTCTCCAGATACTGGTAGTTCTCCAGCGTGGCCGGTCCGCGCGAGCCGATCGTCCGCTGGTTCTGGTTGTCGTACACCGGGTGGCCCTGCCGGTTGGTCAGCACCGGACGGTCGTCCCCCGGCTCCGGTCCCCTGCTCGCAACGTCCGTCACGACGCCTGCTCCTCTCCACGGGTTCGAGTGCGGCCCTACCCGAAAACCGGAAAGTAAACGGTCCGAAACAGGTAAACGCCTGCCGCGCGGAGGCTGGAGGCGTCACGCCTCCCGTCCGGGCGCGGGGAGCCGCGCGAAGACGGGGTCGGGGCTCGGAAGCCGTTCCCCGGCGCACTGCCGTCCGATCCGTGCGGCCAGGTCGGGCAGGAAGGGCGCGAGCTGCTCGGACAGGATCCGGCAGGCGAGGACGAGTTCCGCGAGGACGGCGTCAAGCCGCCCGTCCCCGCCCTTGGCCAGCTCCCACGGGCGGACCCGGTTGATGTAGCGGTTCGCCTCGTCCACGATCTCCCAGACGGCGGCGGTCGCCTGCCGGAAGTCGAAGCCGCCGAGCGCGGCGCCGACCCGGCCTTCCACCTCCCCGCAGACCTCGCCCAGCTCGCCGGGTCCGCCGGCCGTCGGCACGAGGCCGCCCCGGTACCGGTGCACCATGGACACGACGCGGTTGACGAGGTTGCCGAGCCCGTTGGCCAGTTCGTCGTTCGCGCGTTGGACGAGCCGCTCGGCGGTGAAATCGACGTCGCCGACGCGGGGCACTTCGCGTAGCAGCCACCATCGGACGGCGTCCGTCCCGTACGCCCTCGCCAACGCCACCGGGTCGACGGTCACGCCGCCCGACTTGCTGATCTTCCGTCCGCCGGCGGTGAGGTAGCCGTGCACCAGCACCTCGTCCGGCAGCGGGAGCCCGGCGGAGAGCAGCATCGCGGGCCAGTACACGGCGTGGAAGCGCAGCACGCCCTTCCCGACGAGATGGACGCGGTGGCCGCCGCCCGTCCACCACTTCCGGAATTGCGCGCCGTTGTTTCCGTAGTCGAGCGCGGTGATGTAGTTGCCGAGTGCGTCCCACCACACGTAGATGACCTGCTCCGGGTCGCCGGGCACGGGAATTCCCCAGCCGTGCGCCCGTTCGGACGACCGTGAAATGGAGAAGTCCTCCAGCCCGCCCGCGATGAACGAGAGGACTTCGTTGCGCCGTTCGGCGGGCTCGATCCGGAGCCGTCCCGTGCTGATGAGATCGTGGAGCCGGCCGGCGTATCGCGACAGGCGGAAGAACCAGTTCTCCTCGGAGACGTGGTGCGGAGCCGTCCCGTGTTCGGGGCACAGGCCCGCCGGCAGTTCCGCCTCGCCGTAGAACTGCTCGCATCCGACGCAGTACAGGCCCTCGTAATGGCGCCGGTACAGATCCCCGGCCGCGGCGCAGGCCCGCCACAACCGCTCCACGCCGGCCCGGTGCCGGGGATCGCGGCTGGTTCGGATCACGTCGTCGACCGACAGGGAGAGCGGTCCGGCCAGGCCGATGAACTCCTCGGCCCGCGCGTCCACGAAGTCCTGCACGCCGATGCCGGCGGCCTGGGCGGCGAGGACGTTCTTCAGGGAATTGTCGTCGGTCCCGGCCTGGAACCTGACGTCGTCGTGGCGGCGCAGATGCCGGGCCAGGACGTCCGCCTGGACGAGTTCCAGCGCGAACCCGAGGTGCGGGCGCGCGTTGACGTAAGGGATCGTCGTGGTGAGGTAAACGCCCAAGGGAACCTCCAGAGAAAACCGGAGCCCCAAAGGGAAAGAGGCCCCGCGAACAGGGCCTCGTGAAACGTCCAGCGTCAGCGACCCCGCGAGCGGGGCATCATCTCCTGACCGGTGGACGTCCTCATGCGATCAGGTTACCAGGGAGTGGCTCGGCGACCGGGTTTGCTGCTGCGGGTTGTTGTGGTGAGGATGTGACGGGTGATCCCCCTTTACACCACCGACACGGTTCCCATTGCGGGGCATCCGCCGGTGACGCATGCGTGGCCCGTCTGGACGGTGGCGGCCGACATCGGGCAAGGGCTCGAAACGCTCGCCGTGTCCGCGGGCACGCGCGGGGCGCACGCCATCATCGGTCTGCGGGTGACGGCGTTCTCGACTACACCGCTACTGGAGCGCTGCGTGCTGATGGGGACCGCCGTCGTGCTGGGCCAGGACTCGGGCCCGGCGCCGGCCCAGTGAGGCCGTCTCCCCCAAGGCGCGGGTCAGGCGTCGAGCGCGGCGGTGAGGTCGGTCAGGTAGCGAGAGACCGGGCCGAGGGTGAGGATGCCGCTGCCTGCGCCGGCCAGTTCGGCGGCGGCCGGGGCCAGTTCGGCGTGGGCGCGTTGCATCGTTTCGTGGTCGTTCACGGCCAGCGCCGCTGTGGCGGTCAGGCACCACAGGGCCTCGAAAAGGAGGTCATGGGGTGGATCCGGGGCCTTCTGCAGTGCGGCGGCGGCTTCGTGTGGGCGGTTGTGCGCGAGGAGCACCAGGGGGCGCGCCCATGGCTCGTACGGCCCCCAGTCGGTCGGCTCAGTCTGGGCGGGTTGCTGGTGTTGGACGCGGAGGCAGAGCAGCGCCAGCGGGAGCAGGCCGTCCTCCAGGCCCGGCATGCCCGAGCCCTGCATGCGGTCGGCCGCGCTCAGGTAGGCGGCCTCCGCTTCGGCTCGCGAGGCCCCGGACGAGGCCAGCCGCAACGCGCGATACCAAGCGGTGAACACCCCCACGAGGGGACGTTCGTGGCTTTCCGCCAGCCGTTCGACCGCGGCCGCCTGCTCGTCGGCCCCGGCGAAGTCGGCGAGCGCGCCGCGCGCCTGCATCCGGATCAGGCGGCCGAGCACCTCGTAGTTCGCCAGGTCGTGCCGGACGGACAGTCCGACCAGTTCAGCCCCGATCTCGTCCCGCCGCCGAGCCAGCCCCGCCCGCTCGAAAGACTGCATGAACACGCCGTTCAGCGCGAACGCGAGCAGCGCCGGATCGTCCAGGCCGCGGGCGATCGCCTCGGCCTGCCGGGCCGCCTCGCGGGCCCGCCGCGTTGCGGTGCCGCGCGACTCCACGGCGATCGTGGCGAGCAGCCGCGCCCGCGCGGCCTCGTGCCCGGCGGGGAGCGCGGCGAGGGTGCGCTCGGCCGCCGCCACGACCTGGACGGCCTGGCCGGGGTCGTCCGAGCGGGTCCAGATGGCGGGGACGTCGTACGCGCCGATCACGCGGGCGGTGAGTACCGGGTCCCCGAGCTGCTCGGCGGCGGTGATCGCCGGCACGCGCTGCTCGCGGGCCGCCTCCAAGCCCCCGCCACCGGACACCGCGAGGTTGCGCAGGATGCCGACCGTCGACTCCAGACGGGACCGCGCTCCGGCCGACACCGTCCGGTCGTAGGCTTCGGCTGCTCGCGCCCACAGCTGCGACGTCGCGTCCAGGTGTTCGGCTTGGCGGAGGATGTCCTCCTCTAGGCGACGCAACTCCGGCCCTGGGTCGACCCCCAGTTGCTCTACGAGTAGTGCTCGTGCAAGGCGAATCACTGCGAGCGCGTCCCCTTGGCGGCCGGTGCGGTAGAGGGCGAGCGCGAGCAGGCGCCACGCGTCCTCGCGCCACGGATGCTCGGCGACATGCGCGTCCAGATCCGGTACCGCGTCCGCGGCGAGGCCGAGTGCCAGCCTTGCCTCGGCCCGGCGCTCGATCGCCCGCAGGCGCAGCTCCGCCAGGCGCGACCGCTCGGCGCGGGCCCACGGTTCGTCGGCGAACTCGGCGTAGGCGGGGCCGCGCCACTGGGCGAGCGCCTCGTCCAGCGCGGCGAGCACCTCGGACGGCGGGGCGGTCGCGGCGACGGCCTGCTCGAAACGCCAGGCGTCCACGCCGTCCGGGCCGGGGCGCAGCGCGTACCCGGGCCCTTCGGTGACCAGGAGCCGGGACGGCGTCCGGGGCGGACGATCGGGCTCCAGGACGCGCCGCAGCGCCGCCACGAACGTGCGCACCGCACCGATGCCGTCCGAGGGCGGGTCCATCCACAGGTCGTCCACCAGCAGCGACACGGGGACGACCCGACCGCGCGCGATGATCAGCCGGGCCAGGACGGCGCGGTGCCGCGGCCCCTTCAGTGCGATCGCGTTCCCGGAGTCGTCCCAGGCCGTCACCGGCCCCAGTACGCCGAACAGGACGTCCACGACCGCCACCGTATAGCGATGCTCATCGGATGCTCATTCGCGCGGGGCAGCCTTGGGGACATGCCAACCATCACTGGATTCGAATACAAGCGCGTCCCGGTCGCCGAGGGCGTCTCCCTCAACGTGGCCGTTGGAGGGTCGGGTTCGCCGATCGTCCTGCTGCACGGCTTCCCGCAGACCCACCTGATGTGGCGGCACGTCGCCGAGGACCTTGCCGCCGACCACACCGTCATCTGCCCAGACCTCCGTGGTTATGGGGCCAGCGACAAGCCGGACGGTGACTACTCCAAGCGGGTCATGGCCGCCGATATCGTCGCCCTGGCACGCGCGCTGGGCCACGAGCGGTTCGCCCTGGCCGGACACGACCGCGGCGCCCTCGTCGCCTTCCGCGCCGGCCTCGACCACCCCGACGTCATCACCCACCTGGCCTGCCTGGACGTCCTGCCCACCCTGGACATGTGGGACGTCATGCACGGTGCCGGCGCCGCCGTCGGCTTCCACCTGTACCTGATGGCCCAGCCGCCCGGACTGCCCGAGCAGATGATCGCCGGGGCCTCGGACGCGTTCTTCGGCCACTTCCTCGACCTGTGGGGGAACGACTCGTCCGCCATCCCCGCCGACGTGCGCGCCGCGTACCTGTCGGCGTGCCGCGAGGCGATCCCGTCGATCGTCGCCGACTACCGCGCGTCCGCCGGGATCGACGTCGAGCACGACACCGTCGACCGCGACGCCGGCAACCGGCTGCGGATGCCCGTCACCGTCCTGCAGCAGGACTGGGGCGCCGCCCTCGGCTACGACGCCGTCGCGCTCTGGGGCGCGTGGGCGTCCGACCTCGACCACAGCACCGTGACCTGCGGCCACTTCATGGCCGAGGAGGCGCCCGCCGAGATCGCCAAGGCCTTCCGCACCCTCCTGACCCGCTAGCGCCCCGAACGTCCTCCGGGGCCACTTTCGTTGACCTGCGGCGTGTTGTTGTTTTCGACGCGCTCATAACAACAACACGCCGCAGATCAACGCACTTGGGGGGCCGGTCTGCGCGGTCGTGGGTTACCAGGGGGGTCCGCCCTGGGTGGTTGCCCATACCCACACGTAGATGATGAACGCGGTCCCCAGCAGTCCCAGCAGCAGTTCCCAGTTGAGCGGCGCGCTGTGTCCACGTTTACGGGCCATGGTCATCGTCCGTTCGTCGGCTCGTCCGGCGTTCTCGTTGCCTCGTCATGTAGCCGGACGATCCGCCCCTAACCTCAGCGAACGGCAAACAGCGGTGCGTTACTGGAAGTAGTCGTCGAACCCGGTCGCGAGCGATTCGGCCATGCGCTGCCGGAAGGCGGCGCTCGACAGCTTCGCCGCGTCCCCCGGGTTGGCCATGTTGCCGCACTCGATGAACACGGCCGGCACCGTGGACAGGTTCAGCCCGCCGAGGTCGTCGCGCTGGTCGAGGCCGTCCTTGCCGATGTAGGTGGCGAAGGGCATGCCGGTCCCGGCGCGGTAGGCGTCGCGGATCGCCAGGCCGAGATGGCGTGATCGGTCCACGATGCCCTTGTTCTCGCCCACGGGCAGCGGCACGATGACGTGAAATCCGTGACCGGATGCCGGGGCGCCGTCGGCGTGGATCGACAGCGCCGCGTCCGCGTGCGCCCGGTTGGCGGTCGCCGCGCGCTCCGTGATGCACGGCCCGACTCCGGTGTCGTTATCGCGGGTCAACGTGACCTTGGCGCCTTGGTTTCTCAGCACCTTCGCGAGGCGGTTCGCGACGTCCCAGGTGAAGGCGTGCTCGCTGTAACCGCTGGGCGTGCTGGTGCCGGTCGTGTTGCACGGCTTGTAACCGTTCCCGACGAAGACCTGCTTGTTGATCTCCTCGGGATGGGACGCGCTGCCGCCGTTGTGACCGGGATCGAGCACGATAACCTTCCCATTGACCGCGGACGCGCTCTTGGTGGCGGACCCGCCGGCCGTCGGAGTCCTGGTCCCGCCGCCCCCGTTGTCGCCGTTGCCGGACGACCCGCCGCCGCACGCGGCCAGCAGGCCGAGGCACAGCGCCGCCAGCCCGGTTACCGGAGCACCCACGAGACCCCGCACGACACCGCCCCCCCGAAGACATCGTCAATGTGCACCCAGGGTAAGTATGCAAACACGACACCGGGCGGGACGCCTCTGGGGTGCGTCCCGCCCGGTGCGCCGGCGGGGGGTCAGCTCTTCGTGAACTGGGCGATCGCGCCGAGCGTCACCACGTCCGTGAGGTAGCCGAGGTGGGTCTGGCAGACCACGTAGTGGTTGTTCGCGCCGTCCAGGCGGGTGCTGGTGTAGGGGATGATGATGCCGTCGCAGGGCGAGTACCAGGTCGCGTACCGTGTGTTCCCGGGCGTCTCGTCGCCCGCGCTGATCTGCTGGATGAAGGACGAGCCGGGGAGCATCTGGCGGCACGTCTCGAAGACGGTGCACGCGGCGGCGTACGTCGTCCCGTGGTTGGCGCCGGCGATGGACGCCAGGTGGGCCACGTTGCCGTTGCCGTTCAGGACCTTCAGGTAGTACTGGCTGACCAGCCCGCCCATGGAGTGGTTGACGATGTCGACCTGGGACGCGCCCGTCCGCGACTTCACCTGGTTCACGTACGAGGCGAGACCGGCGGCGTTCTGCTTGTTGTCGCCGTAGGAGTTGTACTCGTACGCGAACAGCTGGTCACTGCTGTAACCGGCCGCGCGGAACACGGACATGGCCGTGACCCAGTTGGACGCGCTGCCGGTGTAGCCGTGCACGAAGACGACGGGGCGGGGGCCGGCGGCGCTGGCCGGTGCCGCGAGGCCGAGCCCGAACGTCGCCAGTGCCGCGCACAGCGCGACGAGCGATCCGAGGATCCGTTTCATGATGCCTCCAGGGGGTGGGGGTGAGTCATCGCCCTGAACTGTGACCCCTCGGGTCCGGGTGCGCATCGGCGAAATCACCAGCCTCGCGCCGTCGCGCTCGTCGAGGGGGTAGCCGGCTTCGGACGGTGTGGGCTTCGGCCTGCGCTCGATGGCTGAGTGCGATTGAGTGATTACAGTGCGCTCGGGCGGGCATGGCTGAGTGGCATGAAAAGAACGTCCGGGCGGCGGACGGGGCTGGTCGGCGGTCGTATCTGCCTCCGGCGTGGTCGGCCGGACATGGGCGCATGACGGCGGGCCGCCTGCTGGGGCGTCGCGTGGTTGGGCGTTGCGGGGATCGGGAGGCGCCGCATGGGGAGCGAGGACGCACCGGTCAGGCCCCGCGTGCGCCGGGTGCTGCGCTGGTGGCCGCCGCTGTTCGCCCTGTGGATGCTGTTCGTGGGCGACTGGTCGTGGCAGATCGGAGTCTGGGGCGCGGCCATGGCCTTGGTCGCCGCGGTGAGCGCCGACCTCGTCGCCGCCGTGGGCCTGCTCGACGCCCGAGGACGGTGGGGCTGGGCCCGCGAGCTCGGCTCGGCCGCGGTCGCGGTGATCGTCGACTTCGGGATCCTCGTCCGCGTCCTGGTGACGTCGATCGCCGCCCGGCGGCGCGAGGCGGGCGTTTTTCTGGAGGACACGAGCGCGTCCGGTACGGGACCGCTCCCGGCGGGCCGGCGGGCATGGGTGGAGCTGGTGGCGGGCTGGTCCCCGAACTGCTACGTCATCGACATCTCGCCCGATTCCGGACGGCGGATGATCCACGATCTCCGGCCGCGCCGGCAGTCGGAGCGTCCCTGGTGACCCGGCCGCTGTTCCTGGTCGCCGCCGTCGTCCTGCTCACCGGGTGGCTTCCGCTGCTCGTCGTCGGCCTGCGCGCACAGGCCATCGACGGGGTGGCCGCGCTCCAGGCGGCGGGGACGCAGGCGACCCTGGTTCTGGTCTGCCTGTGCGTCGGGCTGCAGCAGTCGTCCTTCTCGTCCCTCGCCCTCATCACCGCGGTCTGCCTGATCGTCAGCGGACTGATCTTCGCCCGCTTTCTGGACCGGCTGCCGTGACCGCCGCCGAGCTGGCCGCGCAGGTGCTGCTCTGGACCGGAGTGGCGGCCCAACTCGTGTGCTGCGTCGGCGTGTGGTGGATGCGGGACGTCTTCGACCGGCTGCACTACACCGCCGCGTCCACCGCCGTAGGACCGGCGCTCATCGGCACGTCGGTGGTGGTGACCGGCGGGGCCGGCGCGGTGTCCGGGACGGTCGAGGTGGTCACGGCGTGCGCGGTGATCATGCTGCTCGGCCCCGTGGTCACGCACGCGGTCGGACGGGCGGCGCGGCGCATGCTGCACGACGACATCGGGCCAGAGCCCGGGGAGGTGGCCGACTCGTGACGGCGACGACGCTGACGACCGTCCTGCAGGCGATGGCGCTCACGCTCGTCGGCGTCCTCGCGGTGGGGACGGTCCTGGTGCGCGACCCGCTGCGCCAGGTCGTCGTCTTCAGCCTGTTCGGCCTGTCGCTCGTCATGGCGTTCGCGACGCTGATGGCCCCGGATGTGGCGATCGCCGAGGTCGCGGTGTCGTCGATCGGCGTCCCGATGGTGCTGCTGCCGGTCATCTACCTCACCCATGGCGGGGGCAAGGGGTGAGCGTCCGCTGGAGACGGGTGCTGGTGCTGCCTCCGCTGGCGGCCATACTCGGTGTCCTCGTATGGGGATATATGGGGCTGCCCGGCTTCGGGGCCCGGATCGGCGAGTACGGCAACCTCATCAACGAGCACGCCCAGGGGCAGCGGCACATCACCAACTACGTGACCGCCGTGATGTTCGACTACCGCGGCCTGGACACCCTGATCGAGGAGTTCATCCTCTTCACGGCCGTGATGGGGCTCGTTCTGCTGCTGCGGTCGGGACGGGACGTCGCCGAGCAGCGTCCGCGCGACATCGTGACGAGCGACGCCGTCCGTACGGTCGGCAGCCTGCTGTCACCTGTTCTGCTGCTGTTCGGGCTCTGGGTGATCACCTTCGGGTACATCACGCCCGGCGGGGGGTTCCAGGGCGGCGTCATCGCGTCGGGGGGCGCGCTGATGCTGTGGGTGGCCGGGAGCTACCGGCATTTCCGGCGGCTGTCCGCGTCCACCGTGCTGGACGCGTCCGAGGGGCTGGGCGCCGCCGCGTACGTGGCCGTCGGATTCATCGGCCTGACCGCCGGCGCCGCGTTCCTGACGAACACCCTGCCGCTGGGGTCGGCGGGGACGCTCGCCTCCAGCGGCACGATCGCCGCCCTGAACTGGGCTGCGGGCGTCGAGGTCACTGCGGCGTTCGTCCTGATCTACCACGAGTTCCTTGAGGAGTACATCCAGACGTTCCCCGGAGTGAAGGGGGAGCGGTGACCTATTACCCCTATGTGGTGGCCGGCGTGCTGTTCGTCGCCGGGCTGTACGGGGTGGCGACCAGCCGCAGTTACGTGCATCTGGGGGTGTGCCTGAACATCATCCAGTCGTCCACGTACCTGTTGCTGCTCGCGGTCGGTTTTCGGCGGGGTTCATCGCCGCCGGTCACTCAGGGCATGACGCCTGGCACTCCGCTGACCGATCCGGTCGTGCAGGCTCTCACCCTGACAGACATCGTGGTCAGTGTCGTCGTGCTGGCCCTCGTCCTGTCGCTGGCGCTGCAGGCCCACCGTCACGCGGGGACGGTGGACCCGGAGCAGATGCGCCCCACCCGCGGATGACCCGCGGATGAACCAACTCGTCCCGCTGGTAGTCGCGCTACCGCTGATCTGCGCCGCCCTGCTGGCCGCCGTGGGCACCCACCTGCCGCGGCTCGTCCCGGACGCTCTCGCCATAGCCTGCGCCGCGGCCGTGGCCGGTATGACGTTGACGCTCACCCTTCACTCGGGCGACCGCACGATCGTGTACTGGTTCGGAGATTGGAAGCCGGTTGCGGACGGCTTCCCATGGGGGATCGGGTTCGTCGTCGACCCGTTCGCCGCTGCGGAGGCGACGTTGGCCGCCGTCGCCGTCCTGGCCGCCCTGGTGTTCTCGTGGGGGCATTTTGAGAGCATCCGGCATCTGTTCTATTCGCTGATGCTGGCCTTCCTGGCGGGCATGGTCGGGTTCGCCCTCTCCGGTGACCTGTTCAACATCTTCGTGTTCCTGGAGTTGATGAGCGTCGCCGCTTATGCGTTGAGCGGCTACCACGTGACCCGTCCGGAAGTTCTTCAGGGCGCCCTTGACTTCGCAGTGCTGAACACCATCGGAACGTTGACGCTGCTGATGGGCATAGCCGTTCTGTACGGCCGCACGGGCAACCTGAACCTGGTGGGGATAGGCGCCGTTCTGGCGCGCGACCACCCGTCCGGCCTGCTGGTGCTGGCGCTCACGCTCATCACCGTGGGGTTCCTGGTCAAGGCTGGCACGGCACCGTTCCACTTCTGGCTGACCGATGCCTACGGTGTGGCGACTGCTCCTGCGGCGGCCATCTTCACAGCGGTAATGAGCGATCTGGCCTTCGATGTCTATTCGCGTGTACACGCCACCGTTTTCGCTCCCACTCTGGGGAGCGATGACGCCGTGCGGCACGCTCTCCTGGCCCTGGCGGTGCTGAGTGCGGTCATCGGCGCCGTGATGTGCTTCCTGGAAGCCGATCTGAAACGCCAACTGGCGTTCATGACGGTCAGCAATGGCGGCGTGGTCCTGGCCGGCATGGCGACTCAGACCGCCACCGGGCTGGCCGGCTCGATCATGTACATCATCGCCGCGGGTCTGCTGCGAGGGGCCCTGATGCTGTGCCTGGGCATGCTGATCGTCCGCATGGGCTCCGCTGACGAGATGATTCTGCACGGCAGAGGCAGAACCGGCCATCCCGTCCTGGCCTTCCTGCTGACACTATGTGCGCTCGGCGTGGCGGCACCGCCCGGCTTCGGGCCTTTCCTGTCGCTGACCCTGGTCTACGACGGGCTAACGGCCAGCGGCTACGCCTGGGCGGCTCCGGTCTTGGCCGTGTGCATTGCCGTCAGCGCTGCCGCGCCGCTCCGTGCGGTAGCCCGCATCTTCCTGGGGTGGGGTCCCGCTCACGACCCGATCCTGACGAGCCAGGAGGCAAAGCCGCGCCGTTTCCCCGACGGCCACCACCGGCTATGGCCTCTGATCGCGCCCCTGCTGCTGGCCCTGACCGGCTACTTTCTGGCCTTGGCGCCCGACCTTCCCGGCCAAGCGATAAAGGCAGCCGCTCAACTCCACGACCACGCCGCCCACGCTCGCCTGGTAACGCAAGGCATCGTCCCGCCCGCAATGCCGCTCCCCGGGCACGCCATCCCTCTACGCGACTGGCTCTACGGGGCAGTCTCGTTCGCAGGCGCCTTCCTGATCGCCGCAATCGGCCTATGGTGGCAGCGTCTACCTGTCCGCGCCCAAAGGCCAATACGCACCTGTATTCGCCCGCCGATAATCGCCGTGAAAACCATTCACAGCGGCAGCATAGGCGACTACACGACCTGGCTGATCGCGGCGGCCGCAGCCCTGGCCCTGGCCTGGACGGTCACACTCTGAGCGCCGGCCCGGCACGGCCCGGCGGACATGTCCCGAGCCCGGGCCGACTCCGTCGGCTCGCAGATCGTCGCCGTCGGGCAGACGGCTCAACGTCCGCCCTTCGCGCGCTCGTAGTGGCGGGCGGCTTTCGCGCGGTTGCCGCAGACGGCCATTGAGCACCACCGACGAGTGCCGCTCTTGGTCGTGTCATAGAAGTGGAGCACGCAGTCTGGGTGCGCGCACGGCTTGACGCGTCCCGGGGCGCCGGCCATGAGCCGCAGGTAGTCGGCGGCGGCCAGCCAGGACGGCAGCCACGCGGGATCGGCAGTCCGCGGATGCTCCTCCACCCCGTCGTCCCCGAGCCGGTAGTGCAGCGCCCCGCGTTCGAGAACCCGGTTGCACGCCTCGACCGTCTCAGCGGACCGAGACCGACCCTGCTCCAGAAGCGCCAGCAGAATCTCGCGCGTCTCCACCGTGGCGTCGAGCGTCGCTCGATCGGCCACAGCCCGGTCGTCCAACCCCGCCGAACGCAGCCAGACGGCCAGTCCGTCGACCGAATCGAGCAGGTCGTGACGGACGCGCTCCTCGATCCACCGCGTGTTGAGCAGGTCCAGGCACAGCGGCTCGCCGACCAGCGGACGGGGGTCCGCTGCGTCCTGCCGCCGAGATCGGTGTTCCTCCTGCACCCCGCGATTCTATCCGGCTATCGCCACTTAGCCGGTTGACGATCACTGCCCTAACTGTCTATCTTCAGATAGCCAGTTAGATCAAGGATCGAGCTCGGGCGAGACAGCCCGAGGGTTAGCGAGGTGCGTCATGGAGACGGCCGCCATCAAGGCCCTGCAGATGGGGCACGTCGGGTTGAACGTGACCGACCTGGACCGGTCGCTGCCCTTCTACCAGCGCGTCTTCGGATTCGAGGTGCAGGCCGAAGGCAAGGAGCCCGACCGCCGCTGGGCCTTCCTCGGACGGGACGGAAAGCTGGTGCTGACCCTCTGGCAGCAGAGCGACACCGCGTTCGCGACCCGCTCCGCCGGCCTGCACCACCTGTCGTTCCAGGTCGAGACGATCGACGAGGTGAAGTCCGCCGAGCAGGTGCTGCGCGAACTGGGCGCCGAGTTCGCCCACGACGGCGTCGTCCCGCACGGCGAGGGCGTCTCGTCCGGCGGGATCTTCTTCACCGACCCCGACGGGACGCGCCTGGAGATCTACGCACCCACCGGCGCCGACACCGCCCCCGCGCCCAGCGGAGCCGCTCCGACCTGCGGTTTCTTCTAACCTCACCCGGAAGGAGGCCGCTGTGGCGGTCGACGTCTACCACGAAGGCGAACGAGCCGCCCAGCGGCGCGCCGGCCTGCTGGACCAGGGCGGAGTCTCCGGACGTGCCATCCGCGCGGAGATCCCGGAGGTGGCGCAGAAGTTCCTGATGCAGCAGCCGATGGTGGTGCTCGGAGCCACCGACAACGCCGGACGAATGTGGGCCACACTGCTCACCGGCCGCCCCGGCTTCCTGCGCGCCGAGGACACCCGCACCGTCACCATCGAAGCCGCGACCGGCCCCGACGACCCCTTGCACGACCGGCTCACCACACCCGCCCCGGTCGGGATGCTCGCCATCGAACCGTCCCGCCACCGCCGGATGCGCATGAACGGACGAGCCGTCCCGACCGACAACGGGCTCCACGTCAAGCTCGACCAGGTGTACTCGAACTGCCCCAAGTACATCCAGAAGCGCGAGTACCAGTGGGAAACGGGGACCACCCCAGGCCGCCCTCACCATTCCCGCACCCTCACCGGCGACCAGCAGCGCTGGATCACCGACGCCGACACCTTCTTCATCGCCACGTCCGACCACGAGGGCAACGCCGACGCCTCTCACCGCGGCGGCAACCCGGGATTCATCCAGGTGGTGTCGCCATCGGTTCTGCGCTGGCCCGACTACGTCGGCAACGCCATGTTCAACACCTTGGGCAACCTGGAGGTCAACCCCCAGGCCGGCCTCCTACTCCCCGACTGGCGCACCGGCGCCCTCCTGCACCTGACCGGCACCGCCGAAACCGACTGGACCCCGGCGAACGCCGCCGCGATCCCCGGCGCCGAACGCCTGGTCGAATTCACCATCACCGAAATCACCGAGATCCCGACCGCCGTCCCCCTTCGCTGGACCGCCCCCGTCTCATCCCGCTTCAATCCACCTGTTCGTGGAACCTCGTGACTCACCCGGCCCGAGCGCGTGTCGGGGCCCCTTCGACACCTCTCACAGAAGCACCTCGCCGTCGCGCCGTGACCGATCCATTGCGATGACTTGGCGGGCCGGGCGTGCCATCGGCCCGCCGCGGGGGACGTCGGAACGTGACGACCGGACACGTCTGATGGGGGCGACGCCATGGCCAGGGGTTTCAAGGGAAGGATCGCGCTCGACATCCGCGATTCGGAGCCGGACTGGGAGCCGTACCTGTCGCCGTGGGCGCCCAAGGACGCCCCGAACGTCCTGGTGATCGTGTGGGACGATGTCGGCTACGGGACGATGGACTGCTACGGCGGCCCGGTGAAGACGCCGACGATGACCCGGATCGCGAACCTGGGCCTGCGCTATTCGAACTTCCACACCACCGCGCTGTGCTCGCCGTCGCGCGCCTCGCTGCTGAACGGCCGGAACGCCACGTCGAACGGGATGGCCACGATCGCCGAGTTCAGTGCGGGGTTCCCCGGCATCTCCACCCGCGTTCCCAGGGAGAACGGGTTCATCTCGGAGGTCCTCGTCGAACGCGGCTACAACACCTACTGCGTCGGCAAGTGGCACCTCACGCCCGGCTGGGAGACCGGCATGGCCGCGTACAAGGGACGCTGGCCCCTCGGCTGCGGCTTCGAACGGTTCTACGGTTTCCTCAACGGCGAGTCGAGCTGCTGGTACCCCAACCTGGTCCACGACAACCACCAGGTCAGCCCGCCGGCGACGCCCGAAGAGGGTTACCACATCGCCAAGGACCTGTCCGACAAGGCCATCCAGTTCATCCGCGACGCCAAGGCCGTGCAGCCGGACAAGCCGTTCTTCATGTACCTGGCGCTCGACGCGGCCCACGCGCCCCACCACGTCTTCAAGGAGTGGGCGGACCGGTACAAGGGGATGTTCGACCAGGGTTACGAGGCGATCCGGCCCGAGATCCTGCGCCGCCAGAAGGAGCTCGGGCTGCTGCCCGAGGACACCGAACTCTCCCCGATCAACCCGCACGGCGAACCGGCCGCGACCGGACCGGACGGGCAGCCGTGGCCGCAGCTCGACACCGTCCGGCCGTGGGACTCCCTCAGCGCCGGCGAGCGGCGCCTGTTCAGCCGGATGGCCGAGGTCTTCGCCGGATACGTCTCCTACACCGACGACCAGCTCGGCAGGGTGATCGACTTTCTGGACTCCGCCGGTGAACTCGACAACACGATCATCGTCGCCGTCTCCGACAACGGCGGCAGCGGCGAGGGCGGGCCCGACGGGACCTTCAACGAGATGCGGTTCTTCAACAACCTGCCCACCCCGGCCGAACTGTCCCTGGAGCACATCGACGAACTGGGCGGCCCCTCGTCCTACAACCACTACAACACCGGGTGGGCGTGGGCGTTCGACACCCCGTTCCCGTACTGGAAGCGCTGGGCCGGGTACGAGGGCGGCGTGGCCGACATGTGCCTGGTCGCCTGGCCCGCGAAGATCAAGGCGCGGGGCGGGGTACGGCACCAGTACGTCCACGCGGTCGACGTCACCCCGACGCTCTACGACCTGCTGGGCGTCACACCGCCCGACGTGCTCGGCGGCCGCCCGCAGAACCCGATCGAGGGCGAGAGCTTCGCGGCCTCGATCACCGACCCCGCGGCACCGGGGAAGCGGACCCAGTTCTACTCGATGCTGGGGCAGCGCGCGATCTACCACGAGGGGTGGCTGGCCTGCACCGTGCATCCGCCGCTGAGCGGCTGGGGCAGGTTCGAGGACGACGTGTGGGAACTCTACGACCTCACCGCGGACCGCGCGCAGAGCCGGGACCTGGCCGAACGGGAGCCCCGCCGGATCGAGGCGCTGAAGGCCCTCTGGCACTACCAGGCCGGCATCTGCAACGGGCTTCCGCTGGACGACCGGACCGCGCTGGAGCAGACCCTCGCCGAACGCCCGCAGGGCACCCCGGCCCGTAACCGCTACGTCTACTACCCCGACTGCGCGCCCGTGCCCGAGCAGTCCGGCGTCATGCTCAGCGGCCGGTCGTACACCATCGCCGCCGGCGTCGACGTCCATTCGGCCGACGCCGAAGGAGTCCTGTACGTCCAGGGGGGCGTCACCGGCGGGCACGTCCTCTACATCAAGGACCGCCGCCTCCACTACGTCTACAACTGGGTCGGCAGCCTGCTCCAGGAGGTGTCCGCCGACCTGGAGATCGAGCCGGGCAGACACCTGTTCACGGCCGAGTTCAGAGCCGAGGACCGCAGCAGCGACCCCGAGATGCCCGGCACCAGCGGACCCCTCACCCTCTATGTGGACGAGCAGCGGCTGAACGAGGACCGCATCATCACTCAGCCCGGCTACTTCCACGTCGTGGGGGACGGCATCTGCGTGGGCCGCGACGACGGCTCGCCCGTCACCCCCGACTTCCGGCCGCCGTTCCGGTTCACCGGTGGCACGATCGACAGGGTCGTCGTCGACGTCTCCGGCGACCGCTTCATCGACCACGAGGCGGAAGTGCGCGGCTGGCTGATGATCGACTGACGCGCGGTACCGCCTCGCCCGCTCAGGCGGTGCGGTGGCGGGAGGTGGTGCAGTACTCGGCGGTGACGGCCTGGGCGGTGAGCCGGACCTGGTCGACGGCGTCGGTGGTGAGGACGAACGACATCGTGTGCCGGCCGTCCCGCGTGCCGCCCGTCCAGGTCTCCCAGCCGTCCAGGGTTCCGCCGTTGCCGTACACCCGGACGCCGCAGGGCGGCGCGGCGATGACCACCCCGAGGCCGTAGCGGAACATGTCACTGCCGGGGTAGGGCCGCGATCCCGGGACGGGACGCAGCATCGCGCGCAGCAGCCGTCCGGGTAGCAGCCGCCCGCCCAGCAGGGCGGAGTCGAACCGGTTGAGGTCGCCGACCGTGGAGATCAGGTCGCCCGACGCGCGTGCGAAGGTCGTGTTGACCTCGGTGGTGTCGGCGAGCCGTGCCGGGTCGCCGTCCACCGGTGTGTACGCGTGCAGGTGCGGCCCGCGGATCCGCGGGTCCGCGCCGGGGAAGTAGGTGCCGCGCAGGCGGAGCGGCCGGATGATCCGCCGCGTGATCTCGTGCGTGTACGTCCGGCCGGTGAGGCACTCGATGATCATGCCGAGCAGCACGTAGTCGGTGTCGGAGTACCGCCAGGAGGTGCCGGGCGGGAAGTCCGGCGGGTACTCCAGGCCCGCCTCGGCGAGTTCCCGCAGGGTGAAGTCGTGCCGCGGGTCGGTGACGGCGATCTCCTCGATCCGGGGGTTGCGCGTGTAGTCGGCGATGCCGCTGGTGTGGTCGAGGAGCATGCGCACGGTGATCTCGTCACCCCGGTACCCGTTGCCCTGCACGACACCGGGGATCACCCGGTCGACGGTGTCGCCGAGACGCAGCCGCCCCTCGGCGACGAGCTGGAGGATCACGGTCGACACGAACGTCTTGGTGATGCTGCCGATCCGGAACCGCATGTCGGCCCGCGGCGGCCGCCCGGTCGTGCGGTCGGCGACGCCGCTGGACAGGTTCCGGACCCGCCGCGGCGTGCGCGACTGGGCGAGCGCCCCCGGAGCGCCCTGCTGGACGGCCTCGTCCAGGACGCGCTGGAGGGCCTCCCCCGGCCCGTCGCCGCCGGGCGCGGGTGCCCGCTGTGCGGCTGCGGCCGTGCCTCCTCCGGCGATGTGCGCCCCGGCGGCGAGCACCAGAACGGCGAAGGCCGCACCCCGGGACGCGGGGGTGCCCGTGCGAACTCCTCCGAACATCATCCTGTCACTCTAAGTAACATTCCGGCGGCAGTGCGTATACCGGAGGAGAAGTAATGGTAATGCGAATAATGCTCGACTCGGAGCGGCATTCGAGGGTGATTCATCGATCACCCTCGACAGAGGATTTACCTGCCTGAGGAGATGGCCGAAGATCTCGGATGGAAGATCGTCTTAGTCCGCGCATTCGTGCGTCCCGGCGGTCGTTCCGTTCCGCGCCGGCGAACGAATCGGATGATTCGGGCCAATCGACGTTTCCCAACTGGAGAGATCGGTGACCATGTCACATTCCCGCAGGGGCAGGCGGTCGGCGTTCCTGGCCGTGCTGGCGCTCGGCGTGGGCGCGCTCGCGCCCGTGCCCGCACGCGCCCAGGAGCCCGTCCCGCACCACGAGGACGCGGTGGTGCGCGCGCTCGCCAGAAGCGCGCGACCGCTGCTCACCGCCGAACCGAACCGCGACGCGCGCGACCTGCGCCCGCTGGGCCGGATGATCGGCGACGCGCCGGTGGTCGGCCTCGGCGAGGCCACCCACGGCACGCACGAGTTCTTCAGCCTCAAGCAGCGGGTCTTCGAATACCTGGTCAAGGAAAAAGGGTTCACCACGTTCATGCTGGAGCTGAACTGGGGAACCGGACTCGAACTCAACGACTACGTCCGGTACGGCAAGGGCGATCCGGTCAAGATCATGCAGCGGGAGTTCCAGCAGAACTACCGCCTGTTCGCCAACCAGGACTACCTGCGCCTGATCCGGTGGATGCGCGCCTACAACGAGAAGCACCCGGAGCGGCAGCTCCAGTTCATGGGCGACGACGTCTACTTCCCGCACGTGCGGATCTTCGAGGACATCTTCAGGTACGTGCGCGAGCGCGGCCGCCCCGACCTCGTGCCCACGCTCAAGGCCCTCTACGACGGGCTGATCCCCACCACGGACTTCAACAGGTGGGAGAGGTGGTACGACGCCAAGCCCATGAGCGAGCGCCAGAAGGTGCAGCGCCAGGCCGCGCAGGCGCTGCGCCTGGTCGAGAGCCTGCGCCGGGGCGCTCCCCGCAAGGCGGCGGAATGGGCCGAGCAGCAGGCGAACGTCGCGTTCTGGATCGCCAAGGCGCATGCCGCCGAGGACTTCTCGGGCCCGCGCGACGAGGCCATGGCGCTGAACACCGTCTGGTGGCTGCGCCACATGAAGAGCAAGATCCTGCTGTCCGCGCACAACGCCCACGTCGGCTACCTGGGGGAGTTCCCGCCGCACACGTTCAAGCGGCAGGGGACCTGGCTGCGGCAGATCCTCGGCCCCCGCTACGTGGCCGCCGGCCTCAGCTTCTACAAGGGGACGTTCACCGCCCTCGACGAGGACACCGGTTTCCTGCGCAGGTTCACCGTGGGCCCGCCTCCGCCGGTCAACGCCGAGCGGGTGCTGAACCGGGTCCGCTACCCCAAGTACTACCTCGACATGCGCACCGCGGACGAGCCGGCGCGCTCGTGGCTGAGGGAGGAGCACCAGGTCCGCTACATCACGGCGGTGTACTCGCCGACCGCCACGGAGGAGAACGACATCGTCCAGTCGCTGGGCCGCACCTACAGCATCCTCATCGAGATGCGCGACACCACCCCGTCCAACCTGATACCGGGCATCCCGCTCGGACCGCAGGAGTAGAGCCGCGGCCGGCCGGGCGACGTCCCCTCGGGGATGCCGCCCGGCCCGCTCGCTCGCAGGACGCGGAGGCGCGCGCATGGGTACTGTGCGGACACGGGGGCGGGGAGATACTCGGCGGGAGGCCCGGGTGATGATTCGGCGTTCACGGCTTTCTCCACGCGATGACGTGCGGCCGGCCCATTGGGTGATCGCGGGTGTCGGGCCGTTCGGGTCCGGGGTGGGCGGTCTGGTGCCGCACGGCTTCGAGGCGTACGCGCGGATCCTGCACCCGGCCTACGCGGCCGACGGAAGCCCGGTGACGTGGGCGCGGGTGGCCTCGTGGTCGGGCGGGACGGTGCATCCGCGGGTGCAGTTCCAGGCACTGGCCGGGCCGGTACCGCGTTCGGGCGCCGCACGTCCATGGGTGGAGGAGCCCGACCCGGGGTCGCTGGCTCCGGCGCTCCTGACGGCACTGTGCGACGTCCTCGCCGGGCACACCGAAACGCCAGGACACTGCTGGTTCTGCGTCTGGGACGGCTACTACGACCCGGCGCCGGACGGGGCGACCGCCACGTTCACGGCGGACGCGGACCAAGGGGAGGAGCGGCAGCCCGACGTGCGTGCGCCGGCGATCCCGCCAGAGATCGCCGAAGGCCCTCGAGTGGAGCTGCCGGAACGCGCATATCTCCTGCTCGAGGGCCCTCTTGACGCTGCCGGGGAACTCGCGATGCCGCTCCGTCCGCAGTCACCCAACCTGTTCTGGCCCGATGACCGGGCATGGTGTGTCACGACGGAAACGGACCTGGACTCCACCTACCTCGGCGGCACTGCGGCGCTCATCGCCGACATACTGGCGGACGAGCGCTTGGAAGCCGTCCCGGTCGATGTGACCGACCCGGTATGGGCGGACAGCGACGACGTCAACAGGTGACGCCTCAGCAGTGAATGGAGACCGTCGGAGTCCGCTTTCCGACGGTGGCGACCCTGGGGGAGTATCCCGGGGGCGCGTAGAGGGTGGCGACCGCTTCACCGTGGTACCTGCCGGTCCTGCAGACGAGCGCCGCGTTGCCCTTGGCCGTGCGCGCCCCGGTGCTGCCGAACCGCCGGATCTTGGATCCGTGGTTGCTGAAGAGGCCGACCTTCCCGCGGATCATCCGGAGCGGCTGGGTGCAGGTCACACCGGTGCGGACGTTGACGGTGCCGTGCACGTGACCGGACTTGTGCGGGATGCCGCCATGGGCACCGATGAACCGGATCTCGCAGTGGATGACCCTCCTGCCGAAAACCTTGGAATGGGACGAGAAGTCGACGTTGGACGCGGCCGGTACCGGCGGCCGGACGGGCGTCACCGTCGCCTCCGCCGTCGCCGCGTTACCGACGACACCCATGACGGCCACGGCCCCCACGACGGCCAGCCTCCGCCTCAGACCCGCGGCGGATCCCCGATCCTGCTGCCCCATGTGCTGCCTCCAAGCAATTACCGAACCAAGACCCCCGTCAAGGCCAGCAATGCTCGCAGCGCCAGTGAATTGCTGTCAATGAACTCCGTTCGATCGAGAGCGGCTGCGGTTCGCCATTTTTGTGCATATAACTGAATACCTACTTCAGATGAAACGGATATGTAACCCGCGCGCCGCCCGCCCGCCCGCGCCCGCCCGCGCCGCGGCGGGGAGGCCCTGCGCCGCTGCGTCTACGGGACGATGAGCCACACGGCCAGCGGCGGGCGGGGCTCCCGTCACCTGGCTGAACTCCGACCAGACGACCGCACCCGATCCCTTCTGAAGGCACCCATCAACAACGACGGAACTCTGGCCCGTGTCGGGGGACTCCGCGCGTCCGGACGTTCTGCCAAGCAGATCGCCCGTGCACTCGGCCTGTCCCCCCGCCATGGTGACTCCGCTGATCCGGGCGGTGTGGGCGGCCCACGCGAAATCCGACGAGATCGTCGCCTGCCACGTCACACCGGAGTGGAGCAGCGGACTGACGGTCGCGGGCGAGCCCGACTGGCCCGCCCCTCGCCGCACCCGAATCCGAGGCGTCCGGGACTGGCCGGGGTAGTCCTCGCGCGGACCGCCGGACACAACCGGGTCAGGCCCGTGGGATTCCTGATCGACGTCTACTGCCCGGGCGTCAAGAACGTCTGGCCGCCCACGGAAATGACCGCGAGCCGCCTCCCCGAGTACACCGACAAGTTCTTCTACCTCTTCTCCGGCCGCTGGGTCCGTGGTCACTGCCCAGCGCCATCACCTAGGACGGCAAGCCCTTCTACATCCAGGGTCCGCACGACAACGGCCAGAAGACCATCAGGACGCTCGAACGCACGGCAGGCGCCGGCAACGACGACTACCTGGCCGTTATCGACCCACCCGAGGCGGCCGGCCTACTGCGAAGCGCTCCAAACCGCTGAACGCCGCCCTGGACGGCTCAGCCGCCCGGTCGCGACTGCCAGGCCAAATCCGGCCATGTGAAGAGCGTTCACGGCCGGTCTCGCGGTATATAACTGCATACACCGAGTTCGACCGGTGTGTGCTCGTTAACTGTCGGCATGTGCGCAGCCCGTTTTCAACGTGCCGAAGTACCTGCTCGGACGGGCTACGGCACGGCATGGACAGCGACGTGAGGGCAGGTGGGGCGTGGCGGCGGCAGAGCGTTCGGAGGCCGGCGACGGGACAGAGCCGGCCGCCGAGGATGCGCGAACGGCGGACGAGCCCGACGAGACGCCGAACAAGCTAGAGAAGGTCGGAGCGGCCCTGGTCGATCAGCTGATGAAGGTGGTCGACAACGGCGTCGGCCCCCTCGTCGGCTCGCGCGCGTACGCCGATGCGCGGGCCGCCTCGTTCGGTGACCCGGAGAAGGCGGCTCGCCGGATCATCAACGAGACGACCGCGCTGGTGGGCACGGCCGGCTTCGTGACGGGCCTTGGAGGCTTGATCGCGCTCCCGGTGACACTTCCGGCGAACATCACCGGCCAGGCCGTCCTCAACGCCAGGATGGTCGGCGCGATCGCCCACTTGCGCGGCTGGGATCTCCAGGACGAGATCGTGCGACACGCCATCCTGATCACGGTCGCCGGCGGGTCGCCGAATGCCGTGCTCTCGGGATTCGGGGTGAAAGTCAGTCAGAAGCTGGCCGAGACTGCGATCAAAAAGCTCCCCGTTGAAGTGCTGAGGGCGATCAACAAGAAGGTCGGCTTCATGCTCGTGGCGAAGTACGGGACGAAGCGTTCAATGATCACTCTGACCAAAGCGGTTCCCGGAGTCGGCGGCATCGTCGGCGGAACCGTGGACGCGGCCTTCACGCGAGTCGTCGCCCGCCTCTCGAAGAAGGCATTCCCGCCACTCGGCCTTGACGATGCCGAGGAAGCCACTCACTGAGCGGCCTGACTATCTCGGCTCAAAGCCAGAACCTTATGCCGAGGTCGTTGAGGTGACTTTCCAGATATGGCGCGGTCCGTGTGCTGACCTAAAGGGGACATGGACGTTTTCGATGTGCGTGATCAGCTCATCCGGGCTACCCGAAGTTCACATCGGGGGCGGTCAACGTCCGCGACGAGTACAGAGCCGATTAGTGCGACGGGGATTGGATGCAGGGGCAGTGGCCCGACCCGTTGGCTGTCCCTGAACCCATCCTCCGCTGACGACGGAACGCCAAGGAGCTGACGGAGCCGACCGGCATGTCCGGGGAACGATGCGCCGAGGTCATCAAAGCCACGCTCAAGCCGGCCATTTTGCAGATGAACGACCCGCCCGCAAAGGCAATGGCCGGTTCCCCGGGCTAGCGAGCGCCGATCGTGGCTCGCTCGTAAAGAGTCTGCGCGGAGGACCTACATAAATGGGACCACTCGCGGAGCGTAAAGTCCAGGACGGTTCGGTGCCGTCTTCCTTGATGTCGCGTGGCGGAATTTGAACCCACGACCTCTTCGTCCCGAACCGATGATCACGCAAATACCTGGACGTGTGATCAACGTCGTTTCACGGTAAAGTCCCAGGTAGATGGCCTGCATCGTTGTCAGTGAGTGATGGCTAGGATCCCGCCGTCATTCATAGTCCGGGGTCAAACGAGGGTCAGATGATCAAGCCTGGGAGGTGGGGAGCCCCATGGGGCAGACACGCAAGAGAGTGGGCAAGGACGGCAAGCTTCGCTACACGGCCTACTACGACGACATCCGGGGCCAGCGGAGATCGGCCGGAACCTACGCGAGCAAGAAGGAAGCAGAAAAAGCATGGCAACGCGCCGAAGTAAAGGTCTCCGAAGGCAGAACCGGAGAACCCGCACGCGGAAGGCAGCGCTTCAAAGACTACGTCGAGGACACCTGGCTCCCGAACCATGAAATGGAGGCCAGCACCCGATCGGGGTACACCTACACCATCTACAAGCACATCATGCCGGAGTTCGGCCCCATGCGGATGGTTGACATCCTCCCCGAGCATGTCCGCGCTTGGATCGCCAAGCTCAAGAAGCAGGGCATGACGCCCGTGACCATCCGTTGCACCAAAATCATCCTCAGTGCCATCTTCACCACAGCGCTGGAGGACCAGGTCACGTTCCTCCACCCCTGCCGCGGAGTGAAGGCCCCACCCGTCGTCCGCAAGCCGCTCAAGATCGTCACGCCCGAGCAGTTCGACGACATCTACCACGCGCTCCCTGAGGGGACCTTCCGCCTCCTCACCGAAACCGAGATCGAGAGCGGCCTCCGCTGGGGTGAACTCAGCGAGTTGCGTCCCAAGGACCTCAACCTCAGAACCCGCATCCTCACGGTCAGCCGCACGGTTGTGGAGCTCAACCCGAAGTTCCACCCGGACGGCGGCCACTTCCTCGTCAAGGACTACCCGAAGGACAAGGAGTACCGCCGCTTCAAGCTCAGCGCCCAGATGGCCGAGAAGCTCGAAGATCACATCAGGACGGCGCGCCTTACCCAGGACGACCTCCTCTTCCACATGCCGCCCCAAGACAAGCCCCGCGCCCGCATCACCGAGATCCCTGACCCGGCCACCCTCGGCCGCACCGAGCCCAACGACAAGGGCCGTACCTACAACCACGGCACCCTCAGCGCCTACACCGCCGGCAGATGCCGCTGCGACTACTGTCGCGGCGCCTTCGCCCTCTACCGAGCCGGCCGCCGCTCCAAAGGCAAGGACAACCCTCGCCCCCTCCGCACACGCATGACGGACGGCCACATCCCCAACGACTGGTTCCGCCGCAACATATGGTACCCGGCCATCGCCGCCGCTGGCCTCGACTTCAGACCGACCATGCGCGACCTACGCCACGCCCACGCCTCCTGGCTCCTCAACGGCGGCGCCGACCTCCAGATAGTCAAAGAACGCCTCGGCCACGCCTCCATCGCCACCACCGAGCGCTACCTACACACCCTCCCAGACGCCGACGAAACAGCTCTTGAAGCCCTAGCCAAAACCCGGAGCAGGTCAGGAACGCGGTAGCGCACATGCCTATAAGACCTGGTCTGCTCATGTGCGGCCAGCGTAGCTTCTCTTCATGCCGGTGCGTCGAGGCTGCCGACTTCTGCTGCCTTGTCAGGATGTGACAGTGGTGTTGACCGCGACTCACCATCCGCACACGCCTTGTGGCTGAGAGGGGACCTCTACGCTGGATAGCCGGGACGAGCGTCGTACTATCCGTCTAAAGTTGTTCTCGCGTCCGACATCCGCACGGTGGTGGCTCTGGTGGAGGGAACCTTGTCTGAACCGTCGGCGGCCCCCAACTCGCCCGGGGAGCAAGAGCCAGAACTATGCCCGGCGTTGCTACAGGCACTTCCACCAGAAGTCACGAAGACACTGATCGGCTGGCAGGGTAGGTTTGACACCAAGATCATTTTCGATCGCTGGCTGATCCCTGGACGAAGCGGCGCCCAGGTCGCGTCCGTCGCTTTGAGTGGCCGACTGGGCACGCGCAAGGTCGTTATGAAGGTCTGTCCGCCGGGCCAGACGACCAGCAAAGAACCGGTGCGCCACCAACAAGCGCTGGAGGATGCTCCTCAGGCGTTTGCGGCGCGCCATCTGGTCCAGCAGCCCATCGCCCCGGTGAAGACCAGCAAGGGGGGTTGGTGGGTCATGTTCCAGGAGATTGCTGGCGGGAGCATGCGCAATGTGCGGGGTCTATCGACCCTGCGTGGCCGCCAACTGCCAACCCTAGCGGCTTCGGTCGCGTCCTCCGTCCTGGCCGAGTGGAATCCCGCTCCCGACATAGTGAACAAAACACCAGCAGATTTCCTGGCTGAGCACCTCGATGGGCGGCTGACAGCTGGCGGTCCGTTCGACGACCTCCTTAGAGAACTTACCTACGCTCCTGCAGCAGAAGGTACCGATCACCCCCACTGGGTGCGTACGTCACCCCAACGCATATCCCCCAACGCAGCAGCATGGATCAAAGATAGAGCGTGGGACGGTTCGGCTGGCCAGCATATCCTCGCACTTTACGGCAAGGCGCACGGCGACCTGCACCCAGACAATATCGTCCTACCAGTCGGCCCGCATCCCGAGGTTGACAAGTACCGGCTCATCGATCTATCCGCCTATTCTCCGGCTGCTCCACTTAGTCGGGACCCGGTTCACCTATTGCTCTCCTGTGTCATCACAGAAGTGGCTGAGATGACCGAGGTGCAGCGAAAAGCTATTGCGGATTTCCTTATCGATCCGACAATGGATGCCCCTGCGCGACTGCAAGTATCCGGCGTATGTGACATAGCAAACGATATCGCCGAGGCAGGTGAAAGATATGCGCGGCAGATCGACATGCTTGACGATTGGCAGGACGCGCAACTGCTCTCACTTTCTGGGAATGCACTGCTTTTTGCAATTCGCCCACTTAACCCGATCATAAGAGCATGGGCCTATCAGCTCGCGTGTGACGCCCTCGGGAGGTTTCTCGCCGGGCGCGGCATTGAGGCGCCAGCGGGCGATATTCCGCTACTGACGTTTGGTGTTAACCCTGCCGCTACGGTGGATGTGGTGGAGGCCATCGAGGAACTTTCTGAGGCCTGCGGGCGCTGGTCAGGAACCAGCGCGAATATTGCAGTGGTTGACTCGAGTACCCTCAATGATGAAGCAATCGCCCGGTTCGTGCGGCTGGGCTGGGACTTGGTCGTCGAGATAAATCCCCAGACGGACGTTGCCGGGTGCTGGGCGAACGCGAGTTCAGATATGAATCGGGCACACCGGCTTCGGCTTCCAGGTCAGGACCTGATTCTTGGCAAGAAAAGTACATTATGGCTCGCCGCCGCTGGGCTGAGCGATACCAATCCCATCAATCCTATCGAGAACCTCAGGGCTTGGCGTAAGAGATACCTGCGGTTCGTAACCGATGCGTTCGAAGCACTTGCCCGGCATACATCGAAGCCGGTGACCGTCACATGCTTCGGCTCGCCTGGGCGTGCACAACTTGCCATCGGCGAGACTGCTTTGGACGTCTTTGATGACCGGGCACGGTTGGTGGTTGTCTCCGATACGGATGCCGGGGATCTCGCGGACTATGCAGCTGACGTGGTTCGCTGCGATCCGAGCGCGCTTCTGCCTGCAATTGGTTCGACCTCGGTAGCTAGCGATCTTAAGCGTCGGCCAACGTTGCCGTCGACAAACGGCCCGATGCTGGTGCCCGATGAAGTCGTCTCACGGCTCGGAGACACCGCGGAGCTCTTGCACTCAGAGGTGGGCATCAAGGACGACAGTGCGGATGCAGATATCGGGGCGTTCTATCGGGGCAGGCCGATCTCCTGGTTCGAGCTTGACCTCGATCTCGACGTCCCGCGCCGCGTCACTGACGACCTGCTGGTCCGAGTGACGGAGGCGCTGGAGCAGCGAGACACTCTGCGCATTATGCTCGGGCACGCCCCAGGAGCCGGCGGCACCACGGTTGCCCGACGCATCGCTTGGCGTATCAAGGACACCTATCCAACTGTCGTCGTGCGTACCGTCTCCGATGACGTGGTCCTCGCTGAGGCTGTGGCCGATCTGGCCCAACTATCGAGTATGCCTGTCCTCTTGATTGTCGAGTTGGTTCCTGAATCTGTCCTTGATCGTCTTTTCGGCATGCTACGGGCTAGGAGCATCCCAACTGTTCTGCTGATCAGTGCCCGGCGTACGGGGCGAGGATACGGCCAATCTGGCAGAGAAATCGGTGTGAAGGCGTTCCATGGGGGGAGCACTGCCAGTCAGCGAGGCCTGCGGCTTGGCCCCATGACACGACGGAACGAGCGAGTCTTGATGGCGGAACGATTCGCCGAGATGGTGCCGGAGCGAGCAGACGCCCTGTACGCACTGACGGGCGGTAGCTTGGCCACCAATGTCCCGTTCTTTTACGCGTTGACAGCTTTTGATAGCGACTTTGAGGGTGTCCCCCACTACGTTAGACAGTTCTTCAACGGCCTGCGAGAAGAGGAACGTGAGATCCTCATCTTGACTGCGCTGGTGCATCGATTCAGCGGCATCGCGGTTCCAGCTGAGCTGTTCGCGCCCTTGCTGAATTTGCCCAGATCGACACCTGTCGAGCTGGCTAAGTCGGTGAGCGCCCAGCTTCTAGATCTGCTATCTGAGACTGAGCCGGGTACTTGGCGGATGACGCACAGTTTGATCGCCGAGGAAGTCCTTCGACAGTTGCTTATGCCCGAGCGACTTTCCTCAAGGGAAGACTGGCGGGCTGGACTGCCTTCGTGGAGCCTGCGACTAATTAGCCATGCGAGTACCGTCTATGGGCGTTATCTGCCCGAGGATATAAGCCTAATTCTTGGACGCCTTTTTACACGGCGTGATGACCGCGACCCAGTCGAGCCGCGTAGCAACGGGACATACACGGAACTTCTGCAAAGCATGTCCAGTCCAGGTCGATTGGAAGTAATGCGTGAGCTGACCGAAGCGTTCCCTCATGAGCCACATTTTTGGGGACATTTGGGACGGTTGCTCTCCTATGACCATAACGATTATGCGGGTGCCCTCACTGCCGTGGACAGGGCCATTTCTTTGTCCCCACGGGATGCGTTGCTGCATCATATGCGCGGCATGATCTTCCGGAATCAGATACGCAACTTGGTCCGCCAACGACCCGACCAGGACGTCAGTCAGGCTGAACGAGAAAACACGGTGCTCTACTTGGCTGAGTCTGCACGTAACGCCTTCCGCGAGGCATCGGAGCTCGATGACACCAGCGAATATGGCCACATTGCGCTGGCCCGAGTTTGCGTCGACGTTATCGAGTTCGGTTACCAGCTGTCGGGCGAGCGGACTTACGCGACCTTCCTGGCCAAGCCAACGACGGGTGTTTACCGTGATCTCCTAGAGGAAGCAGAGGAGAGCATCGACGCTGCCCGAGAGATCCGCGGTGCCGACCGCGCATCCTTCGCAGCCGAGGAAGCCGAGCTTGGCGTCCTCAAGCTTTATGACGATTACCAGGCGCTTCTTCAGGGGTGGCGCGGCCTACTGGATCGGCCCGACCTATATAAGCCGACAATCAGGCGTCGGCTCGCACGGGCGTACCGAAATCGACATGGCAGCTGGCTTAATGCGAGCCAGCGAGATATTCGACAGGCTGTGGAGCTTCTTGATAGCAACCTCAGGGATGACCCGCGCGACTTCGCGAGTCTCCTGGAGTGGCTCTGGGCAGCGCGATTCATTCCAGTCTCTGTCGACCGTGCGGCCGATCTAGTCGAGATATGGGCGTCTGCGGAGAAAGATCGCAATGCGCTTTTTTATGACTATGTCCTTACCTGTCTTCGGGTGCTTAAAGGGCAGGACAGTGCCATTCCTGAATATCAGCGCAAGCTTGAGCGTTCCAGGGAACGTTCAGCCTTCTTTGGCAACCGTAGATTCGATTACGAGTGGCTTGGAGAGGGGACGGAGCTTGGCAAACTTGTTCACTACACAGATTTGCGTGACTGGGATAGGTCAGGGGAAGGGCCTGCGCCAAGCCATCTTGCGCGCATTTCCGGGCGCGTCAACCGGATCAATGGGCCCGCCTCCGGCACAATAGACTTTGGGCGAGGTGTTGAGGCATTCTTTGTACCGCAACGCGCCGGTCTGCACCGAGGAAGCGACGAAAATCGCAGGGTCAGTGCTTTGCTCGCATTCCGTTACGACGGCCCTCAGGCCTGGAGCGTTCGGACTGAATGAAGGGAGTTTCGGATATTCTTCCTGTGTGCAGATCGTCTCGACGCTAAGGCGGCTGAAGGGCTGATCTGTATACGCGGAAGCGTGGATTGCTACGGCTGACTACATCGCTGTGAGTAGAGTCGCTCAGATCCACCTCCTAGGCATCCGTTATGAGGCTGAGGGGGCGCGACATGATTAGGGTTGGCAACATGGCGCCGAACTTGCCCCCTGGGTGTGATCTGGTCGCGTATGGCGGGAACGCCGAGGACGTTGTGTTGGTGCGTACTTTCGGCGACCGGCCCGGTGGATTCTTCGTGGATGTTGGGGCCGGGAACCCGGTTCAGGGGTCGCTGACCAAGAACTTGGTGGATCGGCTTGGATGGCGCGGGGTCAACATTGAGCCGCTGCCCGAACGCTTCGAGAGGTTGCGGGCTGCTCGGCCGGGTGATGTGACGTTGGACGTGGCGATCGGGGAGCGACCTGGTCTGGCGAGCTTCTTCCGGATCGTTCCGGGGCCGGGGAAGACCGGCGGCGGTGGCTTGAGCACGCTGGAGCGGGACGTACTGGCGTTGCACCTGGCCGATGGATGGCGGTGTGAGGAGTTGCGCGTCGAGGTGACGCGGCTGGAGACGGTGCTGTCGGATTACGCCCAGCCAGGGTTCGATCTGTTGAAGGTGGATGTCGAAGGGGCTGAGGCGTCGGTATTGGCCTCGGCGGATCTGGCGGCGTGGCGGCCGCGGGCGATCGTGATCGAGGCGACGGTGCCCTTGACCTCGCGTCCTAGCCATCACGAGTGGGAGCCGGGCTTGCTGGCGGCGGGATATGAGTTGGCGCTGTTCGACGGGCTGAACCGCTTCTACGCGCGTGACGACGAGCCTGAGCTCCGTGAGCGGTTGTCGGTGCCGGCCAACGTGCTGGACAACTACATCCCGTATCGATGGGCGGTGCGGCTGGGCCTGGCGGTTTAGAGGCTCAGCTCGTCTTCCACTAGCGCCAGTAGGTCCGGATGGTTGTCGCGCAGATGACGGGCTATCCACTGGCCGTCTGTGTCGGATAGTCCCAGGGCGACGGTGTCGATGAGGCGGCGCAACAGCATGAGCGGAAGCAGAGCGTTCAGGGACGCGCGATCGGCTTCGCCGTAACCCTCCAGGAGTGGTTCGGCCGACCCGCCGTGTGGAAGGTCCACGGCAAGCGCCCAGGCCAGGTCGAGCATCGGCGGGCCCTGTTCGACGGCGCCGGGGTCCAGGACGCCGGTGAGGGTGTCGCCGTCGAACAGCGCGTTATGGCCGACGGCAACGTCCCCGTGGATCGGCGTCATTGGCATCGCTTCGCAGGCGTCGCTGAGACGTTGGGCGATAGCGGGGTAGGCGTGGGGGACGGCGCGACGTGCCCAGCCGAGCAAGACGCCGAGCGCCCCAGGGTCGTCGAGCCGTAGGCCGGCGGCCGGGCTGTGGGAGTGCCACGCGCGCAGCATGCTTCCCAGCGCACGCTGCTGCTCGAAGGTCGGCTGGTCGTTGTGTGTTCCAGGTAGCCGTTCGAGGACAGCCCACCAGGTGCCGCCAGGGACGGTGCCATAGTCGAGGAGCTGCGGGGCCGGGATGCCGGTCGCGGTGCGGAGTTGCTCCAGGTGCAGTGCGGTCTCCAGGCGCTCGTGGGCGCGGCGCTGGAGCTTGATGACAGTGCGTTCCCCGTTGATGATCCCGTCGTTGGCATGCTGGACGGGTGGCCCATCGAATGCCGGAGAGGCGGACGCCGACCGCACAGTGCGATCGAGGACATCGCCGGGTAGCCGGTCGGTGGGGATGAACGCCTCTCGGTCAGCCACGTCGAGCGGTGCGCACACACTACGGTGCTGGCGCCGAAGCCGGTCTAGGGGCTCCTTCCAACGCTGTAGGGCGGTGTCGGTGCTGTCCAGCCATTGCAAGGCCGCATCCCGTGGGGCAGGAATGCTGGCCCACCAACTGGTCACTTGGACCCAGACGGGTAGGCACTCGGGTTGCGGGCCTTGGGCGGAGGCGGCGAGCCGCGTGGCGATGGCCGTGGCTTGGTCGATGCGTCCGTCGGCGGCGTACTGCAGTACCCGGATGGCTTCCGCGGGGGTGAGTTCCCCGGTGGCGCCGAGCTCTTCGTATTGGCGGGCTGCACTGTTCAAGAGGTCTGCGGCCTGCGTGTGCTCGCCGCGCAGGGCGTGGGCCATGGAGGCGGCCAGGTCACACTGCGCCACACCGATCAGTTCCCCAACAGCGGAGTTGAGGTCGCGGGCTCGGGGGACGAGGGCGAGGGTGCGGTCGGGGTCGTACCACATCAGTGCGAGGGCCAGGTGGCGCAGGGCGCGGGCTTCCCACAGAGGCGTTCCCGCAGCTTGGGCGGCTTCCAGCGTGGTCTCGAAGAGACGGGCGGCGTCGGCGAAGCGGGCGTTGTGGATGTAGGTGTGGCCGAGCATGTCGGCGACACGGATGCGGTCGAGGCCTTCGTCAGTGGCCTTGTCCATCAGTTCGGCGACCTGCCGGTAGTCGCCGCGGCGAAGGGCGTTGTCGGCCAGGCCGAACAGAGCGCTTGCGCCGATCAGCGAGCCGTCGGGCGTGATCGCCGACAGGTGACCGATCGCTTCGTTCAGGTGTCCGGCGACGTGGGCGCGGGTGCCCAGCTCCCAGCGATAGTAGTCGGCGAATGGGTCGGTGGACTCGGGCGTTGCGTGCTCACCGACCAGCCCCTGCATCGCCTGGTAGCGGTCCTCGGCGTTGAGGTCACCACGGGTGGTCAGCCGGGCGACGGCAGACAGGCGCGTCAGCTCGGGTATCGCTTCCGGTGCGGGTAGGGACGCCAGGACCTGCCAGTGGCCGGCGACGCTCAGGCTGTAGGCGAGGTCGGCCAGCACTGGCGGCAGTACGTCGTGCTCGATCGCGGCACGCAACAGCAGTAAGAATGCGGCGACGGTCCGGCGGCTCCGCTCAGCCAGCGAGGCCGACTCTTCCTCGTCCCAGATCGACAGCGCGATCTTCGCGAGGTGGCTGATGGCGCGCTGCAGGTATTCGCGGCGCTCGCCGAGCGTCCATCCGTCGGGGGTGTGGGCGTCGCAGTCCAGGACACTGCGGCGCAGGTTGTCGTGCAGCCGATAGGCAGGCCACACCGACTCCTCGCGCCGGACGAACGGGCGGGAGGTGAAGGCCTCGATGCGCCGGCGGCGTATGCCCGGGAGCATCGCCTGCAGCAGGTCGGCATCGAACGCTTCGAGCAGCGCGGCGGCACGGAGAAGGTCACGGTCGGTCTCTGACAGGTCCCTCATCGTCCGCAGCACCAGCTCGGGGAACCCGAGTCCGAACACCTCCGGGGGTGGCGTCTGGCCGCGCGCGAGGTACTGCCCGTACAGGCTCGCCGACAGGTCCAGATACAACGGTGACCCGCCGGATCCGTCGATCATCCGGTTCCGCACCGCCTCGTCGATCGCGGGGCGGTCGTCCACGGTCAGTCGGGTCGTCAGATACTCGTTCGCGGACACCGGATCGAAGCCGTCCAGCCTGAGCTGGACCGGTCCAGCGAGATCGGGCCAGCGGTGCGCGCCGCCGTAGGTCAGTCCAAGGGCACGGACCGGGTCGTGCCAGCCCAGTGGCAACCGGCTGGCCGCCAAGAACGCCACGTTCGGCATCAGGTAGACCAACCGCGACACCAGGTCTTCCAGGCCGCCGCGCTCGGACGGCAGCCCCTGGACGATCTCCAGTGTGTCGAGAACGCACACCGCGAGTACGGGCCTCTTGGCGCGGGCGCGTTCCAGGTCAGCCGACAGCAGAACGGGCATGTAGCCGAGCATCCGGTCGGGGTCGGGCTCATCAAGGATCGGGTCGAGCGCGGGCAGCTCGTTACGCAGCGACTTCAGCTTGGCCTTCTGCGCAACGGTGCGTCCGAGCTTGTCCAAGACCTGATAGGTGATGCTGATCGCGCCGAACCCACCGAGGAGCTGGTCGACGGTCCCGCTCACCTGATCCGCTGCCCGCCTTCTGTCCACCGACCCCTTGCCGAGGAAGGCGGCGAGCGACTCACCTGGATGCTTGCGCTCCCAGTAGAGGGCCAATGCGACGTCGAACGCCGGCCAGCTATGCGCCAGAGGCCCCAACCCAGCCCGGACGCGCAACAGCAGAGACTCGAAGCTGGAGGTGTCGGGGTCTGCGAAGTCCAGGACGGCGCACGCCCGGTTCTTCGGAAGCCCGTCCAACTTTCCCTGAACCGCGAGGTCCGCGACGTGACGCGTCAGCGTGGACTTGCCGATGCCGCCCTCTCCAGCCACCGCGAGGATGTTGACCGCGGGCCGCTGGAAGTCCATTAGCGCCGGGACAGGCCACTCACGTGCGGAGTGCTCGATCAGCCAGCGATGACATCGACCGATCTGCTCTTCCCGGTTGGTGAACACCTCATTGGTGGCGAACGGCGCCTCAGGCCCGTAGCCGAAGAACTGATCGATGCTCACCGGAACACCCGATCACATGCGACCACCGATGACAACGCCGCCTGCAGCCCGTCTGGTCCGGCAGTCCCTCACCCTTGAGGGCCTTCTATGAGACAACTGTGCGCTATGTCGACGAATTCGCCGCTAACGCCCGCCGGTGGGCCGATGCATGAGTCGCCGAGGCGGCATCTGGCGTCATCGACCGCGTGACCACCGTCGAGCGTGACCTCGCGTACGAGGATGCGCCCATGCACTGCGACGTCTGCAAGAAGACCATCACCGCCCTCCTCTACCTGGACGAGTAACAGTCCGCATGGTCCCTCCGCTGCTGCAGGGGAAGGACCCCAAGTGCTTGCGGGAGCGCGGAAGCGGCCCTCTGCGCCGGCTCACCTCCAGTCGAAGGTCCCAGCCTTGATCTGATGCCTAAGATTCCGCCAGGCTCGACCTTCGAGGACAAGCTTGGGACCTTCCGGATCCTTGGAGTCCCGCACGGCCGCGTAGCCGCTGACACCGGCCAGTTCGACGCACTGATCCGTCGTCTGCTGGCTGTGTGTGCTCTTGATCCAAGAAACTTGGCTGAAATCCGGAATCATGCTTACTTGTCTACCTGGTCTGGTGGCGACGGGCGATGGCTTTGATCAGGTCGACAGATGCCGCAGGGCTGAGAGCGGTCGCGCTGAGGTGCTGGAATGCAGTGGTTGTGGCCTGGACATCGGCGGCACGTTCCAGAAAGAGGGTGCCCGAGACGCTGTCGACATAGGCGACGTCGGGATCCGGGCCGGGGAAGGTGAAGACTCCGATCATGCCGCTCAGTGAGGCGTGTGGACCTGCGCTGAACGGCATGACCTGGATGTCGACCCCCGGGTGGTGCGCCATCTCTACCAGGTGCATGAGCTGCTCGTGCATGACGTCGAGTCCTCCGATCTCGCGGTAGAGCGCGGCCTCGTCCAGCACTGCCCAGAGCCGAAGGCCGCCTGCCTCAGTGATGACGGCTTGTCTCTTCAGCCGGAGGCTGAGGCGGCGTCCGATCTCGTCCTCTCCCAGCGTCAGCGGGCCGGCACGGGTGATGATCGCTCGCGCGTAGTCGGGGGTCTGCAGGAGGCCCGGGACGGAGGATGGCTGGTACGTCCGTAGCGACTCGGCTGCTGACTCCAGACCGATATAGGTCCGGGCGTTCTTGCTCAGCATGTCGCTGTAGGGCTGCCACCACTCCTTCTGCCGCGCCGCCTTGGCCAACTGGACGAGTGCCTCACGAGTGGCGGGATCGTGAACCTCGTAGAGATCAAGGAGGTCCATGACGTCCGACCAAGGGACGGAAATCCGCCCCTTCTCGATCCGAGAGACCTTCGCTCCATACCAGCCCAGCCGCTCGGTGACCTGGTCACCCGTGAGCCCTACCGCCTCACGCAACTGACGAAGTTCCATGCCGAGTTGTCGGCGTCGGACCGTCGGAGAGGTCACCGCGCCACCCCTTCCATCTCAAGAGAAATTTCACGAGAGCAGTTGCACACGAGTATGCCACCCAGCACACTGACGGTGTGCGGCGAGTCACAGCATGTGGCGGAAGTTGCTTCAGCAGACGTTGATCTTGTCGACGCAGAGGCTGTCGTCGCTGATCAGAGACCGCCGCGCGGCCGGGCTATGGATTGGAGCCCTCGCCCGGCCGCGCGGCCTCACTCCCAAGGGAGGTATGGATGAGGATAGCTTCGAGGGCGTCGGCAGCGCCCCATCCCCAGAGTCCCGAGAGATCTTCCAAGACACTCGGAACTACGGGTGGCAGCACCCTTTCCGTCATGCCGGACCTGGACGGCGCATTGGTCGCCTCAACGGCACCAACGCCGCGCCAGGCCACCGCCGACGGAGGGAACACCAAAGCTGACAGGGATGGTCACTTCTGGCGCGTTGACGTCCCGGGCGTGACCGATGCGGTGCCCTTGCTGCGTCGTTGGGTTCGCCTGCTCCTGGCCGACGACGCGGAACTGACCGAGGCGTTCGAACTGATCGTCAGCGAGTACGGCACCAACGCGCTGTGGCACTCGGCGAGTGGAGGGCCCGGCGGTCGGATCGGGGCCGAACTCTGCATCAGCCGCCGACAGACGCGCCTCACGGTGTTGGACGACGGCCCTGTCCCCGCTCGGACCGATGAGGAAGTCGATCCCGCCGAGCACGGACGCGGACTGATCCTGGCGGACGCCTACGCCGACGAGACCGGCCAGTACGACTGCGACGACGGCCACGCCGTGTGGGCCCTGATCAACCGCTGAGACCGGGACGCGCACCGCACCCCCGCGGTGCGCGTCCTTTGCCGGCCATCCCCCGGCCGGCCCGTCGTGCGGTCGGTGGCTGATTCCCCCCGAATTCACCGGCCGCACGACACCCATGAGCCATCCATCACCTGACGAGCGCGCTTGCCGCGTTCGCTCTGGAGGTGACGTCATGACCTTCCACGAGCACGCCCTCCGTCCCAGCGACTTCTCTGTGGCGCCTGCCGCTGCGTGGAACCACGCCCTGGCAGAAGAAACCGATCTCGACCAGGCCGTGGAGCTCCTGCGGCGGCGCTACCCCGACCTGTGCATCTATTGGGGCGAGTACACCGGCTCCCTTTGGGCCTTGCTGCCTGATCAGCTGGTCGAGGCGAAGACCGCCTTTGACCTCGCCAGACGCCTCGATGTGATCCTTAAGCGCCCCAATACCTGGAGTGTCGGAGACCGCTACGTCCAGCACGAGAGACCGGCCTCTCGAGCAGCGGACGGGACGTGGGCCGTGCCGGAAAGGAAGGCGCCTTCCACGGCAGGTCAGCCCCGACGCATTGTCTCGGCATCACGCCGTCGGCGTAGCAGCCTCCTCCGTCGCGTCCTGGTCAGTTGCCATCGCATCCTGCCAGGACAATCGAAGGTGGCACCTCACCCCTGCTGAAGCGCCGTCAGGAGGAGGCGGCGGCTTCTTAGCCCCTCGGAGCCGTGACCAGGCCTACGGCTGACATGCCGTGGGTGAGGTAGACGGCCGCGACCATGAGGAACGGCCATGACGGCTAACAGGAACCCGACCTCCTCAAGGCTTTGCGTGACTCGATCGCCTTCGGGCTTGAGGTTGAGGGCATCGCAGGTGACACCCTCCAACTCCGCTTGCCTCCATCGGGTACCAGAATCCGTACTACTCGCCGTCTCCATCGACCGTCCTGGCGATGAGGTATACCGCATCCGGGGACGCAATGCCTGCTTGCTGTTCACCAGAGAAGAAACGTCGGAGAATTGAACGTCGCTTTTGTATTCGAGGAGAGCTAGCCTGTTGGCGGCATCTCGGGGACCTGAATTCTCCATAACTCTGCGGCACGCCCCGGACCGCCGCAACAGCATAAGGGATTGAGAGTCACGCGCTGGCACATTTGGCCGCTGCAGTGATTAGAGGCTGCAAGGTAGGGCCGTGTCGCGACACGTTGTGGATTAATGGAAATCCACCGTGCACACTAATGTGGTGCGGGACCGAGCGCGGTCCTGAACGAGTCGATCGGAGGTGGAGCGACGAGCGACGAGCAGCTCAATCAGCCACGCAAGCTGCAGCGACGTTCGCAGCTTGGCGGAGGGCGCCGGCGGGACCGTGAGATGAGATTTCGAGTCAGCGACCAGGAGTACGCGGAGATACGCGCAGCAGCCCAGCGAGCAGGAGCCGCCTACGGAACATTCATCGTCCACACCGTACAGGCTGCCACCAGGCAGAACAGATTGGGACAGCAGCCGACCGAAGAATTGTGTGAAGAACTACGCAGTATCGCGCGACAATTGAACCGAATCGGAGTGAACCTCAATCAGCTGACGCGCATCGCGAACGCGACAGGACAGGCGCCTCGCGAACTGACTGCTGCATTGTTGTATCTGGAGAGCGTCCTCCGCAGAGTGGACGCCTCATCGGTCGAGATCGGTCGGCTCCTGCGTTGATCGGCAAGGTGACCCGCGGCCAGGGCGTCGCAAGGCTGCTGTCCTACCTCTACGGCCCCGGCCGCCGCAACGAGCACATCGATCCCCACATCGTCGCGGGTTTCCGACTCCCCATGGCACTGGAACCCGGCACCGACGCCAGAGGCGACTGGGACTTCCGCCACCTGGCCGGTGTCCTGACCTCCCCGCTCGACACCCTCCGGCACACGCCTCTGGCGTTGCCAATCTGGCAGTGCTCGATCAGAGCGGCACCCACAGACCGAACCCTGTCGGATGACGAATGGGCCGACATCGCCGAGACGGTGATGCACCAGACCGGGTTCGCGCCGCGGGGCGATGACGAAGCATGCCGCTGGATCGCAGTGCGGCATGCCGTCGACCACATCCACCTCGTCGCCGTCCTGGCGCGCGAAGACGGACGCAACCCCAACGTCCACCGCGACTACTACAAGGTCGCCGACGCCTGTCACCTCGCCGAGGAACGCTACGGCCTCACCCGAACCGCGCCCGCCGACCGCACAGCAGCACCCCGACCGACCCGAGCCGAGACAGAACTCGCCGACCGCCAGAACTGGCCAGAGCCGCCTCGCACCACCCTCCGCCGGCACGTAGCCACCGCAGCCGCCGGAGCCGAAAACGAGGGCGACTTCTTCGCCGCGCTCGAGCATGCAGGAGTGCTGGTGAAGGTACGCCATAGTGCCCGTACACCTGGGGAGATCACCGGTTACGCCGTTGCGCTCCCGCATCACGACAATAAACGGAACCAGCCAGTCTGGTTCTCCGGCGGAAAGCTCGCCGCCAACCTCACGCTCCCCAAACTCCGCAAGCGCTGGTCGGCGCCGCAGGAAGGCAACCGCTTCGACCGCCGGCCCTTCGGCGGGGTGGAGCTGACCCACGAGGAGCGATCCGCTGCCTACCAGCACGCCGCCCGAGCCACCGCGACTGCCACGTGGCAGATGCGCCATATCCAGGACCCGGCCGTCCGCGCCGACGTGGCTGCCGCGACCTCCGACGTCCTGCACGTGACCGCGGCCCTCACAGGCAACCGGGAACTCGCCCGTGCCGCCGACTTCTACGATCGTGCAGCTCGCGAACCCTACGGACGCCAACCACCCCTGACTCCCTACGGCACGAACCTCCGCACGGCTGCCAGAGCACTGGCCCTATCCGGTATCCGAGGACAACGCGGTAACCGTCCCAGCCTCGCCGACGTCCTATCCCACCTGGTCGTGCAGCTCGCCGCCCTGATCGAGGCGATCGCGGAGCACCGGCAGTTGCAGCAACGCGCTGCCCAGGCAGCTGCTGCCCGCAAGGCCGCCGCTCAGCTCAGCAGACTCAGCCGACCAACTCCGCGGCCACCCTCTCCAACTCTGCCACGGACACTACCGAACTACACGGCGGAGCAGAATGCGGCGCGCCTCGCTGTGATGGGCTTTCCAATACCCCTCAGCCACCAGCTCGCAGACAGCCCGTACCGAATCAGCGCGCCCACACCAACGCCCCCTGGCCCTTACCGCCGCCGTGGCCCATCGCGGTAACCCGATCACCAAACCCCGGCGCCACGCCGTCATGGTCGTGGCGCAAAGATCAGCGTCTCTGCATACTAACGGAGCGCAAACAGCGCCAACGATGCGCAAGCAGTGCATCGGTGCAGCGTCCGCGCAGGTAGAGCTGCACCACCTCACGACCAACACGCAAGAGAGGCGAAGCCATGACCGACCACAGCCCCCAAGCGGGCCTCGTATCTACAAGGACACATTCACATGACCGACTACAGGCGGGCTCCTGCTGCCGCTCGTAACGACGACCAAACGGCGGACCTCGCGAGCAACCTCTACGAACACGTCCGCCAGCTCAACTACGCCACGGCTGGCCCTCCGAGTCTCACCCTCCCCGGCACCGCGTACACCATCCTCGGCAACCTCAGCGCAGCAACCTACGGCCTCGATCAGCTCCTCGACCAGATCAACCGCTTCTTCCTCCGGGAGCTGCAAGCCGACCGTCTCGGCCACAACCAGGCCGAAGACCTCGCCGATGTCCTGAGCCGCCACGGCCAAGCTCTAGCTGAAGCCAGGCAGCACGCCCGAGCTCTCTGCGCGGCCCTCAGCGATGCCCAATCGGCCATCAACGCCGTCCACTCCCGCGCCACCCGCGGACGCGAAGCGCTCCCAACCATCGAGGGCAAAACCCACGTGGACGACGCTGGAGTGGCAGCGGCGGCCAACGACTTCCCCAGACCGATCACCGATCCGACGCTCCTCGCACCACCTCCCGCCGCCGAACGAAACCCCTTCATCCGCACTCGCCGCGCGAACACCCCGGAGGCCTGAGCATGGAGCCGATGACCCACGAGGAGCTCGCAGCCCTCCCCACCACAACGACCATCGAGACCGCTGCCCGAGCCCTCGGCCTCGGCCGAACCCGCGCCTACCAACTCGCCCGCGAGAACCGCTTCCCCTGCAAGGTCATCCGCATAGGCACCACCTACCGAGTAGTCACCGCCGACCTCCAACACCTTGTGGCTGGCGCCAGCGACTGAATGAGAACGCACGGTTATCTGGACAGATCCCCGCACGGCCCCGGTGGTGCCAGCAGGGCTCCAGCGTGGGTCCTCCGGAGGCTGGTCGTGGCGGCGTTCGGCGGATGGCCAGCTCTGACATGCTGCTCTCCGGCACAGGCGCCTCCGCGCCGCTGGGGGCGCGAAACGCCACTACCATCGAGTGTGCGTTGCGACGCTGTTCTGCGCTGAGGGGCCGCTCCTGGCCTTGAGGTCATGGCTCTTACGTGCTGCTGGTGGAGGCGAATAAGGTCGGGCCATGAGTGTGTTCGATGTGGAAGGCGCCCCAGTCGGCAGCCATCGGGAGCCGATCCCGATGTCGGACATCGACATGGCTCTTACCTCGCAGCTCGTGGTGGCGTGGGCGGGCGAGACGGGAGAAGAACGCAGGTTGGGGTGGTGGCGCTGCGACCTCGCATCCGAGTACGGCGGCGAGGACCTGTTCCGTCGACTGCTGCCGTCCACCTGGCGCTGGGCCGCGCTCCAGGGCGCGCGCGAGGCTGCCCGGCGGGTCGATGCGGAGCTCCGGCGCCGTGACCATCAGCCCGACCGGATCGTCTCGCTCTTCAGCCTGGGCTTCGAACTGGACGAGCGGATCGAGGAGCGCCTCGCAGACCTGAAGCGCTCGGGCCGTACGCCGGCCGAGGCACTGCCGGGCCTCGCGATCACCTACGACGGCTGGCGCCCAGATAGCTTCTGGGACTGGGTTGCCGGCCATGGCGAGGCAGGCGGAACCGCCTCCCCGGCCGGGCGGCGGCTCAGCGGAAATCTCCCGGCGACCGCGGGGCAGCAGGCACGCAGGCTCGTCGCGGGGCTGGCGCCGGCAGCCGAGCGCTATCCGCTTCCCCACTTCAGGAGGGCGCTGTGACGGCCCAGCGCGAGACGACCCTCATGCACACGCGGCTGTCACGGTGCGCCCTCGAGGTGGAGGACTCACGCGCCTTCTGGGCCCGCGCCGAAGGAGTTACGAGCGTAAGCGCCCAGCAGGCGTTCGACGAGTACTGGTTCGGCGCCCGGAGCCTGGCGCGCGTCGAAGTTCTTCTCGCCAATATGCGGGCCCGCTTCAGCGCCTTCCCTGCGGCACTCGCCGTCCTTCACCGCTGGCAGCACATGTTGCCGGAGACGCGCCGGGTTATCTGCCACTGGCACCTGCAGCTCAGCGACCCGCTCTACCGGCACTTCACGGGCATCTACCTGGCGGAGCGCCGTGCGGGAGCCCGGCCCGAGGTGACTCGGGACCTTGTGGCCGCCTGGGTCGGGCAGCACGGCCCTAGCCACTGGACGATGACGATGCGCATCCAGTTCGCCAGCAAGCTCCTGTCCGCGGCGTACTCGGCCACCATCGTGACGTCTAACCGGGATCCGCGCCCCATTGGGACGCCGCGCGTGCCGGACGAGGCTCTTGAGTATCTCCTGTACCTCTTGCGCGAGACGGAGTTCGAGGGAAGCCTCCTCGACAACCCGTACCTAAGATCGGTCGGCCTTGACGGCCCTATCCTCCCAGAGCGCCTGCGGGGGCTCCCTGGCCTCGCGTTCCGGCGGCAGGGCCACCTCACCGACTTTGGCTGGCGTCACCAGGACCTGCACGCCTGGGCAGCGGCCACCCTCCGCGATGGCACCTCGCGACTGACCGGGGCCGCCCTGTGACCCTCCCCCCGTTCCAGCAGAGTCCGCTGCTCCAACATGGTCCACTGCCGGAGGCGTTCACCGCACTGCGCCGGGACCTCATCCACGAAGAAGGCCCACGCATCAGCACGATGCGCAATTACCGCTTCGCCATCGTGCAGTACGAGCCAGCCGAGGAGTTCAGGCTCCGCGGCGCGGTGCAGCAGCTGACCACCGACCTAGCCGCGAACGGCTGGATGGTCATCTCGATCAGCCTGCAGAAGCTGTTCATTGACAGGGTCAGGGCGCAAGGCCAGGACTGGGTTGACCGAGTCGTGGCCATGGAGAAGCGTCTGGCCGGCGCCGACCCGGAGCGCGGGCTGAACTACCTGAAGTCGAAGGTCTCGCCCCTCATCGAGGGGCCGGACGGTATCGCGGCTGACTGCTCCCGCCTCGTCTGCGAGTACGCTGACCGCCACCCCGACAGCATCGACCGGACGGTCGCCCTCATCGGGCGCGCAGGAGCGCTCTACCCCTTCATCCGGTCGTCAGCTTTGCTGCGCCACCTCGACGGCCGGACGCGCAACGTTCCGGTGGTCCTGCTCTATCCGGGTGAGCGGCGCGGGCCGACTGGGCTCTCGTTCATGGGCATTCTCAGTCCGGACAACGACTACCGGCCACGAATCTATCCATGAGGGGCATCATGCTGATTCGAGACCTCTTCGCCTCCGACATCACGCGGGACATCCCACCCGTCGTGTACTTCCACGAGCAGGCTCCGGACAAGCTCGCCGCCGAGGTGTCTGAGTACATCGTCACCGGCGGCTGGCCCGAGGACCACCCGAACCACCGCCGCGTGCCGCAGGGCATCCACGAGCAGTACGTCAGGCTGCTGACAGGCATCGCCAAAGAGCTTGGCAAGCCCGGTGGCCCCGAACTGCCCAACGTCTGGATCTCTGGTTTCTACGGCTCTGGCAAGTCGAGTTTCGCCAAGCTACTCGGCCTCTCCCTCGATGGAGTTGCGCTGCCGGATGGTGGCTCGCTCGCGGAGGCATGGCTGCAGCGGGACACCTCACCGAAATTCGCCGAGCTCCGTGCGGCGTGGGACGCGGTGCGCCAGCGTATCAATCCACTGGCGGTCGTCTTCGACATCGGGTCCATCGCGCGCGATGGCGAGCAACTCCATGCTGCAGCGGTGCGCCAGGTCCAGCGACGGCTCGGCTACTGCATCGAGCCTCTCGTCGCGGACTTCGAGCTGCGTCTAGAGCGCGACGGAGAGTGGTCTCGTTTCGAGGAGCAGGCTCAGGAAGTACTCGGCAAGCCGTGGGCGAGTGTGAAGGAGAACTCGCTGGCCGAGGAGGATTTCTCACTCGTCATGAGCAAGCTATATCCCGACCGGTACGCGGACTCCATGGCCTGGTTCACCAGTCGTGGCGGCACTCACACGCGCTCGGAGTCACCTGAGGAGGCCGTGGCGGCCATCCGCGACATGCTGAAGTTCCGCCGCCCGGACGCCACTCTCTTCCTCGTAATCGACGAAGTCTCCCAGTACGTTCTCTCCTACCGAGATCGCGTGGACCGGCTGCGCGCCTTTGCGACGGCGATCGGCGCCACGCTCCGCGGACGCGCCTGGCTGATGGCGCTCGGGCAGCAGAAGCTCGACGACGAGGCGGACGACTCCTTCCTCGTCTGGGCGAAGGACCGCTTCCCCCCTGGCCTCCGTGTCCACCTCGCACCGACTAACATCAGGGACGTCGTCCACAAGCGACTTCTGCAAAAACGTGCCGACGCAGAGGAGCCGCTTCGCGCCCTCTTCGAGAGCAACCGGCCCGACCTCAAGCTTTATGCTTACGGCTGCGAGTCGGTGACTCCGGAGGAGTTCATCGATGTCTATCCGATGCTCCCCGGGCAAATCGATCTTGTCCTGCAGATCACCACCGCCCTGCGGACCCGCTCGGCCCGGGCCCAGGGGGACGACCAAGCGATCCGCGGCCTGCTCCAGCTTCTCGGCGAGCTCTTCCGCAGCCAGCGCCTCGCTGACCAGCCGGTCGGCGGCCTGGTGACCCTAGACCAGATCTACGAGGTGCAGCACACCGCCCTCGACGCCGACGTGCAGGCCTCGATGGCCCGCGTTCTGAGCCAATGCACGGCTGACACGGACCGGCTTCTGGTGCGGGCGGCCAAGGCAGTGGCCCTGCTCGAGCTCATCCAGGAGACCCAGGCCACCGATTCGAAGCTCGTAGCGCAGTGCCTCTATGACAGGGTCGATCGCGGCAATCAAGTAACCGCCGTCACCGAGGCGCTGGAGGAGCTGCGCCGCCGCAACCTCCTGGCGTACTCCGAGAAGCACGGCTACAAGCTCCAGTCCTCTGCGGGCGAAGAGTGGGAGCGCGAACGCCGCGACATCCCTGCCCCGCGTGAAGCTCTCAGCGAGATCGTCCAGGAAGGGCTCAAGTACCTACTTGCTACTCCCGATCGCCCACAGCACCAAGGGCGGTCGTTCCCTTGGGCAGGACAGTTCTCCGACGGCCGTCGCGCCGACGACGTGAGCCTCCTTGACTCGCGCGACGACGCCGCCGTCCGCGTCGACTTCCGCTACCTGGCCGCCGAGGAGCGCGCCGAGAGCACGTGGGTAACGAGGAGCGGCGAGGCTGCACTTCACGACCGCCTTGTCTGGCTGTCCGGCGATAGCGAGGCCGTAGGCGAGTGTGCGCGTGATCTGCACCGCTCACGCGCGATGGTCAAGAAGTACAAGTCGCGCCGCGACTCGCTGAATCCCGCCCGCAGGCTGCTGCTCCAACAGGAGGAGAACCGCGCCGAGGATCTCGACAAGCGCGCACGGGACACCATCGCAGCGTCATGGATGGCCGGACGGATGTACTTCCGAGGACGCCGCATCTCGCCATCCGACCATGGCGCGACGTTCGCCGTAGCACTCCACCAGGCGGCTACCCGGGTACTGCCTGACCTGTTCCCGCACTTCATTCCAACGCAGGTCCAGCCGTCCGAGCTGCTCCAGCTCGTCGAACCCGAGCTCTCGGGCCCATCGCCCAAATTCCTCACGGGCGACCTTGGCATCCTTGAGCTCGACGCCGGACGATACGTCCCCTCGTGTGGTGGCGTCGTGGTACGCCGCATCCAGGAGTACATCGAGTCGGAGGGCGGTAGCAGCGGGACAGCTCTCCTCGCCCGGTTCGGCGGCCCGCCCTACGGCTACACGGCGAATGTCGTGAAGGCCTGTGTCGCGGGCCTGCTGCGCGCCACCAAGGTACGCCTCCAGCCCGAGGGTGGAGAAGAGATCACCGCCATCCGCGACGCTGGAGTGCGTGACCTCTTCGAGCGGGATCGCGACTTCCGGCGCGCCACCATCTTTCCGGCCGGCCAAGACGATATCGGCTTCCAATCACGAGCGCGCATCTGCAGGTTCTTCGAGAAGTGCTTCGGGTCACGCATCGATCGCGAAGATGATCAGATCGCCAATGCAGTCGTACAGCACTTCCCGGCAGTAGCACAGCAGCTCCGGGACGTCCAGAGTCGACTCAGTCAGCTTCCCGGCTCTCCCCCGGGACCAGCGGTGCTCGGCAAGCTCGGCGAGGCCCTGGAGAAGTGCCTCAGTAACTGCCGGCAGACCAGACCAACTGTGCAGGCGGTCAAAAGTCACCTTGACACCTTGCAGGACGGCGTGTACACGCTGCAGCTCTACGGCGCGGAGCTGACGACCGATGCCATTAGGGCAGTCAAGGACGCTCACCGAGTGCTCGCGTACGAAGCGGCTCAGCTGACGGACGCCGGTATCGAGCCTACGAATGTCGTGGTAGCCGCGACCCGTGTATCCACCCAGCTCGCGGCGGAGCGGCCCTGGCTAGACATCAGCGCGCTCGCCGAGGATCTCGCCGAAATCCTCGCCTGTTACCGCGCAGAGCGGCAGCGGCTGCTCCAGTGGCAGGAGCGACAAGCGGAGGCGGCCCGTGGCCGTGTTCGGGCGCGTGACGGCTTCAGCATCCTCACGGCCGATCAAGCGCACAGCGTACTGCGGCCCTTCACGGGGGCGGTCACCGACACCACCGCCGAGGCGGTCGCGCCACCGCTGACTGCCCTGGCGGACCCATTCACAGTTGCACTACAGCGTGCTGAGAATCAGGCGAACGACCTCCTCGACGACATACTGAGCACGGGCAACAGGCCACTCATCACCCGCGTCGACCTGCAGTTGCGCAATCGTGAAGTTGCGACGGAGGCCGACGTGCAGGCGCTCGTAGAGGAGATCAGGGAACGCTTGCTCGGGCAAGTCAGGGCCGGCGCCCGAGTGCGGCTACTGTGACGGGGTGGCAGCGACCATGTCCATGACTTCCAATGCAAAACACGCTCTCGCAACGACGATCCGGTCACTCCGCGCTCGGTTGATTGAGGACCTCCACGCCGCCACGGAGACGGCCTATCGGCTCTCCGTGCACCCCCGCGACGCGGGACTGGACGAGGCTGCCCGCGCCAAGCGCAGGCGACTGGAATCGTGGGTGGACGAGCAGGTACGGGCGCAGGACACCGGGATCAAGCGGGATCGGTCGGCGGAGGACTTCCGCCGAGAGGCCGAGAAGCAGGCGGCCTACACCCTGCTAAACCGGCTGGTACTACTCCGGCTCATGGAGACAGCGCCGCCATCAGTTCAGCCGCTCCGGACGCCCGCCGTGGTGACCGGCGGCTGGGAGAGTCGCGCGTACCTGGACTTCCGGCAGCTCGCGCCGGGGATCGTGCGCGACGATGAGACCGAAGGCTATGCGTTCCTCCTCCGCCTGGTCTTCGAGGACCTCGCCACCGAACTGCCTGGCCTCTACGGTCCAGCGGGCGTGGCCGACCTCGTTCCTATCCCGGCGGCGACGCTCCGGCACATCATCGATGCCCTCAATTCCGAGGCGCTGGACAGCTGCTGGGCCGACGACATGACCCTTGGCTGGATCTACCAGTACTGGAATGACCCTGAACGCGAAGCGCTCGACGACAAGCTCCACAGCGGCGGCAAGGTCGAGCCGCACGAGATCGCCAGCAAGACACAGATGTTCACCGAGCGCTACATGGTGGACTGGCTGCTTCAGAACAGCCTGGGACCGATGTGGCTGGCCATCTGCCAGCGGCACGGGTGGACGCCCGAGGTGGCGACCGACGGCACGCTTGACCGATTGGAGGAGCGGCGGGCCGAGTGGCGAGCCAAACGTGCGGCGGGCGAGGTCACACTCACCGACCCGATGCCGCTGCACACTGACGCGGAACGCCGCTGGGCCTACTACGTGTCGCAGCCCGTCCCCAAGAGCGCCGTAGCACAGGCACCCGAGACCATCCGCGACCTGAAGCTGCTCGATCCAGCCGTCGGCTCGGGACATTTCCTGGTCGTCGCACTGGACCTCCTGGTGGCACTTTACCGAGAGGAGGCCCGCCACCGGGGCGAGGCCGACGATGAGCGCTGGTCCAATCGGGCCATCGTCGAGCGCATTCTCTCGCACAACCTGCATGGCATCGATCTAGACCCGAGGGCGGTACAGATTGCCGCAGCGGCCCTCTGGCTCAAGGCTCAGCAGGTGGCGCCCGGAGCCCAGCCCGAGCAGCTGAACCTCGTAGCGTCACGGCTGCGCCTAGCTAGTCTGGCCGACGACGACCCCGCGCTCGTCGAGCTTCGCCGCGAAGTAGAGCGCGAGACAGGCATCCCGGCCACGCTAACCGACACGCTGATCCATGCGCTGCGCGGCGCCGATCACCTGGGCTCCCTGCTCAAGGTCGGAACGGTGGTCGACGTAGCCCTGGAAAGGCACGAGACTGAGCTCAGCCGGGCGGTGGACGAGCAAGGCGACCTGTTCACCGGCTTCAGCCCGCAGCCCGAGCGGATCAGTATCGGCCACGCCGAGGCCAGGGCCACACTTATCGACCGGCTAGAGAGCTTCCTTACCCGTCACACTGGCGGCGATGACCTTGGCCTCCGCCTGCGCGGCGAGCAGCTCGCGGCGGGCGTCCGCTTCGTGCGCCTAGTCCGTGAGGGAACGTACGACCTGGTAGTTGCGAACCCGCCATACCAGGGCACCAGCAAAATGGCCGACGCGAACTACGTCACTAAGACGTATCCGCTGGGCAGGGCAGACCTCTACGCGGCGTTCCTGCTCCGTGGGCTGGAACTGGTGCGTGAGGGCGGTGTTTCGGCGATGCTCACGATGCGGAACTGGATGTTCCTCAAGCAGTACGCGCCGCTGCGTGAGCATCTACTGGAATCTCACGGGTTGTGCGCGCTTGGCGACTTCGACCGCGGGGCCTTCGAAAGCGTGCCGGACGAGGTTGTAAGTGTCGTCGTGTCAGCGTTTACGCGAGCTATAACCGCAAAGGAATTGAGAGTCCTCTGCCCGACACCGCGAGAGGATACGTCGCGGGATGCAGAGCGAACTCGACGCAAGCGGAGCGCCACACTCTGTCATGAAGGTCTTCACACTTTCGACCCGAACGCGCTAAGGATTGTACCCGAGTGGCCGCTAATCTATTGGTGGAACGAGCTCGAATTGGACCGGTATCGAACTCTTCCTCTAGTTAGCTCTTCGTTTTCCGTATTCCCTGGAGTTGTGACCGGCGATAACGACAGGTTCCTTCGCCGTTGGTTTGAGGTCCCTTCCACGCCAATAGCACCGGCACAGCAAGTGCACGCGACAGCCACCTGGCCTAGCTATCTGAAGGGATCGGCAGGCTACGAATGGATCGAGCCTGTCCAACATGTCGTTGCGTGGTCGAACGCGTCGCTTGAATTGGGAGTATTTGGCGCATATAGCAAGCCGGAGATTGTTCGCCTGAGGGATTCTGCGCTCTTTTTTCGCCGGGGAGTTGCCTATGCTGCGATTGGAGCTACATTTTCCGCTCGAGCGCACCGCCTTCCAGGAATATTTGACAAAACGGGGCAATCGTCCTTCCCGGATAGCGTCGCAGCAATGATATGCATGATGAATTCAGCCACGGCACGCTCAACGTTGAGCTCGCTAAACCCGGGCATTCACTTCACTATTGCCGACATCGGCCGACTTCCCGTATTCGAAATTGAAGGAGCGGCATCGATCTTTGGCCTCATCGAAGAGTCCTTTGCTGCGCACGAATCTCATCGTGAGCCCTCCGTTGAATTCCGGCGACCCGGCCCCTCTCCCTGGCGGCATGCCCAGGAGTGGGCCCAGGCCGCTGTCGATCGCCCTGAGGGTACGCCGCTCCCCGAGTACATCGAGCAGCTAGACCCCGAGCCTGCCACGGACCATCTGAGCTTCGCCCTTGGTGTAGCCCTCGGTCGCTTCAGCCCTGTCGACAGCCTCGGTGAGGGCGTCCTCGACCCGGTTACCGCAGACCTCTCCCACGCGCTTCCCTACGGAATCCTCTTCCTCGACACCACCCTCGACTCCGAGGATCACCGCGATGGCCTCGGCCACCCAGGAGCGGCGCCACTGCACGCCGCCTGGGCGAAGCACTCGCCGGCGATCGGCACTAGACGTAGCCTGCGCGACTGGTTGGCCTTCGACTTCTTCAAGGATGTTCACAAGGGCATGTACGGGAACCGGCCCATTCACTGGCCGCTCTCCTCGTCGGGCAAGACCTTCGTGGCCTGGGTGAACATTCACCGTATGAACGACCAGACCCTGCGGGTGCTGCTTGCCGACCACCTTGCGCCGACGCTCGCCCGCCTTGAGGGCGAGCTGACCGACCTGCGGGCTACACGCGACGGCGCCGACAAGGAGGCCGCCCGAGACGCCGAGCGGCAGTACGACCAAGTACTGAAAGCCCGGAGCGAGCTGCAGGAGTTTATCGCCGATGTCGAGCAGTGCGCCGACCGGGGCGCGCCGCCGACCGACGGCAAGTGCCCCGCCCGCGAGCAGGACGCACGCTACACCCCGGACCTCGACGACGGCGTGGTGATTAACTCCGCCGCGCTCTGGCCGCTGCTCGAACCGCAGTGGAAAGACCCGAAGAAGTGGTGGAGGGAACTCGCGACCGCGCGCGGCCGGAAGGACTACGACTGGTCCCACCTGGCGATGCGCTACTGGCCAGGCCGGGTCGACCGGAAGTCCCGGCAGGACCCGAGTTTTGGCGTTGCGCACGGCTGCTTCTGGCGGTACCACCCTGAGCGCGCCTGGATCTGGGAGCTGCGGCTCCAGGACGAGATCGGTCCTGACTTCCGCATCGAGGAGCCGCCCTACAGGCCCGGCGGCCGTCACGTGGACGACGTTAGCGATGGACCTCACCGCGATGCTTTCCTGCGTGACCAGCCCGAGGCTGCCCTCGCCGCGATCGAGAAAGAGGCCACGCGGCGCATGGGCCGCGGCAAGGATCGGCGCGTCGTGCCCGAAATGCGCATCCTTGAGACGGGTCTCTGGTCGGCCCACGCCGAGGCCATCTGGGAGATGGAGCTGCGCCTGGCCGAGCGGCAGGGCGCAGAGATCCGCATCCTCGCCCCAGATGAAGCCACGGCCCGTGCGACGTTCGAAGCGGCGCATCCCGCGCGGGTGCGGTACCGCAAGAGCTTCCTGGCCAGCCTCGTCCCGCCCGTCGAACTATTCGACGACGAAGACGCGGCCAAGAGCGAGGAGGACGAGGCGTGACAACCACGGTTACCTCCCCGCCATCGTCGGGGCTCAGCGGCCCCGTGTCCGCGGTCCTGGAGGCGGACCTGCGCTCGCGGGTGCGTCGACATGGCATCGTTGTCTGGCTCGACCAGGCCGGGACCTACAGTGAATTCGTCGAACGGCTCCAGGCGCTGCGTGCCGACGGTGCCTTGCCTTACCAGGTTGAGGCGTTCCGAGGCAGCCACCTGGCGCTCATGATGGCGCTCGACGGCGTGGCCGCCGGCACGGAGAAGGCACCACTTGTCATCCACCTGCCGGGTTTCACCGAGGAAACCGTTCGGCAGACGCCACTCTTCGAGCTCTACGCGGCCGGCGTACGGTACCGCAAGGCGCTCGACACCCTCGTCACCGAGGCGGCATCGGGACAGGTGCACCCCGACCAGATCAACTCCTTCCGGGCCCAGCCCGGCATGACGCTTGCTGGTGCCGACGCCTGGCTTAGCATGCTTCTCGAAGGCGCGGAGGGCGGCATCGGGGCACAGCTCCGGGCAATGAGCCCGACGGCCGTCCTAGATGACCTGCTTACTGGGGGAATCATCGCAGGGCGGATTGGCGAGCTCGATGTCGAGGTCGCCCTCTGGGAGCGGTTCGCTGCCTGGATTGGGCTCCCCTCCTTCTGGCGCGATGCCACCCTCCCCCTCTCTCAGCCCCGCGCCGGGGACGTGGCGTTCGCCGCGGCGAGCTGGGCGTTGTGTGTGGAGTACACGGATGACCTGAGGCGTGCGCCAGCTAGTGACCATCTGTCGTCCGCTGCTACCCTGCCGCGTCCGGTTATCGATGCCTGCTGCGCCGTGGCTGCTCATCTCCGGGAGCAGCACCCGGGTTTCTACCAGCGGACGGCCGACGAGACGGAGGCGCTGCTCGTCGATGAGGTCGAGCAGGCCGAAGCCGAGGACCTCGGCGCCATCGACACGTTCCGGTTCGAGGAGGACAAGGTCCTCAAGGCAGCGTTGGCAGCGCTGGGCCGCGCCGCCTACGACCAGGCCGCCGAATGGGCTGACCCACGGGTGGAGCCCACCTCGGCCGACACATCCTTCTGGCTCCGCGATGACCCCGCACGGCAGTCCGCCTGGCAACTCGTCCGCGAGGCGGCTCGTCTCGGCCAGGAGATCAGCCGCGCAGGGATGCGGATTGGTGTTGGTGCGAGCGCTGACGCAACCATCGAAACTGCCATGGCGGCCTATGCTGAGCGTGGTGCCGCCGTCGATCAGGCGCACCGGCTGCTGGAGCAGCGGCGGGTGGCCTTGCTCTACCCGCTGCTTCCCGAGTTCGAGACCCTGCGGGCGCGCCTCGACGGAATGCGCCGTGCCTGGCGTGAGTGGGCCGATGCTTGGGCTCGCGAGTTCAACTCACTCTGCACAGCCCACGGCTTCCTGCCAGGCACCTCGCACCAGCAGCGGACGCTCTTCGACGAGGTTGTCCGGCCGTTGGCTCAGGAGCCCGGGGCTACCGCGTACTTCGTTGTCGATGCCCTGCGGTTCGAGATGGGCGAGGAGCTCTATCGCCAGATAGCGGGCACCCCGGCCACCACCGCGGCGCTGCGGCCCCGGCTCGCTGAACTCCCCACCGTGACAGAGGTGGGGATGAACGTGCTCGCACCCGTCGCGCGCAATGGCCGCCTGCAGGTCTCGCTGGCTAGCGACACCGGCGGGGTCAAAGGCTTCCAGACGGGTGAGTTCCGGGTATGTGACCCCGAGACGCGCAAGCGGGCAATGCACGACCGGGTCGGCGGCACGACGTGCTCGTGGCTCACCCTCGAGAAGGTGGTCAGCAGCAACACTGCTTCGCTCAAGCGGTCGATTTCCCAGGCCCGGCTGGTCGTGGTGCACAGCCGGGAGATCGACGAAGCCGGCGAGAAGGGCATCGGCCCTGCCGTGTTCGACGTCGTCCTGCAGAAGCTCCGCGCTGCCTGGCGCGTGCTGCGCGAAGCAGGCGTGCGCCGGTTCGTGTTCACTAGCGACCACGGGTTCCTTCTGCTGGACGGCGACACTGCGGCCGCCCAAGCTTATGGCCGCCGGATCGACCCGCAGCGGAGGCACGTCTTCACACCGGTGGCGGCCGACCATACAGGTCAGGTCAGGGTCGCGTTGGCGGACCTCAAGTACGAAGGCACGGGTACAAGCGTTATCTTCCCGGAGAGTACGGCAGTCTTCGACACCGGCCGACGGCCGGTGGACTTCGCGCACGGTGGTAACAGCTTGCAGGAGCGTGTCATCCCGGTGCTCACCGTGGTACACCGCACGGCGGCTGGTGGGAGCGGCATCAGGTACGGTGTTACCGCCGAGGCCCGCGAGGGCGTGGCGGGGATGCACTGCATCGAAGCCAGGGTTGAGCCCATCGAGCAGCAGTCACTGGACTTCGGAAGTCTGCAGGAGATCGAACTCGCCGTTAGCGTCCCCGACGCCGCAGATGTGCAGGTCGAGCTCTGCCAGACTCGTGGCAGGGCGCGGATTGCGGGCAGCGCAGTCATCGCCGTCGTCGGCGAGCCCTTCGAGCTCTTCTTCCGGCTTTCCGGAGCTACGGACACGCGCGCGCTCATCGAGATCCGTCATCCGAGCGCCATCGCGGACGTGGTGCCGTGCGTGCCGGACGCCCGCTTCCCTGTCACCGCGATGCGGGCGCCCACGTCATCGGCCACCACCCCGCCGACGACCAGCCCGGTAGCCGACACGAGATGGCTGGAGCAATTCCCCGACCCCGGGATCCGGCAGGTGTTCGAGCACCTGGCGGTGCATGGCACTGTCACTGAGAACGAGGCCGCCGCGATGCTGGGAGGCCCGCGCGGCCTGCGCCGCTTTGCCCTCCAGTTCGAGTCCTACGCCCAAAAGGCCCCCTTTGTCGTGCGCATCGACGTCGTGGCCGGGGTGAAGCGGTACGTGCGGGAGGGAAGCTGATGAACACACTGACCCAGAAGGATGTCGAGCACGTCTTCGAGGCGCTGCGGAAGGGCCTCGTGCCGGAACGGGGACTCGATGCGTTCGCAGTCGGCATCGAGAAGCAGCGCGGGGAACTACACCGGCAGCTCGATCTCGCGGGGGATGGCGAGGGCACCGTCAAGTTTCTGCGCGGGGGCTACGGCTGCGGGAAGACCTTCATGGCCCGCCTTGCTGTGCTCGACGCACAGGCCCAGGGGTTCGCGACCAGCTTTGTTGTCGTCTCCGATAATGACCTCAAGTTCCACCGGTTCGACGACGTCTACCGAAAGGTGCTGACTGAGCTGGGCACCGCGTCTTGCCCGCGCGGGGCCCTGGGCGATGTTCTCGACCGCTGGATCGGACGGGTGGAAGAGGCGCTCATTGCTGCTGGTGAGGACGATGCGGACCCAGCGTTCGATGCCACGGTGGCGAAGCGCCTCGACGAGGACCTTGCGGCCATGACGGGCGGCAGGGCGCCTCAAGACTTCGTCCGCGTCATCCAGGCCATCTTCGAATTGAAGCAGCAGGGAAAGGCGGCGGAGGCGGGAGCTCTCATCTCCTGGTTGTGCGGCAGCGGCAACGTCGCCGCCGCGGTCAAGCGGACCGCGGGCATCAAGGGGGACATCGAGAGCCGCGATGCCCTTGACTACCTGCGGGGAGTCCTGGAGATCGTGAAGGCCGCGGGGTACAAGGGGCTGATCATCGTCATCGACGAGGCCGAGACCATCCTCCGGATGCGCTCGGATTCGCGGCACAAGTCTCTCAACGGGATCCGGCAGATCGCCGACGCCTCGGGCTCCTATCCGGGCATGCTCTGGGTCTTCACCGGCACGCCGGAGTTCTTCGACACGAGGCAGGGAGTCGCCGGCCTCGCTCCGCTTCACGAGCGGATCCGATTTCTGAAGCAGGGCCGCTTCGCCAGCCTGCGCCAGGCACAGCTCGAGCTTGTACCCTTCGACCCCGAGCGTCTCCGCTCCGTCGCGCTCCGTCTGCGGGAGCTGTTTCCGACCGCTGACCGCGGCCGCCTCGACCAGAAGATCAGCACAGCCTTTGTGGAGCGGCTCGTCGCGGAGGTGTCAGCAGGCTTCAAGGGCGACGTTGGCGTGGTGCCGCGCCAGTTCCTACGTGAGTTCGTTACGCAGCTCGATCTAGTCGAGGAGCACGCGGACTACGAACCCATGTCCGAGTATGGCTTCCAGGCCACGGACCTCAGCCCCGAGGAGCAGCATGTGCTCTCCGGCACCGCGCTCACCAACCTCGCCCCTGCCCCCGGCGACGAAGCAGACGGGCTGGTGCCGGCCGAGGACGTGTGGTGAGTGTCTTCGCCCGTTTGTCCCCACGCCTGCAGCAGGCGATCGTGTCCCGGCTCGGCTGGTCGAGCCTGCGCCCCGTCCAGGAAGAAGCAGGAGCGGCGCTGCTTGCTGGCGACAATGCGATCATCCTGGCCCCCACCGCTGGCGGCAAGACGGAGGCGGCGGTTTTTCCGGTTCTCTCACAACTCACCGAGGACGAACCGGACGGGGTAGGAGCACTGTACGTCGCTCCGATCAAAGCGCTGCTGAACAACCAGGCGGACCGACTCGGGCTCTACACCGAGATGATTGGGCTGCGGAGCTTCGCTTGGCACGGGGATACGCCGGACCACTCCCGGCGCCGGTTCCTTAGAGAGCCCGCTCAGCTCCTGATGACGACGCCGGAGTCACTTGAGGTGATGCTCCTGTCGGCACGAGTGGATGAGAGCAAGCTCTTCGCCGACCTACGGACCGTGATCGTCGATGAGATCCACGCGCTGGCCGGATCCGATCGCGGCGCCCACCTCATGAGCGTGATTGAGCGCTTGGCGCGCATCTCCCGGCATGACGTCCAGCGGGTCGGGCTGTCCGCGACCGTGGGCAACCCCGAGGCCATCCTCACCTGGATGCAGGGCACGTCCGGCCGGAGCGGGCGCGTCGTCAGCCCGCCGAGCCAGCCGAGGTCCCGGCAGATCCTCGTCGTCCACCGCCGAGGTCTCCCTGAGCTCTCTCACGATGCGGCGCAGGTCGCGGGGGGCCGCAAAAGCCTGCTCTTCTGCCAGTCCCGGTCCACGACGGAGGCCGCCGCAGAGCACATGCGGCGGGCTGGCATCGCCGTGTTCGTCCATCACAGTGCCGTATCCCGGGAAGAGCGCCAGCTCGCGGAGGAACGCTTTCATCAAGGCGACGACGCCTGCATCGTGTGCACCTCAACACTAGAGCTGGGAATCGACGTCGGCGACCTAGACCGGGTCCTGCAGGCGGAGGCACCAGACACCGTTAGCTCGTTCTTGCAGCGCATGGGGCGAACGGGGCGGCGACCTGGGCAGGTGTCTAACACCACGTTCCTCTGCGAGACAACCGAGGGAGTGCTGCAGTCAATCGCCTTGGTCGAGCTCGCCAAGGCTGGTTGGGTCGAGTCAGTTGAACTCGACGGCCGCTGCTGGCCGGTGCTCATCCACCAGTTGCTCGCTATGGCGCTCGCAGGGGACGGAATCACTAGAGAAGATGCCTGGGAGCACCTGGTGCGCGTGCCTGACTTCCAGGGCATTCACCGCGCCGAATACGACCGCCTTCTGGCGTGGATGGTGCGAGATGGCTCGCTCCGTCTCGTCGGCGGGCGGCTGGTCCTGGGGCCGAAGGCGGAGCGCCGGTTCGGCCGCAAGAACTTCATGGAACTCTTCGCGGTCTTCTCCAGCCCGCAGACCTACACGGTACAAGATGCCAATGGCCGCCCCCTGGGCTCGCTCAGCCAGGCGTTCGTCGACCGGCTCGTCGACGGTGTCAGCAGCTTCCTGCTTGGCGGGCGTGCATGGGCCGTCCTCCACGTACGGCACGCCGACCGCCGCGTCATCGTCGAGGCGGCACCCCGCGGTCGCCAGCCCACGTGGGGTGGGTTCCTTCCCCAGTTCCTCGGTCTCGACCTCTGCCAACACATTCGGTCGGTGCTGCTCAGCGAGACGCGCTACCCGTACCTCAATGACGCCGCATGGAAGGTCCTCACCGATCAGCGTGCTTCCATGCGTGAAGTAATCAGCTCCGAGCGCGGCAGCGCGGAGTTCGATAACGAGGAGATCCGCTGGTGGACCTTCGCCGGCGGGCGCATCAACGCGACGCTCCGGTATGCGCTCGAAGCAGTCGCAGGAGACTGGCAGGTCATCTCCGACAACTTCCTGGTCAAAATACGCGGCGCTGCCGTTGACAGAGACCGCTTCCGTGACGCGCTCGGCAGGCTAGAGGAACCCGAGTTCTGGGAGGATGAGCGCCTCTGGGCGCAGGTCGCCGAGTCGCTCCCGGGCTACCGCCTCAGCAAGTTCCAGCCGCTGATGCCGCCCTGGGTCGAGCGCGAGGTAGTCGCGAGCTACCTGCTCGACGTCGGCGGAGCCTGGCGATGGCTCTCGAACGGTGAGACCCGCCTCCCACGGCTGCCCAATAGCATCCGGACTCTGACGGAAAGTAATGCAGAGCGGATCACCCAGCTTCCGGAGACGCCAGCGGAGCTGCCGCTCCTGCGCCGAGAGGAAGACCGGGCGCTGATATGGGTGCGAACGCCGTCACAGCTCACGAAGGCGGTCGCTGCCTTGGCATCCGAGCCCGTCGTCGGCCTCGATGTCGAGACAACACTGGCGAGACGCACCCTCTGCCTAATTCAGATAGCAGGCCGCGAGGCAACCTACCTCATCGATGCGCTCGAGCTGCCCGATCTAAAGCCTCTCAGCCAGCTGCTCGCGAATGGTGAGACGACGAAGCTGATCCACTACGCCTCGTTCGAGCGTGAGGTCCTCGGCCGACAGGGCTTCACGCTGGACGGTTTGGTCGATACTCGCGAAATATCGATCCGGCTCCGACGTGGCGAGAGCGGACACAGCCTGCGCGAAGTCTGCGCGCGCGAGCTTGGTGTGGAACTCGACAAGAGGGAGCAGACCGGCGACTGGACCCGGCGGCCGCTTACCGAAAGCCAGGTGACCTACGCCGCCCTAGACGCCGAGGTGCTACTCCGCTTGTTCGCGCACTTCGAGGAGGTCACGCACACTTCCCCGACTGTCAGCTCCGACACCGGATAGCTAGATCTCGCCGTCACAAGCCAGACCACGGCCGTCGTCCTGAGATGAGCCCAACATAACGATGGGACGGCTCACGGGGGACCACTCGTACCTGTGCGTCGGCCTGAATTACGAGGACATCAGGCTGCGCCTGGTATGGTCGCGACCTGAGGATCTGAGCGGCCAAAGGAGGTGGCAGTGACCAGTTCATCGGATCAGTCTGCCTCCTTGTACGAGCTCGGGATACTCATGCACTCTGCGCTGTCTGCTCCTTCGGCACGGGGTCTGCGGGGGGCACCGAGAGCAATCCGCGAAGTGCGCTCCCGTGTCGAAACCACCCACTTGGATGCTTTCATTGGCCTCTGGGACGAAAGCCGCAGTTCACGCCTTCAGTTTGGCGTGAGGGCGGGCAAGACCGACGCGTTCCTGCAGTTGCTGCTCGAAAACTTTCCCGAATCGGTTCAGTGTCAGAGACGTGTCGACCTTGCAAGGTGGAACGTCAGGCCACTCGTCAACATTCACGGCTCGGCGCGTACGCCGCAACTATATGTCGAAAACGTAAACGCAGCACCCGGAACGTGGACGGGGAGCGGTTCAGCAATTGTGCAAGCCAGTGTCGCTCTGAGACGCGGCCAGAAGATTTTGGCCTGCCGTCCAACGCTGGGGCCCATCTTGCATTTTCCTGCAGAAGCAGGAATGTCGCCGCCTTCGGTGACATGGCGCATATCGCTTGCCCAACTAAGTGCCCGTCTGCGCGAACTGGAAGATCTCCTAAGGGCGGTGCTGCTCGTCGCATGTTTGCGGGCTGTCCGCCAACTTGTTCTTCCCACTCGTCAGTCGTCCGCCGTGCCTTGGTTTCTATTGCTGCTTGCTGCTTGTCGGAGGTACGGGCGCCGTGTTGAGCCTTCCGATGCTCGTCTCTCTTTCTGCTGGTATCAGCCATTGGCGGGGAGCGCGCCAGTAACCTGCTAGGACGGCGCCCCCCGCCACGAGCGAGGGAGCGTCTTCCATGGTGATTTTTCTCCGCGCCATCGCGGGCTTCGGACCTGCGACTGGTTGGGCTGCGATGTTCGCGGCGGTAGTTGTCGCCGTGCTCGTCATCTATCTCGGGTTGGCTCTGGTGGCTGTGCTGCGCGCCGGGCCTGACAACGCGAAACTCCGATATCAGGTGTTCCGTGACCTGCTGGACCTGTTTCGGCGTAATCGGCGGTCACGATGACCGAGACGAGCAATCAACCTAGTCAGGGCCGTGGTGGGGATGTGCGTCGTCCCCGTGGCCGCCCGCCGTGCTGTACACGTGAGTTGATGGTCTACGTGCTCACGCTACGCCAGGATGGGCTCACTATCCGGGCCATCGCAGCAAGGCTTAACGCCGAGTCGGTGCAGACACCCACGGGGAAGCCGCGGTGGCATCCCTCGAACGTTGGCCGCTTGCTAACTACGCGCTTCGCGCAGGAAGTACGTGAAGAGATGATGCGGACGCACTGACACAGTGCCAGGGCGGGCTCCTGCGGTCACCAGTCGCGTCCTAGCGATTCGAACGCTCAATTGCAAAAGTCGCTCAGTACGTGCCTCGTGCGCTCCCATCGCGGTGTCGAAGTACGGCCTTGTGGGGCAGGGTGAGGTCAGCAGCACTGCGTGCGACTGTGGCGATCGAGCGCTGGGGAAGCTTGGAGCCGAGGTTCAGACGGACCCGGAGGGAGCTGAGGTGTGACCAATAGGTGATGGTGCGTGACCCTGGATGCTGCAGGGTCACGGTCGGGGGCGGGGTCAGATGGGGGTCAAAAGATCTTGAGGCCGGTCTCCTGGATGGAGATCCGGCCTCTGACCTGGCGTTTTCTGTCGGGGTGGCGGGATTTGAACCCACGACCTCTTCGTCCCGAACGAAGCGCGCTGCCAAGCTGCGCTACACCCCGGTGGTGGCTGCCCGGGAGGTCGTACGTGCTCCCGGCGCCTTGACCACTCTAGCGGATGGTGAGGGGTGCTGCGTCCCTATTTACGGGCTGTGAAGCCGGTCACTGCGCCTGAGGGGGTCAGGGCTATGTCGGTCAGGCCGGCGGATGTCAGCCAGGTTCGGAGGTCGGTCGTCGTGCCTGGGTTGCCGAAGATGCGCAGGCGTTGGAGGAGCTTGATCAACGGGTCTCGGTTCGTGCCCGTGGTGATTGTTGTGCCGGTCAGGGTGCCGCCCGGGCGTAGGACGCGGGCTAGTTCGCGTAGGGCGGCGGGTGGGTCGGCTAGGCAGTGGAGGCCGTTGTAGGTGACGCAGGCTTCGAAGGTGGCGGGGGCGAAGGGGAGTGCGTAGATGTCGGTTTGGAGGAGGGTGCTTGTTCTGCGGCGGGCTCGGGTGAGCATGGGGTGGGAGATGTCGGCGGCTACGTGGTGGGGGTTGTCGTCTACTGCCAGGCCGCCGCCGCAGGGGATGTCCAGGGTTAGCGCGTTTGGGTCTTGGGCGGCTATGGCCCGGCGGAGGTTGGATATGTCGTAGTTCCAGAGGGCGCGGGCGCCTATGGGGGCGAGCGTGCGGCTCTGGACTGCCCTGTCGTAGAGGGTTGAGATGACGGTGGTGGTCTGCCAGTTCACCGGGGGACGAGGGTCAGGAGGGTTGCCTCTGGGGGGCAGCAGAAGCGGATGGGGGCCTTCGGGGACGTGCCCAGGCCCGCGGAGACGTGGAGCCAGGAGCCGCGGTGCTTGTGGAGGCCCTTCACGCGGGGACGGTCTATGCCGCAGTTGGTCGCCAGGGCGCCGTAGAAGGGGGCGCAGACCTGGCCGCCGTGGGTGTGGCCGGCGAGGAGGAGGTCGTAGCCGTCGGCGGTGAAGCGGTCGAGGTTGTGCGGTTCGGGGCTGTGCATGACGCCGATGTGGACGTCGGCCTGGGGGTCGACGGGGCCGGCGATCTTGTCGTAGCGGGCGCGGTCGATGTGGGAGTCGTCGATGCCGCCGAACTCGACGTCCAGTTCGCCGACCTTGAGGCGGCCGATGCGGTTGTTCAGGTCGAGCCAGCCGGCGGCCTGGAGGGACGAGCCGAGCTCGCGGTACGGGAGGTCGGGGTCGCGGCGGCCGCGCTCGTAGTCGGACTTGCTCGTCCGCCAGATGTAGCGCAGGGGGTTCTTGAAGAGCGGGGAGAACAGGTCGTTGGAGCCGTAGACGAAGACGCCGGGGCGGTCCAGGAGGGGGCCGAGGGCTTCGAGGAAGGGGCCGATGGCGTCGCGGTGGGCGAGGGTGTCGCCGGTGTTGACGACGAGGTCGGGTTCCAGGGCGTCCAAGGCGCGGACCCAGTGGATGAGGCGCGTCCTGCCGGGCGTGAGGTGCGCGTCGGAGATGTGCAGGATCTTCACCGAGGGACGGCCGGGCGGCAGCACCGGCACGTCGACGCGGCGGAGGCGGAACCAGTTCCGCTCGATCACCGAGGCGTACCCGAAGGTCGCCGCCCCCGTGCCCAGGAGGCTCAGCGGCACGGCGTATCTCTTTCGCACGACTCTCCCTTCTCAGGACCCCATGCTTTCAGAGATGGGCACCGCGCGGTAATCCTGATGAGGCAGAAGGTACGGGACGGGCATGATGTTGGCATGACCCTGAAGGAGAAGCTGGAGACCGATCTGTCGTCCGCGATGAAGGCGCGCGACGAGGTGCGCACGCGGACGTTGAGGATGGCGCTCACCGCGGTGAAGAACGAGGAGGTCGCGGGCAAGCAGTCGCGGCAGCTGTCGGACGACGACGTCGTGAAGGTGCTCACGCGGGAGGCGAAGAAGCGGCGGGAGGCGGCGACGGCGTTCGGTGACGCGGGGCGCGAGGAGCAGGCGCAGGCGGAGCGGGACGAGGGCGCGGTGCTGGAGGAGTACCTGCCCGCTCAGCTGGGCGACGAGGATCTGACGGCACTCGTGGCGGACGCCATCGCGGAGACGGGGGCGTCGGGGCCGCGGGCGATGGGGCAGGTCATGAAGGCCGTGAACCCGAAGGTCGCCGGGCGTGCCGAGGGCGGACGGGTCGCCGCCGAGGTCAAGCGGCAGCTCGCGGAATGACGGAGGGCCCGGCGGGAGCGCCGGGCCCTTCAGGTCAGTCGTCCTCGTGGCCTCGCGCGGGCTTCTTGCCGTTGCTGATGTACAGGATGACGGTGGTGCCGGGCGGGACCTCGCTGCCCGCGTCCGGTGACGTGGACACGACCGTCCCGCGCGGCTGGTCGGAGTCGACGGACCCGGACGCGACCTTGGCCTGCAGGTCGGCCGCGGCGAGCTTGGACTTGGCGTCGGCGACGGTCGCGCCCTTCAGCTGCGGGACGCGGGTCGTGTCGCCGAAGTCGCGGGACGGGGTCTGGAAGCCCGGGGCGGGCTCGCCGGCCAGCGCCCGCTGCATCGAGGTGCGCCAGAGCGGGCCGGGGATCGTCGCGCCGTAGATGCCGTAGACCTTGTACTGCCAGGGGCCGCGGAAGTCCCAGTAGGCGACGGCGGAGGCGAGGTTCGGGGTGTAGCCGGCGAACACGGCGCAGGTGAACTCCTCGCACGTGCCGGTCTTGCCGGCGGCGGGGCGGCCGATGCCGAGTCCGGCGGCGGTGCCCTTGGTGAGGACGCCCTGCAGGATCGAGTTCACCTTGTCGGCGACGTCCTGGTCGAGGGCCTGGTGGCAGTCCTGCTTGGGCAGCTTCAGCTTCTTGCCCTGCGGGTCGACGACCTCGGTGACCGAGACGGGCGAGCAGTACTTGCCGCGGGCGGCGAAGCCGGCGTAGGCGGCGGCGAGGTGCACCATGTCGACGTCGTTGACGCCGAGGACCTGGGACGGGATCGGCAGCAGCGGGTTGCCGTTGCCCTGCTTCATCCCGAACTTCTCGGCCATCTTGACCGCGTTGCAGACGCCGACGCGCTTCTCCAGGTAGGCGTAGAACGTGTTGACCGAGTGCCAGGTGCCGGTCTTGAGGTTGAAGTTGCCCTTCTCGCTGTCGCCGGCGTTGGACACCGTCCAGGGTGCGCCGCCGCCGACCAGCTCGTTGTCGTACTTCTTGTTCTGCCACGTCCCGGTGTAGCGGCACGGCTGGAAGCCGCCGACCGTCACCGTCTGCGGGGAGTTGATGGTGGTGCTGACCGGGATGCCCTGGTCGATGGCGGCGGCGAGGGTGAAGACCTTGAAGGTCGAGCCCGCCGACACGCCGTTGTTGCGGCCGTGGTGGTAGTCGGCGGCTAGGTTGATGGTCGTCCGGCCCTTGCCGGGGCCGTACCGCTTGCTCACGCCGATCGCCTTGATCTTCCCCGTGCCGGGTTCGACCATTGCCTGGGCCGCGACGCGGTTGCCGTTCGGGGGGACGGTGCCGCGGAGCGTCTTGTCGACGGCGCGCTGGTCCTGCAAGTCGAGCGTGGTGCGGATCGTGTAGCCGCCGCGGTTCAGCTCGTTGACGATGTTCTGCTGCTGCTTCGGCTTCAGCGACCAGTACTTGCCGTCCGACAGGATGTTGAGCATGTCGTACTTGACGTACTCGCAGAAGAACGGCGCCTTGCTGGTCTGACATCCGCCGACCGGGTCGGTGCGGTTCAGCTGGATCGGCTTGGCGGCTTCCTCGTCGGCCTGCGCCTTGGTGATGTGGTTGAGCTGGGCCATCCGGTACAGGACGATGTCACGCCGGTGGCGGGCGTCCTTGGGGTTGCGGATGGGGTCGTAAGCGGTGGGGTTCTGCGTGATGCCGGCGAGCAGCGCCGCCTGGCCGAGGGTCAGTTTGGACGCCGGGACGCTGAAGTAGCGCTTCGCGGCGGCCTGCACCCCATACGCGCCTGCGCCGAAGTAGGCGATGTTGAGGTAGCCCTCAAGGATCTGGTCCTTCGTCATGCGCTGCTCGATGTCGAGTGCGTAGCGCAGTTCGCGGAGCTTGCGTCCGACGGTGGGTGCGGTCGCCTCGCGGTACTCCTCGTCGGTCCGGGCACTGTCGACCAGCAGGTTCTTGACGTACTGCTGCGTGAGCGTGGAGCCGCCCTGGGTCTGCTCCGACTCGACGTTGGACGCCATGGCGCGGATGGTGCCCTTGAGGTCGAGTGCGCCGTGCTCGTAGAACCGCGAGTCCTCGATGTCGATCATGGCCTTGCGCATGATGGGCGCGACCTGGTCGAGGCGGACGGACTCGCGGTACTTGTCGAAGAACGTGGCGACCTGCTTGCCGTCCGCGGAGTACATCACCGTCTTCTCGGACGGAGGGGACGTCTTGAGCTGGCTGTCCATGCTCTCGAAGTTGTTCGCGGCGTCGCGAGCGGTCAGGCCCGCGCTGCCGACGGCCGGTAGCGCGATGAGGGCGACGATGAGACCCGCAACCGCCCCGGCACCGAGCAACTTGAACAGCGTGGAGGCGGCCTGGCCCCGATCCGTATTCACAACGCGCACGGGATCTAGGGTACGCGGGACGAGAGGTGCATTAGGGACACGTCCCCCCAGCGGCGCCCGCGATCTGGCCGGTCAGACCGCCGCGGGCAGGCCGTTCGCCCGGTATGCCCTCATCATGACAACCTGCGCCGTGTCTGGCGCGTCAACTACAGGTAACTAGTCCGTTCCGGCGGTATGGCCCCGGTGGGCTATATCGAGAATGGGCCCAACGGGGACTGTTGAAACCTGTCTCGCTTCCGTAAGTTCTTCCCCACGGCTTTCGTTTGGCGGCCTGACGTCCGCGCCCGTCCGGCCAAGGAGCGCAAATCGACACAGACCCTAGGGGAGTGGGGCCAAGATGTGGATCACGGATTGGACCGCCCGCGCCGCCTGCCGTAACGCGGATCCGGACGCCCTGTTCGTGCAGGGAGCGGCGCAGAACCGGGCCAAGCTCATCTGCCGCGGCTGCCCAGTGCGCACGGAGTGTCTCGCTGACGCCCTCGACAACCGGATCGAGTTCGGTGTCTGGGGCGGGATGACCGAGCGTGAGCGCCGGGCTCTGCTGCGGCGGCGGCCGGATGTGCGGTCGTGGCGCGACCTGCTGGAGACCGCGAAGGAAGAGTACGAGCGGTCGGTGGAGGTGGACGCCGACGCCGACGAGCAGGAACTCGTCGCCAGCTGAACTCGGAGGGGCCGTCCGCGGCCCGTCCAGGCGTCCGGCAGTGGTTCAGGGACCGGCACGGTCCGATTGACAAGCGTGGCCGCGGGCCCGCACCGTTTTCGCGGTGCGGGCCCGCGGCCACGTGCTCGTGCTGTCCCATCGATCGTTTCGTCATGGTGGCGGGGCCCTCGCGCTGGCGACCTCGCCCACGCACCGTTTGGACGGATTCGGTGTGACGGGCGTAATGATACAGTCACGGACTGTGAAACTGGTGGTGCAGGTGAAGCTCCTGCCGACGCCCGAGCAAGCGCCGGCGCTGGAGCACACCCTGCATCGGGTCAACACCGCAGCCAACGAGGTGGCAGCCGTGGCCTTCGAGGAGTTCGGGCTCCGCTGCCGTGAGATGCCCCTGCGGAGGCTCTGCTACGGCGACCTCAAAGCCGCCGGGCTCGGGGCCCAGGCCGCCCAGCACGTGATCAAACGGGTCGTGGACGCCTACACCACCCTGCGCGGCACCATCCGCAACGGCCGTCTCGGCGGCCCGGCATCCAAGCGCCGCCGCAAGGTCGAGTCCAAACCGATCACGTTCCGCCCGGACGCCGCGCACACCTTCGACGACCGCAACCTGTCGTGGCAGTTCGACGCGGGCACCGTCAGCATCTGGACCACAGCGGGCCGGTGCAAGAACCTGCGGTTCGCCTGCTCACCAGATCAGGCCAAGATGCTGACCGCGCACCGCAAGGGCGAATCCGATCTCGTGCACCGGGACGGCAAGTGGTTCCTGCTCGCCACCTGCGATGTCCCTGAACCCGAGGTGTTCGAGCCGGTCGACTGGGTGGGGGTGGACCGCGGCATCGTCAACCTGGCCACCACCAGCGACGGCGACAACCATCAGGGGCGTCGGCTGGGCCGGTACCGGCGGTGGCAGGCCCGCAAACGCGCCGAACTCCAGGCCAAACGCACCCGATCGGCCGCCCGGCTGCTGAAGAAGCGGGCCCGCCGCGAGGCGCGGCACGCCACGCATGTCAACCACACGATCGCCAAGCAGGTCGTCGCCGTCGCGGCACGCACCGGACGCGGTATCGCACTCGAAGAGCTGAGTGGGATCCGCGGACGGGTCACGGTTCCTCGCGACCAGCGGGCACGCCTGTCGTCCTGGCCCTTCCACCAGCTCGGCGCGTTCATCGCCTACAAGGCACGCCGCGCCGGGGTGCCGTTCATCGAGGTGGATGCGGCCTACACCTCGCAGCGCTGCCCGCGCTGCGGCCACACCGCCAGGAACAACCGTCCCTCGCGGGACCACTTCTGTTGTCGTCGGTGCGGTCTCGCTGGGCCCGCCGACGTCGTCGCCGGGGTCAACGTGCGTGACCGCGCATGCTCGGCGTGGGTATTCGTCAACATGCCCCAACCCACCCCCGCCTAGCGCGGGCGGGTGGATGCGACCCGTGACCGCCCCACCGTAACGGGCAGTCGGGAGCGCGAACAAAGCCCCACGGACCGGGCAAGACCTGTCCTCAGGGCTGAGTAGTTGACCAACGAGTACTACAGCGGGGCTTCGACCGCCGCCTGGTCCACAAGGGCCCCGCCGGGACGTACGTCACGGAGCACTCCTGGCCCGAGGGCTCGGCCTACCCCGACTCGTTCATCATCGGCGACCCGCACCTGAACTACTACGAGGGCGAAGCGTACGTGGACGACATCCGCCTCTACGTCCCCAAGAACACCAGGTAGCCGCACTCGGCGAACCGGGTTGTCCACAGATGGGAGTTCTCGTGGTGCCTGCCGCGGCGGGAGGACATCGTAGAGATGCAGGCCGTTGACGGGCGGCGGTGGGAGGTTGCGTGGGCGAGGTCAGGCGGCGGGCGAGGAGGAGGTGGGGGCGGCCAGGTCTTCGCCGACCAGGCGTAGGCCGTCCAGGTCGTGGACGTCTTCGGCCTGGGCGGGGACTGCCGTGGCCGGGACGGTCGGGTGCGTCGACGCGAAGTGGTCGCGGAGGCGCTCCTCGCGGGCCGCCAGTTGCATGCGGGCGGTGTGCAGGCGGAGCAGCGCCGCGGTCAGCGTGTGCTCGCCGCGCTCTTCGAGCGTCTCGGCGGCGGCCTGGCTGCGCGCCGCCGACAGGCCGTCGGCCGCGGACTCGTGGACGCGGTTGACGACGAGCCCGGCGAGCGGCATGCGCTCCTCGGCGAGGCGCTCGACGAAGTAGGACGCCTCGCGGAGCGCGTCCGGCTCGGGGGCGGCGACGACGAGGAACGCGGTGCCGGGGGTCTGCAGGAGCTTGAACGTCTTCTCGGCCCGCTCCCGGAACCCGCCGAACATCGTGTCGAACGCGGCGACGAACGTCTGCACGTCGCGCAGGAGCTGGACGCCGAGGACCTTGTTGATCGCCCCGGTGAACATGCCGAACCCGGCGCTGATCACCTTGACGCCGAAGCGGCCGCCGGTCTTGGCCGGCGCCGCGAGGATCTTCATGAAGCGGCCGTCGAGGAAGCGTCCCATGCGCTCGGGGGCGTCCAGGAAGTCCAGGGCGTTCCGGGACGGCGGGGTGTCCACGATGATCAGGTCCCAGGCGCCGGAGCGGTGCAGCTGGCCGAGCTTCTCCATCGCCATGTACTCCTGCGTGCCCGACAGGCTGGACGACAGCGACTGGTAGAAGGGGTTGGCGAGGATCTGCTTCGCCCGGTCCGGGTCGGCGTGCGCCTCGACGATCTCGTCGAAGGTGCGCTTCATGTCGAGCATCATGGCGTGCAGCTCGCCGTCGCCGTCGATCTCGATCTTGCGGGGGCTGTTGTCGAGCTCCGACAGGCCCATCGACTGGGCGAGCCGGCGCGCCGGGTCCACGGTGAGGACGACGACGTCGCGCCCCCGTTCGGCGGCCCGCACGCCGAGCGCGGCGGCCGTGGTCGTCTTCCCGACGCCGCCCGAGCCGCAGCACACGATGATCTTCGTGCGCGGGTCGTCGAGCAGCGCGTCGACGTCCAGGACGGGAGGGGTCTTGCCGATCGGGCTCATCGATTCACCTCTGCCACTCGCCGCCGGGCCCCGCATGCGCCGCCGCGAGAGCCACCCAGGAGACCCCGGGCAGCGCCGCCACCGTGCCGAACCGCGTACTCCCCGCCGTGCGGACGCCTACCGCTCGCCGCGCATCTTCCACTCCGGCGACCTCTCCTGTCGGACGAACGCCCGCGTCTCCCGGCAGGTGCCGCCGGCCGATGTGCCCGGTCATGCGGCGCCTTGGGCGCGGAGGGCGGCGGCCAGGTCGTAGAGGCCGGCCAGGTCCATGCCGTCCGAGAGCATCGGGAGGGTGTAGCGGGGGTGGTCGATCGAGTCGAGGCGTTCCTTCTCGCGGCGCTGCAGGGCGGTGCGGCGGGCGTGGTCGGTGGCCTCGGCGGCGAGGACGGCGGCGATCTGCTCGGCGTCGTGCTCCAGCCCGGCGGCCTTCACACCGCGGACGATCTCGTCGGTGTCGAGGGTGCCGGCGGCGGCCGCGGTGAGGTCGTCCTCGCTGAGGACGGGCTCGTGCTCCATGTTGACGATGACGCCGCCGACCGGGAGGCCGACCTCGGTGAGGGCGTGGATGCCGTCCATCGTCTCCTGGACGGGCATCTCCTCAAGGAGGGTCACGAAGTGCACGGCGGTCTCCGGGCTGCGGACGACCTTCATCACGGTGTCGGCGTGGTTGCGGACGGGGCCGACCTTGGCGAGACCGGAGACTTCTTCGTTCACGTTCAGGAACTTGGTGATGCGACCGGTGGGCGGGGCGTCCATGACGACGGCGTCGTAGATGAAGGCGCCGTCCTTCCCTTTGCGGCGCACCGATTCGGAGGTCTTGCCGGTGAGGATGACGTCGCGCAGGCCGGGGGCGATGGTGGTGACGAAGTCGACGATGCCGAGCTTGGTCATCGCCTTGCCGGCGCGCTTGAGGTTGTAGAACATCTCGAGGTACTCGATGAGCGCCTCTTCGGTGTCGATGGCGAGCGCGTACACGTCCCCGCCGTCCGGGGCGACCGCGACGCGGCGCTCCTCGTACGGGAGGGGCGGGCAGTCGAACAGCTGGGCGATGCCCTGCCGCCCCTCGACCTCGACGAGCAGGACCTTGCGTCCTCCGGCGGCCAGGGCAAGGGCGAGGGCCGCGGCGACGGTCGTCTTGCCCGTGCCGCCCTTCCCGGTGACCACATGGAGGCGTACGCCGTCCCAGTCGGTGTCTCTCGCGCTCACCCGATCGACCATATCGTTCACTCGGCAAACACTTCAGAGGGCGCCCGCCCGTATGCAAGTGATCCCTGACACGGTTCCCCGCAAGATCATTCGTGCGAGCGTTGTACACGGGCGTGCCCGCGCGGTTAGCTGGGAAACGTGAACCGTCCCCGGGCGGTTCCGTCTGGATCCTCACCGGTCCAGTATTCCGCCGGTGTCCGGGCGATCCCCGGGCTCCGGCCGCCCACGTGAGAAAGGTGGCCGTGATGGAAGCGGTGGCCCTCATCATCGTGCTGATCGTCGTCGTCGGGGGGCTCATCGTCCTGGCGTCGTCGATCCGCGTCGTACAGCAGTTCGAGAACGGGATCGTGTTCCGGTTCGGCCAGGTGCAGCGGGACGGGCAGTTGCGTCCCGGCGCGGTGCGCCGGCCCGGTCTGACGGCGATCGTGCCGATCGTCGAGCGCATGCAGAAGGTCAGCCAGCAGACGATCACGATGGGGGTGCCCGGCCAGGACGGCATCACCCAGGACAACGTGAGCGTCCGCGTCGACGCGGTCGTCTACTTCCGGGTGATCGACCCGGTGAAGGCGATCGTGAACGTCCACAACTACGGGTACGCGGTCTCGCAGGTGGCGCAGACGTCGCTGCGGTCGGTCATCGGCCAGGCCGACATGCAGGAGCTGCTCGGCGAGCGCGAGAAGATCAACATGCGGCTTCGGGTGATCATCGACGAGATCACCGAGGGTCCGTGGGGCATCCTGATTGAGCGGGTCGAGATCAAGGACGTCTCGCTGCCCGAGGGCATGAAGCGCTCGATGGCCCGGCAGGCCGAGGCCGAGCGCGAGCGCCGCGCCCGCATCATCACCGCGGACGGCGAGTTCCAGGCGTCCAAGCGCCTCGCCGCCGCCGCGGAGATCATGTCGCAGGACCCGGCGGCCCTCCAGCTGCGCCTGCTGCAGACGGTCGTGGAGGTGTCGGCCGAGAAGAACAGCACGCTGGTCATGCCGCTGCCGGTCGAGATCCTGCGGTTCTTCGACAAGGTCACGGGCGGCTCCGGGCCGGCCGGAGGCGGCGAGGGCTCCAGGCTCGACCTCGGCGAGCGGCTCGCCAAGGCCGAGGAGGAGCTCGCCAAGGCGGCGGAGCAGCCCTCGACCCTGGAGTCGGCCGAGGACGTCCCGCCGGTCATCGGCCTGGACGAGCCGAAGCGCCGCTCCGCGTCCGACGAACCCCGCGGCATCTCGAGCGGCGACCCCGGTCCCGAGACCGGAGAGCAGCGCTGACCCCCGCGCGGCGCCGCCCGGTGCACCCGGCGGCGCCGCGTCCCCCGATCAGGGGATCAGGACCAGGCGGCCTCGCAGACCGCCGGATTCCAGGCGGGTGTGCGCCTTGCGGGCCTCCGCCAGCGGCAGCGTGTCGGCCACGCGGAGGGTCAGGCGGCGCTCGTCCGCGAGGTCGACGAGCGCGGCGAGCTGGGCGGCGTCGGCGCGGATCCACGCGTTGCGGACGCTGATCCCGCGCAGCGGCACCGGAATGGCCGGGCCGCCGTTGACGGCCGCGAACGTCCCGCCGCCGCGGACGGCGTCGAGCGCCGCCGCGGCGAGGAGGGCGGTGTCCACGGCCCCGTCGACGCCGCCGGGGACGAGCGCCCGGACCGCGTCCGCGAGGTGGACGTCCCGGGGTACGAACATCTCCGCGCCGAAGCCCCGCACCAGCGCCTCGTCCGTCGCGGCGGCGGAGGCGACGACGCGGAGCCCGCGGTGTGCGGCGAGCTCGACGGCGTAGCCGCCGACGGCCCCGGCCGCGCCCGTGACCAGCAGCGTCGCTCCAGGCGGCAGGTCGAGCAGGTCGAGCGCCTGCAGCGCCGTCAGACCGTTGAGCGGCAGCGTCGCCGCCTCGGCAGGGGAGGCCGAGCGGGGCGCGCGGGCGACGGCGGACGCGTCGAGGACGATCTTCTCCGCGTAGCCGGCGTGCGGTACGTCGAGCCGGTCCTGCAATCCGATGACCTGGTCGCCGGGTGTGCGGCCGGTGACGCCGGCGCCGATGGCGTCGATCGTGCCGGCGACGTCCATGCCGATGCCGAACGCCGGCCGTGCGTCGAAGGACATCAGCCCCGCGGCGGCCAGGGTGCCCGCGCGGACGGCCGCGTCGACCGGGTTGACCGCCGCGGCCGCCACCCGGATCCGGACCTGGCCCGGCCCCGGAACGGGCTCCGGGACGTCGGCCTCCTCCAGCGCGTCCGGCCCGCCGGGGGTCTTGACGATGATCGCGCGCATGACGGAACTCCTCGTGAGGTGACGTGGTGGCGCGGGGAGAAGCCCCGCACCGCTCACTGTCGCCGGAACAGCGCGCGCCCGGAAGAAGTTACTTCGGGGTGCGTTCGGCACCCGGAGGTGAGCCCGCAGCATGGCCACGATGACGGCGGCGCAGCGCCGCGAGCAGGAGAGGGCGGCGTTCGGCGCCTTCATGGAGACGTGCCCGATGAACCAGTTGCTGGGGATCGTCGGCCGGCAGTGGAGCACGATGGTCCTCTGGGAGCTGGCGGCGGGCCCGCGCAGGTACGCCGAGGTGAGCCGCGCCCTGCCGGGCGTCAGCGCGAAGATGCTCACGCAGACGCTGCGCTCCCTCGAACGGGACGGTTTCGTGGCGCGCACGGTCACGCCGTCCGTGCCGGTGCAGGTCGAGTACGCGCTGACGCCGCTGGGCGACCGGATCATCCCGCTGATCGCAACGATGATCGACTGGGCGAACCACCACATCGGCGACGTCCACGCGGCCCGCGCCCGCCACGACACCACCTCGACCTGACCCATCCCAGGTGTGTCCTCCAGCGGAGCAATGGGCACGGCTAGGGTGACTGCCATGAAGAAGTGGGAGTACGCGACCGTTCCGCTGCTGGTGCACGCGACCAAGCAGATCCTTGACAACTGGGGCCAGGACGGGTGGGAGCTCGTCACCGTCCTGCCGGGGCCGAACCCGGAGAACCTGGTGGCCTACTTCAAGCGCGAAGTCCAGTCATGAGCACGCCCGAAGAGCGGCTGCGGGAGCTCGGGATCGAGCTGCCGGACGTCGTCCCGCCGGTCGCGTCGTACGTGCCGACGGTGCGGACGGGGTCGCTCGTCTACACGGCGGGCCAGGTCCCGATGGTGAAGGGCGAGGTGGGCGTCACCGGGAAGGTGGGCGCGGAGGTCAGTGCGGAGGAGGCCGCGAAGCAGGCGCGGATCTGCACGCTGAACGCGATCGCGGCGCTGAAGGCGGAGATCGGCGACCTGTCGCGGGTCGTCCGGATCGTGAAGGTCGTCGGGTTCGTCGCCAGCGCGCCGGACTTCTACGGCCAGCCGCAGGTGGTGAACGGGGCGAGCGACCTGCTGGTGGAGGTCTTCGGGGACGCGGGCAAGCATGCGCGCAGCGCCGTGGGCGTCGCGGCCCTGCCGCTCAACGTGCCGGTCGAGGTCGAGCTGATCGCCGAGGTCGAGTAGGACCGGCGGCTTGACGGAATGCCATTCGGTATGTCCGAATGACACGCCATGAGCACTGTGCACGGGCTGAAGCTGCCGGAGAGCTTCCGGGATCGGATCGAGGACATCCGGGCGGGCCGGGCCGAGCCCGTCCCCGCCCGGCATGCGGCGACCGTGGTCGTGCTCCGTGACCACGAGAAGCACGGGTTGCAGGCGTTCATGCTGCGCCGCGTCCGGTCGATGGCGTTCGCGCCCGGCGCCTACGTGTTCCCGGGCGGGTCGGTCGACCCGCGCGACGGCGAGGCCGACCTGGCGTGGTGCGGGCCGCCGCCCGCCGACTGGGGGACGGCGTTCAAGGCGGACGAGCCGCTGGCCCGCGAGCTGGTCTGCGCGGCGGTCCGGGAGACGTTCGAGGAGACGCTCGTCCTGCTGGCCGGGCCGACCGCCGGGACGGTCGTCGATGACACGCGCGGCGACGAGTGGGAGGCCGACCGGCAGGCGCTGCTGGACCGCTCGCAGTCGTTCGGCGGGTTCCTCGACCGGCGCGGGCTGGTCCTGCGCGCCGACCTGCTGCGCCCGTGGGCGCACTGGATCACCCCGGCGATCGAGCCGAAGCGCTACGACACCCGCTTCTTCGTCGCCGCGATGCCGGCGGGGCAGCGGGCGCGGGACGTCAGCACCGAGGCCGACCAGGTCGCCTGGGTGCGCCCGGCGGAGGCGGCCGAGCGCGCGGAGAAGGGCGAGTGGATGATGCTGCCGCCGACGATCGCGACGCTGGCGGAGCTGGCCGAGTTCGACACCGTCGCGGACGTGCTGGCCGCGCCGCGCGAGATCGTCGTGCACGAGCCGACCGCGGAGATCATCGACGGCGAGGCGTACCTCGTCCTGCCGGACGGCGTCGGACGGCACTACGGGCTGGGCTGACCGTGCCGCGCGGAATGCCCCGGTCCCGGGCCGTCATGTGGCGGCTGGCCGGTACGTCTGCGCTGCGGCATCTCGACCGCTTCGGCTGGAACCCGGTCCGGCACCCGGACCGGGCCTCGGGCAGGATGGGGGATATGACCGAGATTGACGGGATGGGTACCGAACGGGCGACCTGCGTGCTCGCTCCGAACCCGTCCGCCATGACCCTGGACGGCACGAACACCTGGATCATCGCCGAGCCGGAGGCGGACGAGGCCGTCGTCGTCGATCCCGGGCCGAAGGACGGCAAGCACCTCAGGCGCGTCCTGGACGTCATCGAGGCGCAGGGCCGGCGGGTGGGGCTCGTCCTGCTCACCCACGGACACCCCGACCACTCGGCGGGCGCGGGCAGGCTCGCGAAACTGGCCGGCGGGCCGGTCAAGGTGCGGGCGCTCGACCCCAGGCACCGGCTCGGTGACGAGGGGCTCGCGGAGGGGGACGTCGTCACCACGGGCGGCCTGGAGCTGCGGATCATGGAGACGCCGGGCCACAGCGACGACTCGCTGACCTTCTGGCTGCCGGCGGACGGCGCCGTCCTCACCGGCGACACCGTCCTCGGGTACGGGACGACCGTGCTGGAGGGCGGCCTCGGCGACTACCTCGGCTCCCTGGACCGGCTCCGCAGGTTCTCCGCCGATGTGGAGGCCGCCACCATCCTCCCCGGCCACGGCCCCAAGCTGGACGACCCGATCGCCGTCCTCGACCACTACATCGACCATCGCCGGGAGCGCCTCGCCCAGGTCGAGGCGGCCGTGGAGGCGGGGGCGCGCACCGCCCGCGAGGTCGTCGAACGCGTGTACGCCGACGTGGACAAGTCCCTGTGGCCCGCGGCGGAATGGTCCGTCCAGGCGCAGCTCGACTACCTCGACTCCCGCCGCTGACCCGGACGGCGCCGTGGGCGCCGGGGTCCAACGCTGAGCGCCGGGCCGGTCGGACGCCTGGCGTTGGACGCGGGCGTGCCTACTTGGAGCGCTTGCGGAGGCGCTCGATGTCGAGGATGACGACGGCGCGCGCCTCGATGCGCAGCCAGTTGCGCTGGGCGAAGTCCGCGAGCGCCTTGTTGACCGTCTCGCGGGAGGCGCCGACGAGCTGCGCCAGTTCCTCCTGCGTGAGGTCGTGGTGGACGTGCAGGCCCGCCTCGGACGGCTGGCCGAACCGCTCCGCGAGGTCGAGCAGCGCCTTGGCGACGCGGCCGGGGACGTCGGTGAAGACGAGGTCGGCCATGACGTCGTTGGTCTTGCGGAGCCGCTGGGCCAGCGCGCGCAGCAGCTGGACGGCGACCTCGGGGTGCCCGGTGAGCCAGGGGCGCAGGTCGTCGTGGCCGAGGCCGGCGAGGCGGCACTCGGTGACGGCGATGGCGCTCGCGGTCCGGGGGCGGGGGTCGAACAGCGACAGCTCGCCGAACATCTCGCTGGGGCCGAGCACGCTCAGCAGGTTCTCCCGGCCGTCCGGCGCCGTCCGGGTCAGCTTGATCTTGCCCTCCAGGACCACGTACAGGCGGTCCCCGGTCTCCCCCTCGTTGAACAGCGTCTGACCGCGCGCGAGCCGCGCCTCGGTCACGTTGGCGCGCAGTGCCTTGGCGCCCTGCTCGTCGAGGGCCTCGAAGAGCGGGGCTCTGCTCAGAACGTCCACGTCGCGATCGGTCACGCTTCTCCTCCTCGAACACCTACATGACTAGTGTGACGTACGTCCCACCGCGTGCGTGAAGGCAGGGTCACGGCGCGCCGAAACGCGGGACCGGGGGGTACTGCGTCCCACGGCGGTCATGGTCCCGTTTGCCCAGTGTACGGACCACTGGGTGAATGCCATCACAGCGGTCTCATCACCGGATTAAGGGACGAGCCGGACGGGTGGCGCGCGTGCCTTACCCTGAGCGGATGCAGAGCTCGGTGTCCGGCCCCTCGCCGCGCCGGCTTCCGCGGGGCCGCCACGCGCTGTCCCGCGCGGAGGTCGAGCGGGTGCACCGCGACCGCCTCTGCGCGGCCATGGCCGCGGCCATGGCGGAGAAAGGATACGTCGGAACCTCGGTTGAGGACGTCCTCAAACGGGCCCGGGTGTCCAGGCAGAGCTTCTACGGGCTGTTCTCGTCCAAGCTCGACTGCTTCATGGCCGCGTTCGGGAAGGCGAGCGAACTGCTCAGCCGGCGGCTGGAAGTCGCCGTGGGGACCTCCGAAGGTGGCCAGGGCGACCCGGCGGCGAGGTTCGAGAGCGTCGTGACCGCCTACCTGGAGGCGCTGGCGTCCGAACCGGGGTACGCGCGGCTGTTCCTGGTGGAGGTGTACGCGGCCGGTCCGGAGGCCATCCGGCAGCGGTCGGAGATACAGCGCGCGCTGGCCGAGGCCCTGGCGGGCCTCATGGGCGTGACCGGCGCGGAGGGCGAGTTCGCCTGTCAGGTGATCGTGGGCGCGGTGAGTTCGATGGTGACGCCCGCGATCGCGGCGGGCGACATGGAGGCGCTGCGGGCCATCGGGCCCCCGATCATCGAGCATGTGCGCCTGCTTCTGCGATCGGGAGCCCTGGACGCCCGCTAGCGTGCGGTGATGGTCACCCGCGTTGTGGTGACGCTGTGTGTGCGCGGGAGCGTGGCGGTGAGGCGCCCGTACGGCCCAGCAGTCGCCCTGATGACGCTGTGCTTCCTCCCCTGCGTGACGCGGAGTACGGCACGCGTGCCAGGACGGTAGGACGCCGGTGTCGTCACCGTGGCGGTTCCGGCGGCCCGTAGCGTGAAACCCGTCCTGGACGCCTTGGAGAGCACGCTGAACTCCCGGGCGTTGCGCCGCTTGAGCGCGACCGTCCAGCCCCACTGCGACCAGTTCGGGTCGATCGACCGGTAGGAGATCTTCGCGGGCGGACGCGGCGGGTCGGCGAACGTCCGCATCAGCGGGCCGATGTACTGCCGCAGGTCGCGGGCCCAGTAGGGGAACGTGTGGGTGCCGAACACGTAGTCGGTGTAGCGGCTCGGGATCTTCAGCTCGTCCAGCCGCCGGTGGAAGCCGGCCGTGGAGACGTGCGTGAGGGCCTCGATGCCGATGGCGGCGGGATCGGGCGCCGGCGGGTCGAGCGGCCCCGGGACGCCGGTCGCGGTGTAGAGCGAGAGCCGCATGCCGCGCAGGTTGGACGCGAGGTCGGCGGGGTCGTGGCCGCGCCAGTTGATCGCGTCGGTGAGCGGGGAGCCGAAGATCGCGTCCGGGCCGACCCCGTCGAGCGCGACCGCGATGTAGGAGACGACGGCGGCCGCGCCCGCCGCGACGACCGGGTTGGAGGCGATGTCGGGCGCGCCGGAGAACGACGCGGCGGACACGAACAGCGCCGGATGCCGGGACGCGTAGCTCATCGCCCCGAACCCGCCCTGGGACAGCCCGGCGACCGCCCTGCCCTCGCGGCGGGCGACCGTGCGCAGGTTGCGGTCGATCCACGGGATCAGCTGGCCGACGTGGAAGGTCTCCCACTTGGACGGCCCCAGCACGGTGGCCGGGTCGGCCCAGTCGGTGAACCAGCCGCCGCCGTTGCCGTCGAAGCCCGCGTCCGGCATGACGGTGATCAGCGGCCGTCCGGCGGTCGTCCGCTCCGCGTCGCCGGCGTCGACCCAGTCGGAGGCCCGTCCGGACGTCCCGTGGAACAGGTAGAGGACGGGGTACCGCGCGCTCGCCCGCCGCTCGTACCCGGTCGGGAGGAGAATGCGGACGTCCACGGCCCGTCCCAGCGCGGCCGTGCTCACCCGCACCGCGTACTGCCGGTCGTCGATACGCGCCACCTTCACGACGTGGATACCGCCGCCGTCGGTGAACTGGACGCCGCGCTCGGCGGCCTGAGCGGGCGTGACGAGCCCGGCGGACGCCGTGGTGAGAGCCAGTAATACCGCGGTGAGGGGAGTTGGGCGCATGACAGTGACCTCGTTGGCTCGATGGGGGAAACGAGTGGGCACAGGGCCGCGCCGATGCACGGCGGCGGCTGGTCAGGACGGGGGCTGGTCAGGGGCGGGGGCTGGTCAGGAGTGGCGAGGGTGGTCGGGTTGGACGCGGAGGGTCGCGATCACGGTGGCGAGCATTTCGTAGTGGGCAACGAGCATCGTCAGCTCCACGCACTCCCCTTCGGTGAGGTGGGCGCGGAGGCGCGTCCAGGTGGCATCGTCCAGGTCCCGGTCGGCGTGCAGCCCGTCGGCCGCGGCGAGGATCGCCCGCTCGCGCGGCGTCCAGCCCTCGGCGGACGGGCCGTCCTTCACCCGCTCGACGTCCCGCTTGCGGACGCCGCAGCGGCCCGCGATGCGGACGTGGTGGTCGAACTCGTAGCGGCAGTCGCGCAGATGCGCGACGCGCAGGATCACCAGTTCGGTCTCGCGGCGCGGCAGGGTGCCGCCGGGCATGAGCCGCCCGGCGAACCACAGCCAGCCGCGGAACAGGCCGCGGCGGCGCGCCAGCGTCAGGAACAGGTTGGGCGGGCCGGTTCCGGCCACGAGACCGGCGACCCCGCAGGCGAGCCAGTTCACGACCCCGACATCGCGGCGGCCGCCCGGAGGGACGCGCGGCGTCGTCACCGGTCGGAGTCCGGTTGCGGCGTGGTCAGTTCGACCTGCTCCTTCCGCGCGATGTCCAGGATGTCGCGCAGCCCGCGCTGGGCGGCGGCGTCGACGAGGGGTTGCGCGAGCATCCGGGCCGGCAGCACGCCGCCGACCCACCAGGGGGCGACGACGCGCTTCGAGCGGCGGGCGATCCCGCGCTCCAGCGCGTCGATGCCCGCCTTCAACGGCGTGACCGCCGAGACGATGCTGCTCGCGCGGCCCGAGTTGGTCAGGGCGGCCGCGGCCTCGGTCCCGAACCCGCGCCGCGTCATGTCGGTGTCGAGTTCGGCGAAGTAGGCGACGCCCGCCTTCGCGCCCCACGGCCTCAACTCGGCTCTGAACGTGTTGCCCAGCGCCTCGACCGCGGCCTTGGACGCGCTGTAGGCACCGAGCAGCGGCGCCTGGACGGCCGCCGCCAGCGAGGCGATGGCCAGCGCATAGCCGCGCTCATGGCTCAGGTGCGGGCCGGCGGCCCGGAGCGTGTTGTAGACGCCCAGCACGTTCACGCGGAGGCTCTGCTCCAGCACGGACGGGTCGCCGCCGATGATCGGCATCTGCGCGGCCACGCCCGCGTTGGCGACGGCCACGTCCAGCCCCCCGAGTTCGCGGACGGCGAGGCCCGCGACCTCCTCGACCCGGTCGCGGTCGGTCACGTCGCACGTCCACCAGGGGGCGGATCCGCAGTCCGCGGCGACGGCGGCGAGCAGGTCGGGTTCCAGGCCGGCGAGGGCGACGCGGGCGCCGCGCTCGTGCAGCCGGGCGGCGAGGGCCGCGCCGATGCCCCGCGCCGCGCCGGTGATCAGGACCCGGCGTCCGGCGAGGGTCGCCGGCCACGGGGACGAGTCCCACCGGAAGGAGTCAAGGATCATCCCGTGACTCTACCATTAATGAACATTCTCGTCTTTTTAAGATCATCTCGGGAATTCCCGTAATCGCCGTCCGGAACCGGCGTCTCTTCGTCCGGTGAGAGGCGACCTCTGAGGGTTGTGGTGACATGCGGGCGATGGGTTGGATGGCGTGGTGGTAGCGGGCGTGGACGCGCGGCCGGACGCCGACCTGCTGGCGGCCGCCGGGGAGGGCGACGAGCAGGCGTCGGACGAGCTGTTCAGGCGCCATCACACGGCGGTGCTGCGGTACGCGCGGGGGTTAGTCCGCGACCAGCACCTGGCCGAGGATCTGGCCAGCGAGGCGTTCACCCGCACGTTCGCGGCGATGCGCCAGGGCCGCGGGCCGCGCGACGCCTGCCGGCCGTACCTGTACACCGTCGTCCGGAACACGGCCACCGACTGGGCCCGCGGCGAACGCCGCACCGTCGTGACCGACCAGGTCGCCGACTGGGCCGCCGCGCCCGAGGACGACCCGGCCCCGGACGTCGATGAGCTGGACGCGCTCGTGCGCGCGTTCCGCTCCCTGCCCGAGCGGTGGCAGACCGTCCTCTGGTACACGGTCATCGAGGACGAGCCCGTCGCGCGGGTCGCGGAGCTGCTCGGCATGGAGAAGGGCGCGGTCTCCCAGCTGTCGTTCCGCGCGCGCGAGGGGCTCCGGCAGGCGTTCCTCGCCGCCGGCGCGGGGGCACGCCCCGAATGCGCCGAGTTCACCGCGCAGCTCGCCGCGAACGTGCGCCGCCCCGGCCGCCGCCGCACCCGCGCGCTGCGCCGGCACCTGGAGTCCTGCGCGCAATGCCGCCGCGCGGCCAGGGAGATGACCGACCTCAACGGCCGGCTGCGGCGCGCGCTGCCCATCGGCGCGGTGCTGCTCGGCGCGCCGTCGGCGCCGTTCAGCCCCCTCGTCCCGGCGGGGGCCGGAGCCGGCTGGGCGCTGCCCGCGGCCGTGGCGGGCGGCGTCGCGACCGGGATCGCGATCATCATCTTCGGAACGGGAGGGGACGGCGCGCCGGCGCCCCGGCCGGAGGCCGCCCCGCCGAGCTCCGCCGTCCCCGTGACCAGGACCCCGTCGGCGCCGCAGGACGTCCGCCAATCCGACTACGCCGTCGCCACCCGGACCCCCGGCACGGGCGGCACGGCCCCCGGTGACGACTCCGGCGGCGCGTCCGGCGCGGGCCCCTACCGGGTGCGCAACACGACGCTGCAGTCCTGCCTGGCACCGAGCGGGACGGCGGTCGTCCAGCGCTCCTGCTCCGACTCGGCGACCGGGTGGAAGCGCACGAACACCGCCGGGGGCTTCACGCTGACGAGCGCGTCCACCGGGCAGTGCATGAGCCGGGGCGAGGCGTCGGCGGGCGTCCCGTGGGAGGGCGGCAGCGAGTACTCGGTGGTCATGGCGCCGTGCGGCGGCCCGCACCAGGTATGGACGCTGGTGCGGACCGCGCCCTCGGTCTACCGGCTCGGCAACGGCGAGGGCTACTACCTGCAGGCGAGCTGGTCCGGGCTGAAACCGGTGTCGCTGAAACCGTCCTCCTACGCGGGGATGGCGGCGCAGGGCTGGGCCGTCGAGGCGTCCGGCTGACCGTGTCCGGCTGACATCGGCGCTCATCCGTAGCTCAGGTCGTCGCGCGCGGCGGCGGCGGGCTCGGCGTTGAGGGCGAGCCATGCGTGCAGCGCCATGTGCAGCTCCAGCCGGTCGGACGTCGTGTGCAGCGCGTCGCCGAACAGGTCCTCCAGCTGCCGCAGCCGGTACCGGACGGTCTGCGGGTGCAGGTGCAGGCGGCTCGACACCTCCGTCGCGTTGAACCCGCACTCCAGGCAGGTCAGCAGCGTCTCGGCCAGCCGGTAGCGCTGCGCCGGGCGGGCGCCCAGCAGCGGCCCGAGCCGCCGGTCGATCACCTTCTCGACCAGGACCCGCTCCCGCATCATCACGACGATCGGCATGTGCCGCTCGGCGGCCACCGGCGACGCGGCGCTGATCAGCCCCTGGCAGGCCAGCTCCAGCGCCTCGCGCGCGAGCCGCAGCGACGCGCCCGCCTCCGCGACCGCGACCGCCGGGCCGATCGCGGCCGTCCAGCCGGTCAGGTGCTTCTCCAGCATCCGGGCGCGGCCGGGGCCCTCCGGGTCGGGGACGATCAGGCACGGCTCGGACAGGTGCAGGCCCGGCAGGACGTCCGGGGGCAGCACCGGATGCCGGGTGTCGGGCCCGCGCTCGCGGAGGGCGACGGCGGCGACCGTGCGGGGCAGCACCCAGTCCGCCTCCTGCGCCGGGCCGCGCAGCTCCGCGCGCGGCGAGCCGGCCAGCAGCAGCTCCAGCAGCCGCCGCCGGTGCTCCTGGTGCGCGCCGGCGGCGCGGGCGGCGGCGTCCGCGTGGCCCTCGGCGACGAACGCCGCCACCTGGTTCAGGTAGTCCAGGGCCGCGTTGGCGATCGCCGCGATCGCGGCCGGGCTCGTCCGGTGGCCGAGCCGCTCGGCGCACTCGGTGAGCTGCTCCACCGCGAGGCCCGTCCCGATCCGGGTCGCCGCCTGCCAGGCGTCCAGCGTCCGGCCCTCGCTCGCCTCCCCGACGCCGATCTGCCGCCAGAACTCCACCACCTCCGCCGAGGACGCGCCGGGATCGGCCATCAGCTCCAGGAAGTGGCCGATGGCGCACTCGACGCCCAGCCGCATCGCCTTGGCGTACCGGGGGTCGTGCGGCCGGGCGAACTCCGGCAGCCGCTGCTCGATCCGGTGCGCCGCCTCCGCCGCGATGCCCGGCACGTGCGCCCGGAGATCCTCGGCGATCCGGGCGGCGCCCTCGAACGACAGATCGAGCTCGATCCGGCGAACGGGAAGGCGGACCACCTGGCTGAGGTCGGACATGAGATCTCCTTCGGGAACGACGTGCAGGAGAGACGGTCCGCCCCCGGCCCGATTACGCGCCTCGGCCGGAAAGTTCGGCCGCCCGCCCCGCCGGGAGCCCGTCCGGCCTGATCGCGGTGCGGACGCCGTAGGCTGGCCGTTATGGCGACGGAGGCGTCCCCGAAGGCGCGTGCCCGGAAGTGGAAGGACGAGTCACGGCTGGCGCTCGTCCGGCGTGCGCGCCGGATGAACCGGGTCCTGGCCGAGACCTACCCGGACGCGCACTGCGAGCTGAACTTCGGCACCCCGTTCGAGCTCCTCGTCGCGACCGTCCTGTCGGCGCAGACCACCGACATGCGGGTCAACCTGACGACACCGCTGCTGTTCTCCAAGTACCCCACCCCGGAGGACCTCGCGGCCGCCGATCCCGAGGACGTCGAGGCGATCCTGAAGCCCACCGGGTTCTTCCGCGCCAAGACCAAGTCGGTCATGGGGCTGTCCGCGGCACTGCGCGACCAGTTCGGCGGCGAGGTCCCCGGGCGGCTGGAAGACCTCGTCAAGCTGCCCGGGGTCGGGCGTAAGACGGCCAACGTCGTCCTGGGGAACGCGTTCGACGTCCCCGGGATCACCGTCGACACCCACTTCGGCCGCCTCGCACGGCGTTTCGCCTGGACGACCGAAGACGACCCCGTGAAAGTCGAACAGGAGATCGGCGAACTCATCCCGCGCAAGGACTGGACGATGCTGTCGCACAGGCTCATCTGGCACGGCCGCCGGATCTGCCATGCCCGCCGTCCCGCCTGCGGGGCGTGCCCGCTCGCCCGGCTGTGCCCGTCCTTCGGCGAGGGGCCGACCGACGAGGAGACCGCGCGCAAGCTCGTCAAACCGGGGCCGTTCTCATGACGGGAAGCAAGGCGGCCGTTGCGAGGTTGGGACGAACGTGACCCACACCGCCCCCAGCTGGCTCGACCGTTTTCGCGAGGAAGGCCCGAAGACCCCGGTGCCGCCGATGTTCCGGCCCGCGCCGGGCGCCCGCGCCGCCGCCGTCCTGATCCTCTTCGGCGAGGGCCCGGAGGGCCCCGACGTGCTGCTCACCGAGCGCGCCGCCACGCTGAACAACCACGCCGGGCAGCCCGCGTTCCCCGGCGGCCGCATCGACCCCGAGGACACCGGCCCGGTTGCGGCGGCGCTGCGCGAGGCGTGGGAGGAGGCCGGCGTCGAACCGGCCGGTGTGGACGTCCTGTGCACGCTGCCCGAGCTGTACCTGTCGCACAGCGCGCACCGCGTCACGCCCGTCGCCGGCTGGTGGCGGGAGCCGTCGGAGATCGCGCCCGGCCATCCGGGGGAGGTCGCGATGGTCGCCCGCGTCCCGCTGGACGAGCTGGTCGACCCCGCGAACCGGCTGATGGTGCGGCATCCGTCCGGGCTCCGGCTGGGGCCGGCGTTCCACGTCCGCGACATGCTGGTGTGGGGGTTCACGGCGGCGCTGCTCACCCAGGTCCTGGACGCCGGGGGCTGGAACGCGCCGTGGGACACCTCACGGGTCGAGGACCTGCCGCGCGAGGTCCTGGATCTCTCCGCCCGCAGCTGAGAATCACCTCGACTGCGACCAAACCGGTACCTCTGGCTCGCGGCGCGCATGATCCGCAGGTCAGGGCGGCGTTTCCGGAGGGTACGGCCCTGGTCACGCCCGCGTGTCACCCCGGACGGCTACCCGCCGCACCCGAATCTGGTACATCGAGGGGACGTGAACCGGCAGCCCGGCCCTATACGGTGAAGCGGTGCTGCACGACCACGTTCTCGACCTCATCCTGCTCGTGCTCGTCGTGCTGTTCGGAGTCTCGGGCTACCGGCAGGGCTTCATCGTGAGCCTGCTCAGCTTCGCGGGCTTCGTCGGCGGCGGCGTCGTCGGCGTGCTGATCGCCCCGCCGATCGCCGAGGCGGCGGTGGACGGGGCCGCGCAGCAGGCGCTGCTCGCCATCGTGATCGCGTTCCTCGCCGCCACCCTCGGGCAGCTGATCGCCTCGTCCGTCGGCGCCGTCCTGCGCAACCGGGTGACCGGCATGAACGCGCGCACCGCGGACGCGGTCGGCGGCACGTTCGTCAGCGCGCTGTCGCTGCTGATCGTCGCGTGGTTCTTCGGCAGCCTGGTCGCCAACTCCGAGTTCAAGCCCGTCCGGACGCAGGTCAAGGGCTCCTCGATCATCAACGGCATCAACGACGTGATGCCGCAGCAGGCGCAGACGTGGTTCACCTCGTTCCAGGGGTTCGTGAAGAGCAGCGAGTTCCCGCAGGTGTTCAACGGCCTCGGCGGCGAGTCGGTGGTGCAGGTGCCGCCGCCGGACGAGTCGGTGCTGAGCACCAGGGGCCTGAAGGCCGCCAAGAACAGCATCGTGAAGGTCGTCAGCACGGCGCCGCAGTGCCAGCGCCGCATCGAGGGCACCGGGTTCGTGTTCGCGCCGCAGCACATCATGACCAACGCGCACGTCGTCGCCGGTGCGCGCGGGGCGTCCAAGGTGTCGACCATCAACGGCGACAGCAACCGCGGGCGGGTCGTCCTGTACGACCCCAAGCGCGACGTCGCCGTGCTGTACGTGCCGGGGCTGCGGGCGCCGACGCTGGAGTTCGCCACGGAGGCCCGCGTCCGCGACGACGCGATCATCGCCGGGTTCCCGAAGAACCAGCCGTTCACGGCGGGCGCCGCCCGGATCCGCGCCCGGCAGACGGCGCGCGGCCCGGACATCTACCACTCCGGGCAGGTCAGCCGGGAGATCTACGCCATCCGCGGCAGGGTCGAGCCGGGCAACTCGGGCGGGCCGCTGCTGTCCACGGACGGGCGCGTCTACGGCGTCATCTTCGCGGCGGCGCTCGACACGCCGTCCACCGGCTACGCGCTCACCGCCGAAGAGGTCGCTCCCGACGCGCGCGCGGGCGCCCAGGCCACGACCCCCGTCTCCACGCAGAGCTGCTCCGACTAGCCGGTCCGCCGGACGGTGCCACACCACGAGCTGGAAGGCTGCCCGCGGCCGAGATGGGCTAGAGCGTGAGCTGAAGGGTCACGGGGCCGTTCTCGGGGCTTGCGGCCAGGTCACGGGCGCGTTGGACGACTCCGCGTACGTCGATGCCGTGTGGAGCACCTGTTTCGTACGGGACGAGACGTTCGGCGGCGCGGCTTAGAAGCGCCTCAGCGCCGTGTGCGTTTCCCCGGCGGAGATGGGTGATCCCCACGGCGACCTGGGCGAGGCCACGCCAGAGTTCTCGTTCAGGCTCCGGGGACGATTTCCACACCGCCTCCAGTACCTCGTGGGCATGGAAGGGGCGGTCTGCGTCCAGGAGCTTCTGTGCCTCTTGCAGTGCCTCACCGGGAGGCATGTCGAGGTCGTCCGGCATGGTGGGTATGCCGGTGGCGCCGTGGGGCAGCGGACGTCCGTAGGCGTCCCGTGGGCGTGCGTTGCGTGGGCGTCCAGACTCGTCCCGATCCCGCATGGCTCCACCGTACGCCCGGGTTGCGTCGGCCGAACTCCGGGTCGGCGGTCGGGGGCCAGCGGTCAGGTGCCGGGTCAGCGGTCGGGCTCGGGGTCGGCGAGCCAGCCGAGGAGTTGCGCGTCGAACGCGCGCGGGCGTTCCTGATGCGGGAAATGACCCGCGCCCTCGATGAGCTTCCAGCGGTAAGGGGCCGACACGTAGCGGCCGGAGCCCTGGGCACTCGCCGGAAGGGTGCACGTGTCGAGCGCACCGTGCAACTGGAGCGTGGGCGCCTGGATGGGGACGCGCATACGGTGCGCGTAGCGGATGCCGTCCGGACGGGCCTGCGACCGGATCAACCAGCGGTGGTACTCCAGCGCGCTGTGGGCCGCCCCAGGGATCTGCACGGCCTTCCGTAGGAGCTGCTCTGTGCGCGCGTCCGGCCAGCCCGGCCCGGACCAGTCGTGCAGGAGCCTGCCCACCAGCGCGGCGTCGTCGCGGACGAGCCACCGTTCGGGCCACAGCGGCACCTGGAAGCCGAACGTGTGCCGCGCCGCCCACCCCTGGCCGCGCGGGTCGCCGGCGATGGCCTGCCGCAGCCGCAGCGGATGCGGGGCGCTCACCACCGCCAGCCGCTGGACGATCTTCGGGTGGTAGACGGCCGTCGTCCAGGCGAGCAGCCCGCCCCAGTCGTGCCCGACGACGATCGCGTTCGCCTCGCCGAGCGCGCGGACCAGCCCGGCGGCGTCCCCGGCCAGCGTGACCAGGTCGTAGCCGCGCGGCGGCTTGTCGCTGCCGCCGTACCCGCGCAGGTCGACGGCCGCCGCCCGGTAGCCGGCCGCGGGCAGCGACACCAGCTGGTCGTGCCACGACCACCAGAACCCGGGGAAGCCGTGCAGCAGCAGGACGAGCGGCCCCTCGCCGGCCTCGGCGACGTGGAAGCGCGTCCCGCCGGCGCTGACCTGCCGGTGGGTCCACGGCCCGTCGACCTCGATCAGCGACCCGTCGTGCCCGGACATGGCGTGGGTCAGTCCGTCAGCTCGGTCTTGCGGGGGCCGCCCTCGGCGTCGATCGCCTTCGCGTCGCCGCGGCGCCGCAGGGCGGTGAAGTCGTCCTTCAGCGTCTTGCGGGTCCGCTTGGCGCCCTCGATCCGCTTGACGATCTTCTTCGCGAGCCACATCAGGAGGACGGCGAGCACCGCGTAGACGCCCGCGACGATCAGGAACGCCGCCCACGACCAGATGCCGAGCGCGGTGAGCCCCAGCGCGAACGCGATGGACAGCAGGATGACGATCAGCCCGCCCATCACCGCGGCGATGGTGAGCATCATGCTGCTGAGCGCCGCCTTCTTGGCGTCGGCCTTCAGCTCCATCTTGGCCAGGGTCAGCTCGGCCCTGACCAGGTCGGAGATGCTGCCGGACGCCAGCGCGACCAACTCGCCGACGGACTTGTCCTCGATGCGCTCGCCCGGTAGTGCCTCGGACATATCGCTTTACTCCTTAGTGCGGGCGCGCGCGCACACGCACCCTTCTCCGGAAGACGACCGCCGCGGCCGCCGAGGCGAGAACGCTCGCGATCAGGACCGCAGTGGTCACTCTCTCGAATTGTGACGGGTCGGTATAGGCCAAACCGCCGATCAGCAGCGAAACGGTGAAACCCACCCCGGCGAGGAGCGCGACGCCCGCGATCTCATGCCAGTGCAGGTCCTCCCCGAGCGTCGCCAGGCCGAGCCGTACCGCCGCCCAGGCGCCGCCGAAGACCCCCACGAACTTACCGATCACCAGCCCGGCGATCACTCCGAGGGCCACCCGGTCGGTGAACACGGCGCCCAGTTCGGCCATGCCGAGGCCGACGCCCGCCGACAGGAACGCGAAGACCGGCACGCACACGCCCGCCGAGAACGGCCGCAGGAAGTGGTCGGCGCGCTCGGCGTTCGTGGGCCGTCCGTCCGGGGTCTCCCTGGGGCTCGTGAGCATCCCGAGCGCCACGGCGGCGACCGTCGCGTGGATCCCGCTCCGCTGGAGGAAGTACCAGGCCAGGAGGGCGATGGGCACGTACAGCCACGGCGAGCGGACGCTCTTGTACTGCAGCGCCCCGTACACAGCGACGAGGAGCGCGGAGAGGCCGAAGAACGTCCAGTGCACGGTCTCGCTGTAGAAGAGCGCGATGATGGTGATGGCGATCATGTCGTCCACCACGGCGAGCGTCAGCAGGAACGCGCGCAGCGGAGCCGGGCATGAGGTGAACGTTACTGCCAGGACGGCCAGCGCGAACGCGATGTCCGTCGCCGTGGGCACGGCCCAGCCCCGCAGTGCGCCCGGCTCCCCTGCGGTCACGATGACGAAGACGAGGGCGGGTACCGCCACGCCGGCGGCGGCCGCTATGACGGGCAGCGCCGCGTCACGTGGATTGCGCAGCTCGCCGTGCGTCAGTTCCTCGCGCAGCTCCAGCCCGGCGATGAAGAAGAACACCGCCAGCAGCCCGCTCGACGCCCAGTGCTGGACGTCCATATGCCCCAGATGCAACCAATGCGGACTGATCTCGAACGTCTGGACGCGCTCATAGGCGTCCGCCCACGGAGTGTTGGCCCAGATCAGCGCGGCGACCGCGGCCAGCAGCATCACGACGCCGCCGATGGTCTCCATGCGCAGTGCACTGGCGACCTGCTGGCCGTAGCGGACGGTCGGACGGAACGGCCACGTCGCGGCGACGCGGCGCCTCACAGTGGGGCGCGCCATGCGGAACTCCCGGGAAAGCGGCGGACGGATCTCCTTTCAAAGGACCGGCCCGCACCATTACGGGACGTCCCTGCCGACCAGACTTCCCGGCGCACCGCCTTCCACTGTAGTTGACGCAGGGTGCGCCGCTGCGGCCGCCGACCTCGCCGGACTCGGCCGCTGCGCTCGCCGGACCGCCTCCCCGTGCCTGCCCGTGGACGCCCGTGCCTGCTCGTGGACTGCCCGCCGAGGGAACGGGAACGGCCCGCGTCCCCGGGGGGCGCGGGCCGTTCTCGTCGGGTCTTTCTCGTGTGCCGTTCCTGTGGGTCGGTCAGTCGTCGGACTTGGCGGCCGGGAGCTTCTCGGCGATCAGGTCCATGACCGTGCTGTCGGCCAGCGTCGTGACGTCACCGATGCTGCGGTTCTCGGCGACGTCCCGCAGCAGCCGGCGCATGATCTTGCCGGAGCGGGTCTTCGGCAGCTCCGGCACCATCATGATCTGCCGGGGCTTGGCGATCGGGCCGAGCGCCTTGGAGACGTGGTCGCGCAGCTCCTTGGCGAAGTCCGGGCCCTCGACCTCCTCGCCGGCGCTGCCGCGCGGGATGACGAACGCGACGATGGCCTGCCCGGTCACCGGGTCGGTCGCGCCGACGACCGCGGCCTCGGCGACCTTCGGGTGCGACACGAGCGCCGACTCCACCTCCGTGGTGGAGATGTTGTGCCCGGACACGAGCATGACGTCGTCCACGCGGCCGAGCAGCCAGATGTCGCCGTCCTCGTCCTTCTTGGCGCCGTCACCGGCGAAGTAGAGGCCGTCGAAGCGGGACCAGTACGTCTTGATGTACCGCTCGTCGTCGCCCCAGATCGTCCGGAGCATGGCCGGCCACGGCTCGCGGAGCACCATGAACCCGCCGCCGCCGTTCGGCACCGACCGGCCCTGGTCGTCCACGACGTCCGCGCCGATCCCCGGCAGCGGGCGCATCGCCGCGCCCGGCTTCGCGTCCGTGATGCCGGGCAGCGGGCTGATCATGATGGCCCCGGTCTCCGTCTGCCACCACGTGTCGACCACCGGCGTCCTGTCGGCGCCGATGTGCTTGCGGTACCAGATGTAGGCCTCGGGGTTGATCGGCTCGCCGACGGACCCGAGCACGCGCAGGGACGACAGGTCGTACTGCGCGGGGATGTCGTCGCCCCACTTCATGAACGTGCGGATCGCCGTGGGCGCGGTGTAGAAGATGGACACCTTGTACTTCTGGATGATGTCCCACCAGCGTCCCTTGTTGGGCGTGTCGGGCGTGCCCTCGTAGATGACGCTGGTCGACCCGTTGGCGAGCGGCCCGTACACGATGTAGGAGTGCCCGGTCACCCAGCCGATGTCGGCCGAGCACCAGTAGACGTCCGTTTCGGGCTTGAGGTCGAACACGGCCCAGTGCGTGTAGGCGCACTGGGTCAGGTAGCCGCCGGTCGTGTGCAGGATGCCCTTGGGCTTACCCGTCGTCCCCGACGTGTACAGGATGTACAGCGGGTGCTCCGAGTCCATGGGCTCGGCGGTGTGCTCCTCGCTCTGCCGGTCGACGACGTCGTGCCACCACAGGTCGCGGTCGTGCTCGGCGACCTCCTCGCCGGTGCGGCGCACCACGAGGACGTGCTCGATCGTCGGCGTCTGGGCGACGGCCTCGTCCACGATGCCCTTGAGGTCGGACGGCTTGCCGCGCCGGAACCCGCCGTCCGCGGTGATGACGAGCTTGGCCTGCGCGTCGTCGATGCGTGTCCGGAGGGCCTCGGCCGAGAAGCCGCCGAACACCACTGAGTGCGTCGCGCCGATGCGGGCGCACGCGAGCATCGAGATCGGCAACTCGGGGATCATCGGCAGGTAGATCGCGACCCGGTCGCCCTTGCGGACGCCCAGTTCGAGCAGGGCGTTGGCGGCCTTGTTGACCTCACGCTGGAGGTCGGCGTAAGTGAGCGTGCGGCTGTCGCCGGGCTCGCCCTCCCAGTGGTACGCGACCTTGGCTCCGCGCCCGGCCTCGACGTGCCGGTCGACGCAGTTGTAGGCCGCGTTCAACTCGCCGCCCACGTACCACTTGGCGAACGGCGGGTTGCTCCAGTCGAGGACGTCGTCCCACCGCTTGCTCCAGGTGAGCCGGTCCGCCTGCTCCGCCCAGAAGGCGAGGCTGTCCGCGGACGCCTGCTCGTAGGCGTCGGCCTTCACGTTGGCGTCGGCGGCGAGGTCGGCGGGCGGGGCGAAACGGCGCGTCTCCTGCAGAAGGTTCGACAGTGTCTGTTGGTTCTGGCTCAACGCGAACTCCTTGCTAGGTGATGCGGGGTCGCCCGGTATCCCCACTTCACCAGGAAGGTCCCGGTCTTCACAAGGCCGGGGTCCCTGATGTGGAAGACGAACTCGACCGGCCTCCACGCTCCGGATGGTGTTGTGATCCCCGACACGAGTGGCCTTCCCTGGTTCGCTATCCGGGAACCGCCTCCGTTCTACGCTTCTGCGGGGCGTTTCGCGAGTGCTCGTGCGGACCGCATAGGGTCGGGCCGTGACCGATGCCCTTGCTGATGTAGCGAAACTGCCCGGCGTGGACGGCGCCGTGGACGACGCGCGCAAAGCCGTCGACCGGCTGCTCGGCCATCGCATCCTGCGGCGGCGCAGTGCCGAGGTGTCCACGGAGTCCGCGTTGCGCGGCGCCCGCGCGTCCGCCGTCCTGGACGGCGCGTCGGTCACGCTGGAGGAACTCCGGACCACCGACAGCCCGTCCGACCCCGTCGTGCAGGGCGCGCTGCGCGTGTCCGCCGAGCTCGGGACGTTGACGGAGACCTGGCGGAAGGCGCCCCGGCAGGCGCTCGCCCGGCTCCACGTCCTCGCGGCGGCGGACGCGGTCGACGGCGCCGATCTGGGGCGTCCGCGCTCGGCCGACACCGTCTCGCAGGACGTCCTCGCCCTTGGTGAGCCGCCGTCGCCGTCCGAGGTGGCGGCGCGCCTCGATGCTCTTAGCGGGCTCTTGACCTCCCCGACGAAAGCGCCGGCGCTGGTGGTCTCGGCCATCGTGCACGGCGAGTTGCTGACGCTGCGTCCGTTCGGCTGGGGGGACGGGCTGGTCGCGCGTGCCGCGCAGCGGCTCACCTTGGTGTCCCGTGGGCTCGACCCCAAGTCGCTGGTCGCGCCGGAGGTCGGGCACCTGGAACTGCAGGACGAGTACGCGTCGGCCTTGCGGGACTACTCGTCCGGCACGTCCGAGGGCGTCGCGCGGTGGATCGCGCACTGCTCGTCCGCCATCGCCGCCGCCGCGAGGGACTCGCAGGCGATCTGCGAAGCCTTTATGCGGGGCTGAGCATTCATCGGCGGCTGAGCGTTCGTTCTGTCGGTGGGTGCGGCCATGCTGGTCAGATGGCCGAACGCATTCACGGACGTCCTGCGCCCCCGACCGAGACCACGATCTCGGCGGCGAACTGGGATTCGCGCGACCTGACGGGCGAGAGCCACGAGAGCGTCCTGTTCGTGGACGTCGACATGACCGAGGCCGGCGGCGTCGGTGCCGTCTTCACCGACTGCACATTCCGCGGGGTGCGTTTCAATGCGTCCACCCACACTGACGCGGCGTTCCTGAACTGCACGTTCGTTCGCTGCGGGTTCTTCGACGCCACATTCACCGGATGCAAGCTCGTGGGCAGCATGTTCGACGGCTGCACGTACGACCTGCTGAAGGTGAAGGGCGGCGACTGGTCGTTCACGGGTCTGCCGGGCGCCGACCTGCGCCGGGCGTCGTTCACGGACGTGCGCATGCGCGAGGCCGACCTGACCGGTGCGCGCTGCGCGGGGGCGGAGATCCGCGGCGTCGACCTGTCGGGCGCGGCACTGCACCAGGCGGACTTCTCCGGCTGTGATCTGCGCGGCACCGACCTCTCCGCGATGGACCCGTTCGCCAACGGGCTGAGGGGCGCGATGATCGACTCGTATCAGGCGGTCGTCCTGGCGACGTCCCTCGGCCTGGACGTCCGCGCCTGAAGCGCCTGGAACCCCGAGCGAACGGCGCCCCGCTGAGGGACGCCGTCGCCAGTCACGTCAGGCCGGGTTACCAAGCGTGCACCTCGAATCCGTCGGATCGGGTCAAGCCCGTCTCGACGCGCCTCCCGCGGCTGGTCGCGCGTGGGTGCCCGGCTGCCGTGCTCGGACACATGGTCCGTAGACCCTGTCTACGCCTCATTTGCCCTGTTGACAAGCCCCTCTTCGGAAAGGCCGGCCGGCTGTCGGAGCGCGGCACCGGACGGGACACGGGTGCCTGATGGGGGCGACAGGGGATATTCCGGACTATCCGTAACCGCCTTAGCGGTCCCAGAATTGATCACTCACCGTGATCGTTTCTTTTTGGCCGCCGATCGGGGATGCGGCCGGAAGGATCTTTAGATGTGCTGTACGCTCCCACTTCCGTCCCGATGCACTTCGTGTGCTCGGGCGCGGGACGCCCTACCGTGGAGGGCATGGCGCCGCCCGGCGCCCCGGCGGGTGCATCCTGCCTGCCAGTGGAGAAAAATCGTCATCTGGCGGGCGAGTTTGCACCTCGACGGAACTCTCGGCGATCGGGCAGCATATGTTGTAACTGCCTAGACTGGAGTCAGTGAGTTTGCCTCCGCCATAGGGCTCACTTACGCACGGCATACCCTGAACTGCAACTGAGACTTTCCTGGAAACGGATCGGCTCTACCCCTCCGGAGCCGGCCCGC
>NZ_SMJW01000029.1 GCF_004348335.1 Actinomadura bangladeshensis | reverse complement strand
GCGGAGATGTGTATAAGAGACAGCGCCGGCGACCGTGCGCCGGTGCCCGGTCGTCCCCGAGAGGGAGATCAGTCCGGAAACGGCCAGTGCGGCGGCGGACACTACCGCAATGCCGGATATGGCCCAATACCTGGCCATTCGTCCCTCCGTTCGTGTCACGGGGGGCGATCGGGACCTACCCAGGGCCTCCTATGCTGACTCCTGATCAACTCCATAGGCTCCACACGAGGAGGGAAGCGCGGGGGGATCCGCCAGGCGTCCCCAAGGCCCTCCCCCGAAAGTCCGGATACCGCATCAGGGTCGTACTACTCAAGGCTGAGATGAAGACCATTCATTGCGGTGATCTCATTCAGGGGGCCCTGAGGCAAAGATAGGTAGCATGGCTCAACCCGCCCCCCCAGCAGCCCGCAGAGGCCAGGCCGTCGCGCGGATGCGGCACCGGGTGCTCACCGCGCCCCCGGTCTGGCGTGAGCTTCTGCTGGTGCTCCTCTTCTACACCGGATATACGCTGACGCGCGTCGTGCTGGTTCAGGACGGCACGGGCCCGGCGTTCGCCCACGCGGAAGAGATCCTGCGCCTGGAGCGCGGCCTGGGGCTGGACGTCGAGCTGCACCTCAACCACACGCTGCTGGCCGTGCCGTGGCTCGCGCGGACCGCCAACATCTTCTACGCCACCATGCACTTCATCGTGACGCTCGGCGTCGTCGTCTGGCTGTACCGCTACCGGCCGCAGCACTACCGGTGGCTGCGCACGTCCATCATGGTCGCCACAGGGGTGGCGCTGATCGGCTTCTGGCTGTACCCGCTCGCCCCGCCGCGGTTCCTGCACAGCGAGGGCTTCGTCGACCCGGTGACCGCGCTGCACTCGCTCGGCCTGTACGCCAGCGACGCGTCCGGAAGCCTCACCAACCAGTACGCGGCGATGCCGTCGATGCACGCCGGCTGGTCGCTGTGGTGCGGGGTCATCCTGGTCAGGCTGGCGACGCCGCTGTGGGCGAAGGTCCTCGGCGCGCTGTACCCCGCGACGACCGTGTTCGTGATCCTGTCCACCGCCAACCACTACGTGCTGGACGCGGTGGCCGGGATGGCGCTGATCGGCGGCGCGCTGGCGGTGTCGTGGATGCTCTATATGCGCTGCCCCGTGCCGATCCTGATCGCGCGGGCCCGCATCACCCACCGGCTCGCGCAGCGCGGCGGGCGCGGCGCGAGCCGCTCGGGGGCCGGTTCCGCCGCCCCCTGCCGCGCCGGGCGGCCCTGACCGGCGTACGCCCCCTGCGGTACGTACAACCCTGGTACTACTCGGGCCCGCCGGGCGCTCACTCGGCGCCGTAGAACACGCGGTCGACGACGGCCCGCGCGCGGCGGGTGTGGCGGCGGTAGTCCTCCAGCAGGTCCCCCGGCCCCGGGTAGCCGAGGACCCGGGTGACGGCGCTGCGCTCCCGGTGGTGGTCGGTCGGCAGCAGGTCGGACGCGCGGCCCCGCACCAGCATGATCGCCCCCCGGATGCGGGTCGCCAGGCACCACGCCTCGGTGAGGACCTCGGCGTCGCCCGCGTCGAGCAGCCGGGCCGCGACGGCGGCGTCCAGCGCGTCCAGTGTGCGGGTGGTGCGCAGCCCGGGGACGTCGTGCGCGTGCTTGAGCTGGAGGATCTGCGCGACCCACTCGACGTCCGCGAGGCCGCCCGGCCCGAGCTTGGTGTGCAGCCGCCGCTCGACGCCGCGCGGCAGCCGCTCGGACTCCATCCGCGCCTTCAGCCGGCGGATCTGCCGGACGGCGTCCTCGCCGATGCCGCCCTCCGGCCAGCGGACCGGGTCGATCAGCGCGCGGAACCGGTCGCGCAGCCCCGCGTCGCCGATCAGCGGGTCGGCGCGCAGCAGCGCCTGCGCCTCCCACGGCTCCGACCAGCGGGCGTAGTAGGCGGCGTAGGACGCGAGGGTGCGCACCAGCGGCCCCTGCCGGCCCTCCGGGCGCAGGTTCGGGTCGATCACCAGCGGCGGGTCGGGGGCGGGCAGCGCGAGCAGCCTGCGCAGCTCCTCGGCGACGGCGTGCGCGGCGCGCCCGGCGGCCGCCTCGTCCGCGCCGGGCGGCGGGTCGTGCACGAACATCACGTCGGCGTCGCTGCCGTAGCCGAGCTCGTGCCCGCCGAACCGGCCCATCGCGACGACCGCCACGCGGGTCGGCAGCGGCGCCCGCGCCTCCATCTCGATCTTGTGGACGGCGGCGGCCAGCGCGGCCTCGATCGTGACGGTGGCGATGCCGGTGAGGGCGTCCCCGACCGTCCGGACGCCGGCCAGCCCGAGCAGGTCGGCGACCGCGACCCGGAACAGCTCCCGGCGCCGCAGCCCGCGCACCACCCCGACGGCCTCCTCCGCCGACCGGCTCCCTTCAGCGGCGTCCTTCTGGGGGGACGCCCCTCCGTACCGCCGGACCGCGGCCAGCGCCTCGGCGCGCAGCGCCTCTTCCGGACGCGGGGTGAGGTCGCCCTCGCCGCCGAGCAGCGCGACCGCTTCGGGGGCGCGCAGCAGCAGGTCGGTGGCGTAGCGGCTGGAGCCGAGTACCCACGCCATCCGCTCTGCGACGGTCACCTCGTCCCGCAGCAGCCGCAGGTACCAGGGCGTGGTGCCGAGCGCGTCGCTGACCTGCCGGAACCCGAGCAGGCCCGCGTCCGGGTCGGGGGCGTCGGCGAACCAGCCGAGCATCACCGGCAGCAGCGTCCGCTGGATCGCGGCGCGCCGCGACACGCCCGAGGTCAGCGCCTCGATGTGCCGGAGCGCGCCCGCCGGGTCGGCGTAGCCGAGCGCCTCCAGCCTGGTCCGGGCGGCCTCGGGGGTGAGCCGCGCCTCCTCCCCCGGCAACCGCGCCACGGCCCGCAGCAGCGGCCGGTAGAACAGCTTCTCGTGGATGCGGCGGACCTCCCGCGCATGCCGCCGCCACAGCGCGGTGAACTCCCCCACCGGGTCGGTGCGCAGGCCGAGGGCGCGGCCGAGGCGGCGCAGCCCGTCCGCCTCGTCCGGGACGAGATGGGTGCGGCGCAGCCGGTGCAGCTGGACGAGGTGCTCCACCCGCCGCAGGAACCGGTACGCCGACGTCAGCACCGCGGCGTCGTCGCGCCCGACGTAGCCGCCCCTCGACAGGGCGTCCAGGGCGTCGAGGGTGGCGCGGTCCCGCAGGGTCTCGTCACCGCGGCCGTGCACGAGCTGGAGCAGCTGCACCGAGAACTCGACGTCGCGCAGGCCGCCGGGGCCGAGCTTGAGCTGCCGCTCTGCGTCGGCGGTGCGCCGGTCCAGGTCGGTCTCGACGCGGCGCCGCATGGCCTGGACGTCCTCGACGAAGCTCTCCCCCTCGGCGGCCTTCCACACGATCGGGGTGACCATGTCGAGGTAGCGGGCGCCGAGGCCGGCGTCCCCGGCGACCGGACGGGCCTTGAGCAGCGCCTGGAACTCCCACGTCTTGGCCCACCGCTCGTAGTAGGCGCGGTGGCTGGCGAGGGTCCGCACCAGCGGCCCGGCCCTGCCCTCGGGGCGCAGCGCCGCGTCGACCTCCCAGAGCGCGCCCTCCTCGGTGCTGGCCGAGCACGCCCGCATCATCGCCGACGCCAGCCGGGTCGCGGTGCGCAGCGCGGCGTCCTCGTCGTGCCCGTCACTGGTCTCACCGGCGCCCCGCGCTTCCGCCACGAAGATCACATCGACGTCGCTGACGTAGTTCAGCTCGCGGCCCCCGGCCTTGCCCATGCCGATCACGGCGAGCCGGCACGTCCCGTGCTCGGGGACGCCGGCGCGCGCGATCGCGAGGCCCGCCTCCAGCGCGGCGGCGGCGAGGTCGGCCAGCTCGGCGGCGACCTCGGCGACGTCCGCCGAGCCGATCAGGTCGCGGCCGGCCAGCGCGAGCAGCCGGCGGCGGTAGGCGACGCGGAGGGCGGCGAGCGCGCCGTCGCCGCCGGCCACCGGCTCCTGCGCGGACGGGTCGGCGCCCACGGCGGCGAGCAGTTCGGCGCGGGGGTCACCGGCCGGGGCGGCCGGGCCGTCGCGCAGCACCCGCCAGTGGTCCGGGTGCCGGGCCAGGTGGTCGCCGAGCGCGGCGCTCACCCCGAGCACGGCCGTCAGCCGCTCCCGGGTGCCCGGCTCGGCGGCGAGGGCCGCGCGCAGCTCGCCGCCGGCGCCGTGCTCGTCGGCGGACGCGAGGAGGCGCAGCAGCCCGTCCAGCGCGAGGTCGGGGTCGGCGGTGCCGCCGAGCGCGTCGAGGAGGTCGTCGCCGGGCCGCGACCCGGTGCCGCGCTCGGCGTCCCGCAGCAGCCACTCGGCCCGCGCCGCGTCGGTGAAGCCGAGCCGCGCGAGGCGCCCGGCGAGGGAGGAACGGCGTTCGGGCGTCCGCGACTCGGTCACAGCATCAACCGTAGACCGGGCCGCCCCTTCAGAGCACCGCCAGCAGCCGCCGGCGCTCGAACTCGGTCACCTGCCGGCGGTAGTCCTCCCACTCCTGCCTCTTGTTGCGCAGGAAGAAGTCGAACACGTGCTCGCCGAGGACGTCCGCCATCAGCTCGCTGCGCTCCATCGCGTGGATCGCGTCGTCGAGGTCCTGCGGCAGCGGCTCGATGCCGAGGGCGCGCCGCTCGGCGACGGTCAGCGCCCAGACGTCGTCCTCGGCGCCCGGCGGCAGCTCGTAGCCCTCCTCGATGCCCTTCAGCCCGGCGCCGAGGATCGCCGCGAACGCCAGGTAGGGGTTCGCGGCCGTGTCCAGCGACCGGAACTCGATGCGCGTCGAGTGGCCCTTGTGCGGCTTGTACATCGGGACGCGGACGAGCGCCGACCGGTTGTTGTGCCCCCAGCAGATGTAGGACGGGGCCTCTCCCCCGGCGCCTGCGGCCGAGCCGACGTTGCCCCACAGCCGCTTGTAGGAGTTGACCCACTGGTTGCACACCGCGGTGATCTCCGCGGAGTGCCGCAGCAGCCCGGCGATGAACGCCCGCCCGACCTTGGACAGCTTGAACTCCGCACCCGGCTCGTAGAAGGCGTTGCGGTCGCCCTCGAACAGCGACATGTGGGTGTGCATGCCCGAGCCGGGGTGCTCGGTGAACGGCTTCGGCATGAAGGACGCGTGCACGCCCTGCTCCAGCGCGACCTCCTTCATCACCAGCCGGAACGTCATGATGTTGTCGGCGGTGGTGAGCGCGTCGGCGTACCGGAGGTCGATCTCCTGCTGGCCCGGGGCGCCCTCGTGGTGGCTGTACTCCACCGAGATGCCCATCGCCTCCAGCATCATGATCGCGTTGCGCCGGAAGTCGTGCGCGGCGCTGTGCGGGGTGTGGTCGAAGTAGCCGCCGGCGTCCGCGGGCTCGGGCTCGCTGCCGTCCTCCGGCTTGTCGTTGAGCAGGAAGAACTCGATCTCGGGGTGGGTGTAGAAGGTGAACCCGAGGTCGGCGGCCCGGCCCAGCGCCCGCTTCAGCACATAGCGCGGGTCGGCGAAGCTCGGCGTCCCGTCCGGCATGAGGATGTCGCAGAACATCCGGCCCACGCCGGGCGACTCCGAGCGCCAGGGCAGCACCTGGAAGGTGGACGGATCGGGCTTGGCGATCATGTCGGCCTCGTACACCCGCGCGAAGCCCTCGATCGCCGACCCGTCGAAGCCGATGCCCTCGCCGAACGCGCCCTCCAGCTCGGCGGGGGCGACGGCCACCGACTTCAGGAAGCCGAGCACGTCGGTGAACCACAGCCGGATGAAGCGGATGTCGCGCTCCTCCAGCGTGCGGAGCACGAACTCCTGCTGACGCTCCAAAGCCTTCTCCCTCGGTACTGCCCTGCCGGTGTCATCGGGGCGGGGGACGCATGCCGGCCGCGAGAGACGGTCCGGCTACCTCGCAGTATGCCCCGTCGCTGTTACCGCGACGTTACGTCCGGCCTTTCCCGCTCACGGGAAGATATCCGACTAGTCACCCTCCCCGATCCGCGCGGCGCCGCCGTCCGCGAACACCGCACGGCCGCCGCCCCCCGCGCGGGCGGCGGTCCCGCGCCGACGCTCGCGGGCGCCTCCGCATCGCGAGAGGCAGCGCGGCCTCCCGCCTTCGCCCTTGCCGGGCATGCATCCTCCACCGGCCGTCCCCGACGGCGCAGCCAATTAATTCCTCATAGTCAAAAATGAAGTCAAACAGCGAGACTGCAATCGTCCAGAATGCAATACGTCATCAACGTGTTCTTCATCACACCAAGGGGATATTGCAGGAGCGGCATGATCAACCTAGCTTGATCAACTAAGAGTAAGCGCCGGCGCATCCGCCGAGCCTGGCTGCACACTGCGACTGATCGACGGGCACCGGTCCGTCGCCGGGACGTGCAACTTCTATTTCGCAGTGGTCCTGGACTGCCCTCCGGGCCGGCCCGAACGGTATTGGGGTCCATATAACCCCAACCAGTACATCGATGTCGGCTGCGCGGACGCCGCCTTCATCAACGGGTTCGACGTGGTTCATTCCTAGCCACCGAGTTCCGGCTGGCGGCGACGTTCTGTCAAGTGCCTTTCTCCGGCCGCGGGCCGAGACTCCGCTGCCGGACTCCGAGCGCCGCCCGGCAGGAGCACTCACGCTCGGTACGTCCAGTCGATGAGCCGCCGCAGATCCACGGCGGCCCCCGGCGCTCAGGACACGGCTCCCCCATCAGCACCAAGGCCGCCGGCCCGCAGGGCGACAGGCCCGGCGGGCCGGCCGTCGTCTATCGGCGCCGGAGATCGTTTTCCCGGAAATTGACGTGGCGATCATGGTCGCTCGACGAAGTGATCATTAGCGTGGACAGCGTCGTGGACATCTCTCTTCTTCTCTCGATGAGCGACCGGGTGCCCGCGCTGGCGACCCCGTCGGCCATGCACCCGGAGTCGTGGCGGCTGTGCGCGCAGGTAGAGGCCTGGGCCCGCGGCCGGGGCCTCGTGCTCGGGGATCCCGACACCTCGCCGCTCGGCCGGGCCCGCTGCGAGCGGCTGGCCGCCCGCGTCCTGCCGTCCGCCGACCTCGCCGGGGTGGACCTGCTCGCGCGCTGGCTGGTCTGGACGCTCGCGCTCGACGACACCATGGACCATCCGCCGCTCGCCGACAGCGGCAGCGCCGTGCACGCCCTGTACGACGACCTGCTGCGCGCGATGCGGCGCGGCCACGCCCGGCCGGGCGCGCGGCCGCTGGAGGCCGCGCTGGTGGAGCTGTGGCACGCCACGTCCAAGGACATGAGCCGCGACTGGCGGCGCAGGTTCATGCTGCAGCTGGAGGCGCACCGGGACGGGTGCGCGGAGGAGTCGGTCAACCGGCGGATCCGGCACGTCCCGACGGAGGCGGAGTACGCGCCGCTGCGCCGCCGCGCGTGCGGGCCGTTCATGTACGACCTGGTCGAGCCGGTCCTCGGCGTCGAGCTGCCGGCCCGGCTGCTGCGCACGCCCCGCTGGAAGACCCTCGCCGACGGCGTCGCCGACGTCGTGGCCTGGTCCAACGACCTCGCCTCGCACGACCTGGAGTCGGCCCGCGGCGACGTCCACGACCTGCCCGCCGTGCTGGCCCGCACCCGCGGTCTCGACGCCGCGCAGGCCGCCGCCGCGGTCGCCGAGAAGATCGTCGACCGGCTGGAGGAGGCGTGGGCGGCGGCGCGGCGGCTGCCGGACATGCTGGACCGGCTGGAGCTGACCGTCGCGCAGCGCGCCGCCGCCGCGCAGGTCGTGAAGGTGCTGCTGGACACGCCGCGCGCCCACCTGGACTGGCTCGCCGAGTCGGGCCGCTACGAGCGCGAGTCGGCGCCCGGCACCGGCCCGCTGCGGCTCGACGCGCTCGCCTCGCTGCGCTGATGCTGTCACCACGTCGTTGATCTGCGGCGTGTTGTTGTTTCCGACGCGCTCATAACAACAACACGCCGCAGGTCAACGCATCCGGTGACCCTTCTAGCCGCCGGCGAGGGCGTCGCCCGTCGGGGTGCGGACGTACAGGACGCGGCGGCCCATGCGGTGCCCGGTGACCAGCCCGCACGCGCGCAGCACGCCGAGATGCTGGCTGACCGCGCCGGCCGTCACGCCGAGCCGCCGGGCCAGGTCGGTCGTCGAGGCGGGACGGGCCAGCGCGGCGAGCAGTTCGGCGCGGCGGCGCCCGATGAGCGCGGCGAGGGCGTCCGCCCTCGGCTCGGCCGGGCGGCCGCTCTCCCACAGCGTCGCGACGCCGCGCGGCGGGTAGCTGAGCATCGGCTGGTAGGGCGGCACCATCACCGACACGTTCGGCCAGACGAACGCGCTCGGGACGAGCAGCATCCCGCGTCCGGCCGGTTCGCCGCGGAAGCTCCAGCGGCGGTCGACGGTCAGCGTCCCGGCGCGCCACGACACGGCCTCGTGCAGGTCTCCGAAGACCCCGGCGGCCCCTTCGGCGGCGAGCGCGCCCGCGCGGCGCAGGACCTCCCCCTCCAGCAGGTCGCGGACGCGCGGCCAGTACGGCTCCACCGCGACCTCCCAGTACCGTTCGAGCAGGCCGGCGAGCCGCTCCAGGGAGCGTGCGGGGTCGGCGGCCAGCGCCAGCCGGGCCGGGCCCGGCCGGTTTCCGCGCTCGGTCCAGCGCAGCTCGGCGGCGACGACCGCGGGCGGCGTCGCCCGGACGACCGCCAGTTCGGCGCCGAGGTCGGGCAGCGGGGTCCGCGGCGGCGGGGTGAGGAAGTCGGGGATGTAGCCGGCCGGCGGGACGGCCGCGAACAGCGGCTCCAGGCCGAGCCCGCGCAGCCGCGGCCGGACCGTGCGCACCCACGGCAGGTGCAGCGCGTGGCCGGACGGGTCGGCGAGGACCCGCAGGCTGCGCACCAGCTCCCACAGCGGCGAGAACGCGAACCGGACGCGGGCCACGTCGTCCGGCGCGAGCACGAACTCGATCATTTAGTCCAGGCTAAATGATTACCGTCCGGGCGGCCGACACCCCACCATCGGCGGGTGACCACTCTGGACGACACTCCCGTCGCGCCCGGCCGGGGCCGGATCGCGGCGTTCCTGCACCCGCGCGTCGGCGGGTTCCCGCGGCCGTTCTGGGTGCTGTGGGCGGGAACCCTGCTCAACCGGCTCGGCACCATGGTCGAGCCGTTCCTCGGCCTCTACCTGACGACCGTGCGCGGGCTGTCGCTGGCGCAGGCCGGCGTGGTGATGGCGGTGCTCGGCGCGGGCTCGCTCGGCGGCCAGATCGCCGGCGGCCTGCTCGCCGACCGGCTCGGCCGGCGCGCGACGCTGACGCTCGCGACCGTCGGCACCGGCGCGGCGATGCTCGCGCTCGGCTACGCGCAGGGGATCGCCGCGATCGTCGCGGCGGCGCTGCTGCTCGGCGTCCTGCTGGACATGTACCGGCCCGCCGCGCAGGCGATGGTGGCCGACATCATCTCCCCCACCGAGCGGCCGCGCGCGTTCGGGCTGCTGTTCTGGGCGATCAACCTCGGCTGGGCGGTCGCGATGGTGCTCGGCGGGACGCTCGCGCAGCAGGGCTTCCTGTGGCTGTTCTGGATCGACGCGCTCACCTGCGCCGGGTTCGGGGTGCTGGTGTGGCGCGCGATCCCGGAGACGCGGTCGCGGGACGTCCCGCCGGACAAGCGCGGCGGGTTCGGGCGCGCCCTGCGCGACCGGGTCATGGTCGGCTACGTGCTGGTCACCCTCGTGTACACGTTCGTGCTGATGCAGGGCATGACGACGATGCCGCTCGCGATGAAGGAGGACGGTCTCGGGCCGCAGGCCTACGGCCTCGCCATCGCCGCGAACGGGGTGCTGATCATCATCGTCCAGCCGCCGGTGAACGCCTGGCTGGCCCGGCGCGACCACAGCCTGGTGATGGTCGCGGGGTTCGTCCTGGTCGGGATCGGCTACGGGCTCACCTCGCTCGCCTCGACCGTCCTCGCCTACACCGCGACGATCCTGGTGTGGACGCTCGGGGAGATCACGGCGGCGTCCGTCCTGCAGGCGGTCGTGGCCGACCTCGCCCCCGCGGACCTGCGCGGCCGGTACGGCGGCCTGTACGGGATGGCGTGGTCGGGCGGCTTCCTGCTGGCGCCCCTCGGCGGCACCCAGCTGCTCGGCACCGGCGGGGCCGCCGCGCTATGGCTGACCTGCGCGGCACTGGCCTTCGTAGCGGCGGCCGCCCAGCTCGCCCTGGCCCCCGCGATCAGGCGCCGCAGGGCCCTCGCCCTCGACGCACACTTCTCGTCAAAGTGACGAAACCACCTCCGGCGTTCTACCCTGGGAGCGTGGCACAGCTCAGGATCGCGCTCGCGCAGGTGAACCCGACCGTCGGCGACCTCGACGGCAACGCCGACCTGATCGTGGAATGGAGCCGGCGCGCCGCCGACGCGGGCGCGCACCTGGTCGCCTTCCCCGAGATGATGCTGACCGGCTACCCGGTGGAGGACCTCGCGCTCCGCGCGTCCTTCGTCGAGGCGTGCCGGCGGGCCCTGGACCGGCTCGCCCGCCGGCTCGCCGACGAGGGCCTCGGCGGCCTCCCCGTCGTCACCGGCTACCTGGACCGCCGCTCCGTCGGCCTCGTCCGCTCCGGGCAGCCGGCCGGCGCGCCCCTCGACGCCGCGGCGTGGCTGCACAACGGGGAGGTGCTGGTCCGCTCGGCGAAGCACCACCTGCCGAACTACGGCGTCTTCGACGAGTACCGCATCTTCGTGCGCGGCGACCGGCTGCCGGTCGTCCGCGTCCACGGCGTCGACGTCGCCACCGTCATCTGCGAGGACCTCTGGCAGGACGGCGGCCCGGTCAGCGTCACCTCGACCTCCGGCGCGGGGCTGCTCCTGTCCATCAACGCGTCCCCCTACGAGCGCAACAAGGACGACGTCCGCCTCGACCTGTGCGCCGAGCGCGCCCGCGAGGCGGGCTGCGCCCTCGCCTACGTCAACATGGTCGGCGGCCAGGACGAGCTCGTCTTCGACGGCGACTCGGTCATCGTCGGCCCCGACGGCACCCCCCTCGCCCGCGCGCCCCAGTTCGTCGAGCACCTCCTCGTCGCCGACCTGGCGCTGCCCGCCGCGGACGCGTCCGAACCCGGCCGCACCCCCGTCGACGCCCCCGACGGCACCACGATCACCGTCGACCGGCACGTCCTCACCCCGGACCCGCTGCCCGCCTACCCGGTGCTGCCGCAGAGCGCCGCCGCGCCCATGGACGACCTCGCCGAGATCTACGCGGCCCTGGTCCTCGGCACCCGCGACTACGTCCGCAAGAACGGCTTCCGCTCGGTCGTCCTCGGCCTGTCCGGCGGCATCGACTCCGCGCTCGTCGCCACCATCGCCTCCGACGCGATCGGCCCGGAGAACGTGCACGCCGTCCTGCTCCCCAGCCGCTACTCCTCCGAGGGCTCCGTCGTGGACGCCGAGGACCTCGTCAAACGCCAGGGGATCAACTCGAGCACCGTCCCCATCGCCGACATGGTGGAGGCGTTCGAGAGGCACCTCGACCTGCACGGCCTCGCCGCCGAGAACCTCCAGGCCCGCATCCGCGCCAACGTCTGGATGGCCCTGTCGAACGAGCACGGCCACCTCGTGCTGACCGGCGGCAACAAGAGCGAGCTCGCCACCGGCTACTCCACCCTCTACGGCGACTCCGCCGGCGGCTTCGCCCCCATCAAGGACGTCTTCAAGCTCACCGTCTGGGACCTCGCCCGCTGGCGCAACACCCGGGCCGGCTGCAACAGCGAGACAAGCAGGGACCTGCCGTTCCTGCACCCGTTCGCGCAGGAGCCCATCCCCGAGGCGATCATCGTCAAGGAGCCGTCCGCCGAACTCCGTCCCGGCCAGCGCGACCGCGACTCCCTCCCCGAGTACACGGTCCTCGACCCGGTCCTCGCCGACTACGTGGAGCGCGACATGGGCCGCGAGTCCCTCATCGCCGCCGGCCACGCCCCGGACCTGGTGGACCGCGCCATCCGCCTGGTCGACATAGCCGAGTACAAGCGCCGGCAGTACCCCCCGGGCCCCAAGATCACCCCCAAGAACTTCGGCCGCGACCGCCGCCTCCCCATCACCAACGCCTGGCGCGAGAGGTAGCGGGTCTCAGCCCCTGTGGTGGCTCTCGCCGGGCCAGGTCTCCTCGGGATAGGCGGGGACCTGTTCGGAGGCGTCGGGGTCGATGCCGGGGACGATCTGCTCGCACCAGACGACCTTGCCGGCGGCGGTGCGGCGGGTGCCCCAGCGGTGGGCGAGCTGGCTGACGACGAGGAGGCCGCGGCCGTTCTCGTCGTCGTCCTCGGCGCGGCGGAGGCGGGGCAGCGCGGCGGACCGGTCCAGGACCTCGCAGACGAGGGTGCGCTCCAGGAGGAGGCGCAGCACGATGGGGCCGGGCGCGTAGCGGAGCGCGTTGGTGATGAGCTCCGAGGCGAGGAGCTCGGTGGTGTAGTCGAGGTCGCCGAGGCCCCACTCCTCCAGCTTGGAGCTGACGAGGCCGCGGGCGCGGCGGACGGCGGCCGGGTCGGCGGGCAGCGTCCAGGAGGCGTAGCGGTCCTCGGGGAGGCGGCGGAGGCGGGCGATGAGGACGGCGATGTCGTCGCGGTGCTGGTCGGCGTAGACGCCGGCCAGGGTCGCCTTGGCGAGGTCCTCCATGGAGCGGTCGACGGAGTCGGGGCCGAAGATCTTCTGCAGCCGGGCGAGGCCGTCGTCGATGTCGCGGCCGCGGTTCTCGACGAGGCCGTCGGTGTAGATGACGAAGAGGCTGCCGTCCTCGACGGTGAACTCGCGGCTCTCGATGGCGGCGCCGCCGGCGACGCCGAGCGGCGGCGCGGGCGGGACCTGCAGGTACTCGTTGTCGCCGGCGGGGGTCGCGAGCAGCGGCGGCAGGTGCCCGGCGGACGCGATCTCTATCGTGCCCGTCGTCGCGTCGTACACCGCGTAGACGCAGGTGGCGAAGTGCGGCTCCTGCTCGCCGAGCTCGATCATCAGCTCGTGCATGACGTGCAGCGCGTCGGCGGGCGGCAGCTCCAGGTTCGCGAGGGTGTGCAGCGCGGTGCGGAGCCGGCCCATGGTGACGGCGGCGCGGACGCCGTGCCCGGCGACGTCCCCGACGATGAGGGCGACGCGGGCGCCGGGCAGCGCTATCGACTCGTACCAGTCGCCGCCGACCTCGACGAGCTTGCTGCCGGGCAGGTAGCGGTGCCGGACCTCGACCGAGGACGGCGCCGACAGCCGCAGCGGCAGCAGGCTGCGCTGCAGCGCGAGGGCGGTGGAGCGCTCGCGGCTGAACTTGCGGGCGTTGTCGATGACGATCGCGGCGCGGGTCGCGAACTCCATGCCGATCTCGACGTCGTAGGCGTCGAACTTGCGGAACCCGGGGACGCGGGTGCAGGCGATGAAGCCGAGCAGGGTGTCGCGCGCGATCATCGGCAGCAGCACCATCGACACGTCGGACAGCAGGTCACCGGCCGGCCCGCGGCGCCACAGCCGGCCGATCTCGCTCGCGGCGTCCATCGTGACGTGCGGCAGGTGGACGGGCCGGGCCGTCTCCATGACCTGCCGGTACGGGGTGCCCTCGGGGAAGACGAGCACCTCGCCGACGGGGAACGTGGACGTCCACGCCGGGTTGCCGTCGTCGGAGGTGACCGCTATGCGGCGCAGCACCGCCGACCCCGACTCGCTGTGCACCTCGTCGGAGGCGACGAGGCTCTCCAGCACCAGCACGGACGCGGCGTTGCAGTAGTGCGGGACGACGACGTCGACGAGGCCGCGGGCGGACTGGTCGAGGTCGAGGGACGCGCCGAACCGGGTGAGCTGGTCGTCCATCAGCGCGCGGCGCATGAGGGCCGGGTCCTGGTAGCGCTCGCTGGGCGGCAGCTCGACCCGGACGAACAGCAGCGCGGCGGGCGCGGCGCCCTCGTCGCCGCCGACCATCGGCTGCACGGTGACGAGGGCGTTGCCGGACCCCCCGTCGCCGCGCAGCACGGTCATCACGCCGTTGCGCTCCTGGTCGCCGACCTCCAGCAGGGCCTCCAGCTCGGCCTTGGCCTCGTCCCCCACCAGGTCGGTGGCGGGACGGCCGATCAGGTCCTCTGGGGCCCGGCCGAGGACGGCCCGGGCGTTCGGCCCGCACTGCACGATCCGCCTGGCACCGTCGATGCCCAGGACCAGGGTCCGGGACGCCGAATCGGTGGCGGGCGCATCGCCTCGCGGCGCCATGACGGATCTCACCTGACGCGCTCCAGACAGCCGGTCGTCTCAGCACTACCCAGCGACAGTATGGGGCATGACCCCCTCGCGATGGGAGAAGATCACGCTTACCGTGCCGAAATCGCTTCGGTTCCGCCGCCCGCGCGTCACCGCGCGGGCGCTCCGATGCCCCGCAGGAGGGTGTCGACGACGGCTTCGGCGTGCCCGGCGGGGACGGTCTCCTGCGGCCTGCGCGGCAGCAGCGAGCCGAGCAGCATCGACATCGCCACCTCCACGTCGAGGCCGGCGCGCAGCTCCCCGGTCCCGACGCCGCGCCGCAGCACCCGGCGGACGATGTCGCGGCGCGGCTCGATGATGTCGCGCTTGTAGCGGGCGTACAGCTCGGGATGCTTCTCCGCGCCGCCGGCGACGTTCCAGAAGCAGCGCGAGTACCGGCTGTTGCGCTCGTCGGTCAGCGCGAGCGCCAGTTCGACGAGGTCGTCCCGGACGGACCCGCCGGACGGCTCGGGCAGCGGCGTCTTCGCCGCGCCGAGCGCGTCCAGGATCAGCGCGTCCTTGCTGGGCCAGCGCCGGTAGATGGTCGTCTTCCCGACGCCGGCCCGGGCGGCGACCGCCTCGATGGACAGGCCCGCCAGCCCCGGCTCCTCGGCGAGGAGGTCGAGGGCCGCCTCGATGATGGCCTTCTCGGCCCGCTCGCTGCGGGGCCGTCCGCCGCGCCGCTCGGTCTCGGTCATGGTTCCCTCACGCTCTCACACCGCGGCCTTCTCCGGCCGCCGCGGCGCGTCGGTCTCCGCGGCGGGCGCGGCCTGGGCGCGTCCCGGCATCCATGTGAGGACGACCAGCGCGCCGAGGACGGCGATGACCGCCGCGGCGGCGGACGCGGTGTGCATGGCGTTGACGAACGCGATGTCGGCGTGCCCGGCGAGCCGCTCCCCCGCGGCGCCCAGCCGGGCGGCCACGGCGTGCGCGCCCTCGATGGACTCGCCGGCGGCCTCCCGGGCGCCGGCGGGCAGCGCGGCGAGGTCGCCGTCCAGGTCGCGGCGGTAGACGGAGGCGACGACGGACCCGAGCACGGCCACGCCCATCGCGACGGCGACCTGCCGGGCGACGTTGTTGATGGCCGAGCCGGCGCCCGCCTTCTCGCGGGGCAGCGCCGACATGACGGACTCGGTGGCGGGCGGCATGACGTTGGCCATCCCGGTGCCCTGCACGAAGAAGATCACGCCGAGGATCCACATCGGGGTGTCGGTGCCGACGAACCGGTAGCTCGCCAGCGCGGCGGCGACGAGCAGGAGGCCGGTCGTGCAGACCGCCTTGGCGCCGAAGCGGCGGACCATCTCGGCGCTGCGCGGCGCGAACGCGAGCTGGGCGATCGCGAACGGCAGCACCATCGCGCCGGACTCCAGCGGGGTCAGCCCGCGCACCGACTGCATGTAGAAGTTGGCGAAGAAGAACACGCCGCTCGCGGCGAAGAAGCACAGCGCGATGGACGCGACGGCGGCCGACAATCGCGGGTCCCTGAACAGCCGGACGTCGAACGCCGGGGACGAGGAGCGCGCCTCGTGCGCGACGAACAGCGCGATGACGGCGGCGCCGGCGAGGATCGGGCCGAGCACGGACGGCGCCAGCCAGTCGCCCTTCTCCCCGCCCTGGATGATCCCGTACGACAGGACGACCAGGCCGATGACCGACAGCACGACGCCGAGCGGGTCGAGCCGTCCGGGCTCGGGGTTGCGCGACTCGGGCACGAGGAACGCCATGAGCGTCACACCGACCGCGATGACCGGAACGTTGACGAGGAAGACCGAGCCCCACCAGAAGTGGGCGAGCAGCAGGCCGCCGGTGAGCGGGCCGATCGCGACGCCGAGGCCGACCGCGCCGGCCCAGATGCCGATGGCGCGGGCGCGCTCGGCCGGCTCGAAGACGTTGGTGATGATCGACAGCGTCTGCGGCATGACCGCGGCGCCGCCGAGGCCCATCAGCGCGCGGGCGTAGATGAGCTGGTCCGGGGACTGCGCGTAGGCCGACACCAGCGAGGCGAGGGCGAACACCGCCATGCCGCCGATGAGCACGCGCTTGCGCCCGATCCGGTCGCCGATCACGCCGAAGGTGAACAGCAGGCCCGCGAAGACGAGCGTGTAGGAGTTGATCGACCACTCGAGCTGGCTCTGCGTGGCGCCGAGCCCCTTCTCCGGGTCGGCGATGGTCTTGAGCGCGACGTTGAGGATGGTGTTGTCGAGCACCACCACCAGCAGGCTCATGGTCAGCACGCCGAGGATGTACCAGCGGCGCCGCCGGATCGTCTGGGGGTCCATGTCGATACGGAACCGTATCGTTTCGGAACTTGTTCCCGGCCGTCCGGAATCGGGAATCGCGGGGGTTCCCGAATCGTTTCCCAAGTGGCACGATCGGAGCTGTCTGGGTACGCCACCGTGGCGCCTCAAGACGGGAGGATCCCGCATGTCTTCTTCTGCCATGCCCCCGGCGCAGCCGACCGCACTGTACGGCGGTACGAGCGGGCGCAGGGTGACCGTACGCGACATCGCCGCCGCCAAGGAGCGGCACGAGAAGTGGCCGATGCTCACCGCGTACGACGCGCTCACCGCACGGATCTTCGACGAGGCCGGCATCCCCGTGCTGCTCGTCGGCGACTCGGCCGCGATGGTCGTCTACGGCTACGACTCCACGATCCCCGTCACCGTGGACGACCTCATCCCGCTGACCGCGGCCGTCGTCCGCGGCTCCAAGCGCGCCATGGTCGTCGCCGACCTGCCGTTCGGCTCGTACCAGACGGGCGTCGCGGAGGCGCTGACCACCGCCACCCGCTTCATGAAGGAGACCGGCGCGCACGCCGTCAAGCTGGAGGGCGGCCGCCGGAACATCCCGCAGGTCGAGGCGATGGTCGCCGCCGGCATCCCGGTCATGGGGCACCTCGGCCTCACCCCGCAGTCGGTGAACGCCTTCGGCGGCTACCGGGTGCAGGGCCGCGGCCAGGACGGCGACGAGCTCATGGCCGACGCGAAGGCCCTGGAGGCCGCCGGCGCGTTCTCCGTCGTCCTCGAATGCGTCCCCGAGGACCTCGCCGCCCGCGTCACCTCGTCGCTGTCCATCCCGACGATCGGCATCGGCGGCGGCAACCGGACCGACGCGCAGGTCCTCGTCTGGCAGGACATGGCGGGCCTCACCCCGCACACCGCGAAGTTCGTCAAGAAGTTCGCCGACATGAACACCCTGCTCGGCGACGCCGCGCGCAGCTACGCCGACGAGGTCGTCAGCGGCGTCTACCCCGCGCCCGAGCACGCCTACCGCTGAGCCGCGCCCGGAGGCCCGGCCGCACCCCGCGCGCACGCGGGGACGCGGCCGGGTCCTCCCGCGTCAGCGGCCGGACGCGCGCGACGCGCCCGCCCCGTCCCCGTCCTTGTCCTTGTCCTTGGACGCGGCCCGCAGCCGCGGCGACGAGCGCACCACGATCAGCCGGTCGCCGGCTTCGAGCACCGTGCACTCGGGGTGGTCGAACGGCAGCGTCCGGCCGTCCCGGACGACCGCGAGCACCGGCTGGCGCACCGCGCCGAGCGACCCGCCGACCTCCTCCGCGAGCACCTCGCGCGACACCAGGTCGAGGCCGCTGCCCTGCTCCAGGAGGTCCTCGATGACCTCGCTGACGCTCGGCTGGCTGGTGGACATCCCGAGCAGCCGCCCCGCCGCCTCCGACGAGGTCACCACGCGGTCGGCGCCCGACTGCCGCAGCAGCGGGGCGTTCTCCGACTCGCGCACCGACGCCTGGATCCCGGCGTGCGGGTTCAGCTGCCGCGCGGTGAGGGTGATCAGCACCGCGGTGTCGTCGCGGGCGCTCGCCACCACGATCTCCCGGGCCCGCTGCACCGCCGCCTGCTTGAGCACCGAGCTGCGCGTCGCGTCCCCGACGATGCTGACGAACCCGGCCTCCGCCGCCTCGGCGACCACGCGCGGGTCCGGGTCCACGACGACGATGGAGTCGCGTTCGACGCCGGTGCTCAGCAGGGTCTTGATGGCGCTGCGGCCCTTCGTGCCGTAGCCGGCCACCACGATGTGGTCGCGCACGCGTGCCCTCCAGCGTGACTTGCGCCAGTCCTCGCGGGTGCGTTCCGCCAGTACCTCCAGGGTCGTGCCCACGAGGACGATGAGGAACAGCACCCGCACGGGGGTGATGAAGACGATGTTGACGAACCGCGCCCCCTCCCCGACCGGCGTGATGTCGCCGTAGCCGGTGGTGGAGACGGTGACCGTCGCGTAGTAGAAGGCGTCCAGCAGCGACAGCCTCCCGTCGCCGCTGTCGCGGTAGCCGTCGCGGTCGGCGTACACGGCGGCGACCACGGCGAACAGCAGCAGCAGCGCGATCCCGACGCGCTTGGCCACCGCGCGCAGCGGCCCCGTCGTGGACGAGGGCAGCAGCACCAGCGGGCGCCGCGCCGCCTCAGGATCGTTCAAGCTCGGCACCGGACCGACCTTAAACGGTCACACGTCCGTGATGCGCAGGCCGGCGTGGGCCTTGTAGCGGCGGTTCATGGAGATGAGGTTGGCGGTGAACGCCTCGACCTGGTGGGCGTTGTGGAGGCGGCCGCCGTAGACGCCGCGCATGCCGGGGATGCGGCCGGCGAGGGACTGGACGAGGTCGGTGGCCTCGCGGTCGTTGCCGAGGACGAGGACGTCCAGTTCCATCTCGTCCACGCCCGGGTCGAGCAGCAGCTTGGCGGAGACGTGGTGGAACGCGGCGACGACGCGGCTGTCGGCCAGCACCGCGGCGGCCTGCTCGGCGGCGCTGCCCTCCTCGACCGGCAGCGCGAACGCGCCCTTGCCCTTCTCGAAGCCGAGCGGGTTCACGCAGTCCACGACGATCTTGCCGGCCAGCTCGGCGCGCAGCGACTCCAGCGTGGCCTTGTGGCCGTCCCACGGGACGGCGACGACGACCACGTCCGACCGCCCGGCGGCGACCGGGTTCTCCGCACCGGAGATCCGCAGGCCGTCCCGCTCGGCGGCCAGCTCGTCGGCGGCGGCCTGGGCGCGCTCGGCCTTGCGCGACCCGATCGTCACCGTGTGCCCGGCCAGCGCGAACCGGCGCGCGAGCCCCTTGCCCTGGTCGCCGGTGCCGCCGAGGATGCCGATCGACAGGCCGTCGACGTCGGGAAGGTCGTAGGGCGTCTTGCGCTGCTGCTCAGTCATGGCGCCGAGTCTGCCAAACCCGGTCCGGCGGACGGTGCCCCGGGCTCCCGTATCGGCGGAAACGGCCTGATCGGGGGTTCCGGTGCGGCACCATGGTGCCCGTGGACGCCGAGCAGATCACCATGTTGCGCGAGGTCCTGTCGACGACGGGCTGGCTGGAGCGGACCGGGGAGTTCGGCCGCGCGCTGCGCACCACCTCCCGGACCCCGGGCGGGCTGCTGCTGGTCGGCACGCCCGGCGGCGACCCGTGGCACCTGGCGGCGCACCTGGACGACGAGAGCCGGCTCGGCGGCGCCCCCGGCCTCGCGCCCACGCTGGTGCGCTGGACGCCGCCGCCGAACGCGCCCGCGCACCTGCGCATCGGGCTGGAGCGGCTGGAGGCGGCGCGGCGCGGCGAGACGCTGTTCGTCGTCGCCGAGGAGGACGCGCCCGTCCCGCTGCTGGAGCGGGTCGACGACGCGCGCCGCACCGGCGCGACCATCCTGGCGCTGGAGGGCGGCGACCGGGAGCTGCGGGGCCTCGCCCACGAGGCGCTGACCGTCCCGAAGGACGAGGCGCTCATGTCGTTCGACGGCGCGCAGCACCTCGTCAGCGCGGCGGCCGGGCAGGAGCCCGCGCGCACTCCGCGCGGGCTCCGCCACCGCCTCGCCAAACTGCTCGACGCCGTGTCGGGGCCCGTCGTCGACTAGCGGGGAGGCGGCCGGCCATCGGGCTAGTCCTCGTTCTGCTTGCGCCACGCCTCGTTGCGCTCGCGGGCGAGCGCGAGGGCGTTCGCGGCCTCCCCCTCGGACGCGTACGGGCCCATGCGGTCCTTGCCGGGGCAGCCCGCCCCGTGCTCGACCTTCATGTGCTTCAGGCAGAACCACCAGTCGCCGTCGTCGTCCGCCATCGGCGCTCCTCTCGCTCGCGCTCGCACGGGATTCGTTGCCCCGATCCCGCTGACTACACTCCATCACTATGACGACCCAGCTGCTCCGGCCCGGCAACGTTTCACCGATGCGCAAGGTCCCGTCGAGCATCCCGCGGCCGGAGTACGTGGGGAAGAAGCGGCCGCGGACCGGGGAGCCCGACGTCAAGACGCCCGAGATCATCGAGCGGATGCGGGTGGCGGGGAAGATCGCGGCGCAGGCGCTGCAGGAGGTCGGCCGGCACGTCCGGCCGGGGATCACCACCGACGAGCTCGACCGGATCGGGCACGAGTACATGCTCGACCACGGGGCCTACCCGTCCACGCTCGGGTACCGGGGGTTCCCCAAGTCGCTGTGCACCTCGATCAACGAGGTGATCTGCCACGGCATCCCGGACGACACGGTCCTGCGCGACGGCGACATCATCAACGTCGACATCACCGCCTACATCGACGGCGTGCACGGCGACACCGACGCGACGTTCCTGTGCGGCGACGTCGACGAGGAGTCGCGGCTGCTGGTGGAGCGCACCCACGAGGCGGCCATGCGCGGCATCCGCGCGGTCAAGCCGGGACGCGCGCTGAACGTGATCGGGCGGGTCATCGAGTCCTACGCCAAGCGGTTCGGGTACGGGGTCGTCCGCGACTTCACCGGGCACGGGATCGGCACGACGTTCCACTCCGGCCTGGTCGTCCCGCACTACGACGACCCGAACGCCACGACGATCATCGAGCCGGGGATGACGTTCACGATCGAGCCGATGCTGACGCTCGGCTCCCACGACTACGACATGTGGCCGGACGGCTGGACGGTCGTCACCAAGGACCGCAGGCGCACGGCGCAGTTCGAGCACACGCTGCTGGTGACCGACGACGGCCACGAAATCCTCACCCTGCCGTGACAGTCCTGTTGATCTAGGGTCCGATTCGTCCCCTTACCGGCCGGGAGAGTCTCTAGAGATGAACGCCCCAGCGCCGTATGAGCCGCGGGTTCCGTCCGACAGCATGCCGCCGGGGCGGGCCGCGCTGAGCGTGACGTGGGCGGCGCTCCCGTTCCTGACCCTCGGCTACGCGACGCCGTTCACGTTCGCGGCGGCGGCGCTGTGGCGGCGCAGCGTGCACCTCATGGTGTCGGCGGCCGCGTACCTGGGCGTGTTCGCGGCGGCGATGTTCCTGCTCCCCGGCATCGGCAAGGACGACGGCACCGAGCGGACGGTCGGCGTCCTGCTGTTCGTCCTCGCGGTGGTCGGCTGCGGGCACGCGTTCCTGATCCGGCGCCGGGTGTTCGACCCGCACGGGCTGTCGGCGGTCGACAACGAGGCCGTGGTCGAGCGGGTCAAGCGGCGGCGGCTGCTGCGGGAGAAGGCGCGTGAGCTGGCCGCGGCCGACCCGGGCCTCGCCAGGGAGCTGCGGATCGGGCGTCCCGACCTGCCGCGCCAGTACAACGACGGCGGGCTCGTCGACGTCAACCACGCCCCGGCGGAGGCGCTGACGCTGCTGCCCGGCATCACCCCGGAGCTGGCGGGGAAGATCGAGCGGGTCCGGGAGGAGGCGGGCGGGTTCATGTCCGCCGAGGAGCTGTCGGCCGTGGCGGGGCTGCCGCCGTCGCTGACGAGCGACCTCGCCGACTACGCCGTCTTCATCCGCTGATCTCGGGTATGCACCGTGCGTGGCCCCCAAGAAGCGGAAGAACGGCGGCGACCGGCTGGCGGAGTACCGGGGCAGGCGCGATCCGGGGAGGACGCCGGAGCCCGTCCCGCGGGAGAAGGCCCTGCCGCAGGGGAACGACGACACGTTCGTCGTCCAGGAGCACCACGCGACCAGCCTGCACTGGGACCTGCGCCTCGAACGCGACGGTGTGCTGGTGTCGTGGGCGGTCCCGAAGGGCCTGCCGTGGAGCCCGGAGACGAACCATCTGGCCGTGCGCACCGAGGACCATCCGCTGGAGTACGCGGCGTTCGAGGGCGAGATCCCGCACGGTGAGTACGGCGCCGGGCAGATGACCGTCTGGGATCGCGGGACGTACGAGACCGAGAAGTGGTCCGAGCGCGAGGTGAAGATCGTCGTCCACGGCTCGCGGGTGTCCGGCCGGTACGCGCTGTTCCGGACGCGCGGCAGGAACTGGATGATCCACCGGATGGACCCGCCGGCCGACCCGGACGCCGAGCCGCTGCCCGAGTCGGTGCTCCCGATGCGCCCGGCCGAGAAGGCGCGCCTCCCCCGCGACCAGGAGGGCTGGGCGTTCGAGTTCGCCTGGGGCGGCCGGCGGACGGCCGCCTACGTCGAGGGCGGCCGGACCCGGTTCACCGACGGCCGGGGCCGCGCCGTGGACGGGCCCGGCGGGCTCGGCTCCCGGCTCGGCGCCGAACTCGGCGCCCGGCGGACGGTGCTGGACGGCGAGCTGGCCGTCCTGGACGGCCGCGAGACGTACATGATCTACGACCTGCTCCATCTGGACGGGCATCCGCTGCTGGACGTCCCGTACCGGGAGCGGCGCGTGCGGCTCGACGGGCTCGGGCTGTCGGGGCCGATGTGGCAGACGGCCCCCTGGTTCCCGGGTGACGGCGACGCCGTCCGGGACGCGGCCCGCGACCAGCGCCTGCCGGGCGTCCTCGCCAAGCGCCTGGACTCCCCGTACGAGCCGGGCGAGGAGTCCGGCGCCTGGCGCTTCGTCCCCGTAGGCGGGTCTCGGCAGGCCCCGCCTCAGTAGGCCACGGTGATGCGGCGTTGGACGGCGTTCCCCTTCTCCAGCTCGTCGATCAGCGCGATCGCGTAGTCCTCGGCGCTGATGGCGCTGTTGCCCTCGGCGTCGGTGAGCAACTGGTCGCCGCCCAGCCGGAACGCGCCGGTGCGCTCGCCCGGCTGGATGACGGCGGCGGGCGAGATGTAGGTCCAGTCGAGGTCGCCGGCCTCGGCCCGGATGACGCCGAGCTGCTCCGCCGCCGCGAGCGCCTCGGCCTTGTACATCTCGGGGAACTCGGGGGTGTCCACGAGGCGGACGCCGGGCGCGGCCTCCAGGCTGCCGGCGCCGCCCACCACGATCAGCCGGCGGACGCCGGCCCGCCGCAGCCCGTCGAGCACGCCGCGCGTGGTGGCGAGCAGCGGGCCGGTCGTCTCCGACCCGTCGCGGGGCGGCGGGACCGACAGCACCGCGGCGTCGTGCCCGGCGGCGAGCCCGGCGATCGCGGCGGCGTCGCCCGCCTCGGCCTTCGCCGTCCCCGCGCCGCCGCTGCGGGTGACGCCGGTGACCTCGTGGCCGCGGCGGCGGGCCTCGTCCGCGACGCGGCTCCCGACCATCCCGGTCGCACCGATCAGCAGGATCTTCACGTGACCTCCTCGAACGTCGTTCTTTCGACGGTATCCATCGGATACTGGTTACTTCAACGTGCCATTGGTACCCTTTGGGAACTATGAGAGGCGACGCGTTCGACCCCGACTGCCCGACCCGGCTGATCCTCGACCGCATCGGCGACAAGTGGTCGGTGCTGGTCGTGCTCAGCCTGACCGGCGGCCCGCGCCGGTTCACCCAGCTCCGCGACACGATCGGCGGAGTGACCCCCAAGGTGCTCACGCAGACCCTGCGCGCGATGGAGCGCGACGGGCTCCTCGTCCGGACGGTCTACGCCGAGGTGCCGCCCCGGGTCGAGTACGCCCTCACCCCGCTCGGCCTGTCGCTGCAGACGCCGATCAAGGCCGTCGCCGACTGGGCGGAGGAGAACGTCGGGGCCGTCCTGTCCGCCCGCGAGGCGCACGCCTGACGGCGGAACCGGACCGCGCTCCCCCGCATCAAAGGGACGTTGCACCCGCTTCGGCGCGTCGCCACAGAAACCGATCATGCGCGGGTTAGAGTCCCGCCCTGAGTACGGGCGGCGGGCGCTCTGAAAGGCGGGGGAACGGCACATGATGGGCAAGACGCACGCCCTGAGCGGCGCGCTGGCGTGGCTGGCCGCCGTCCCGGTGCTCGGCTACGAACGGCTGCTCGGCGACCATGCGGTCTCGCTGTCGGTGGAGCAGGTCGCCGCGGGCGCCGTGGTCTGCGCGGGCGCGGCCATCCTGCCGGACATCGACCACCACAACGGCCGCATCGCCAACACGTTCGGCCCCATCACCCACCACATGTGCAAGTGGATCGGGAAGCTGTCCGGCGGGCACCGGCACGCGACCCACTCGATCCTGTTCGCGGTCGGCATCGGCTGGGCGATGGACACCCTCGCGACCCACTACGTCTACGCCTGGTGGGCCTGCCTGTTCATGATCGTCGGACTCGGGCTGCGCGGCGTCGGGCTGGACTTCGAGGGCAAGGAGCCCCAGTCGGCGCTCGCCGACTGCGCGCTCGCCCTCGTCGCCGTCTGGCTCATGCACAAGATCGATATGAGCTTCGTCGGGTTCGCCGTCACACTCGGCTGCCTGGCGCACGTCGCCGGAGACTGCCTGACACCGCGGGGCTGTCCGGTGTTCTGGCCGCTGCCCTGGCGGATCGACGTCCCGATCGTCCCGAGGACGGACGGCAAGGTGGAGCGCTGGGTCGTGATGCCCGTCCTGACCCTCGGCATCGCGATCCTCGCCGTCCGGTCGGTCCTCGGCGACGTCACCGCCCAGTGGCTGACCAGGAACTGATCATTCGAGCAGGTCGGCGAACCGGTCGCAGCGCATCGTCTGCGACTCCCCCTCCTCGAACGCGTTCGAGACCAGGACGGCGGACACGCCGGGGATCGCCTCCGCGGTGCACACCACCTGCGCCAGCGCCGTGCGGGACCACTCGCCTCCCGGTTCGGCCCGGCCGCCGGCGAACCGGAGGCCCGGCAGCTGGACGCCCACGACGCCGCGCCGCACCTCGTACACCGTCACGGCGGAGGAGTCGTCGATCTCGCTGTGCAGGCCCCTGCGGCGCTCGTCCGCGGTGACCGGCAGGCCGAGCTGGGCCAGCGGCAGATACGGATGGCCGGCCAGCCCCGGGCGGGCGACCCGCGCCAGCCGCTTCCCGCGCACCAGGTAGAGCGTCATGGTGGGCGCCTGGCCGTCCGCGACCGGGTGGCTTCCCGCGCTGAGGATCCCGGTGGGCCGCACGCCGCAGCCCGCGGCCGCGAGCACGGCCGCGAGCGCGAAAGCCGCCACGGCGGTCCCGGAACGGCGCCTACTCATCGACCGCCTCCGCGCCGTCGGGCCCGGCGGGCAGCCACAGCGTGAACACCGCGCCGCCGTCCGGGCCGTTGGCCGCCTCCAGCGTCCCGCCGTGCAGGACCGCGTTCTCCCTGGCGATCGACAGCCCGAGTCCGCTGCCGTCACTGCGGGACCGGGCCGCCTCCGCCTTGACGAACCGGTCGAAGACCGCGCCCAGCAGCTCCTCCGGCACGCCCGGTCCGCGGTCGGCGACGGCGATCTCCACGCCCCGCTCGCCCGCCCGGCACGCCGGGCCGAAGCGCAGCGTGACGGGCGGGCCGCCGTGCCGGACCGCGTTGCCGACGAGGTTCGCCACGATGACGTCGAGCCGGCGCGGGTCGCACCGGACGAGCAGGCCGTCCGGCCCCTCCACCGCGACCCCGCCGGCCAGGCCGCGCGCCGCCAGCGTGCCGGCGACCGCGTCCGCGAGGTCGACGTCGTCGAGGACGAGCGCGGCGGCGCCCGCGTCGAACCGGCTGATCTCGACCAGGTTCTCGATCAGCAGGCCGAGCCGACGGGTCTCCGCCGCGACGAGCCGCGCCGCGCCGCCGTCCGGGCCGTCCGCCTCCTCCTCGGCCAGCACGCCGGTCATCGCGATCATCGAGGTGAGCGGGGTGCGCAGCTCGTGCGAGACGTCCGCGACGAACCGGCGGGACGCCGCCTCCATCGCGCGCAGCTCGGTGACCGTCCGCTCCAGGGCCGCCGCGGTGCCGTTGAACGTCCGCGCGAGGTCGGCCAGCTCGTCCCGGCCGCGCACCTGGACCCGCGTCCCGAGCTCGCCCGCGCCGAGGGCGCCGGCGGCCGCGGCGAGGCGGCGCACCGGCCGCAGCACGCCGCGGGTGGCCAGCAGCGCGAGCAGCAGCGCCGCCGCCAGCGCGAGCACGTCGGCGACCGACAGCACCCGGGTGAACGAGCGCAGGTCGGCCTCCTCCCGCGCGAGGCTCGCCGAGACGAAGACCATCGGCGGGGTGGTGCGCCACGGCTCGTCCGCCGTCGTCTCGTAGCCGGTGACGCGCGTACCGATCAGGAGATAGGGATGGCTCCGGTCCGCCCGGTCCTTGCGGACGATGCGCTGGAAGACCATCCCCCGCATGGCGCGCCGCGCGAACTCCTCGCTCACGGGGACGTCCAGCAGGTCGGGATCCGGCCGCGGGACGGTGCCGTCCAGCGGCACCGGCACCCATACCGCCTCGCGGCCCTCGGCGGCGAGCGCGATCGCCATGTCCGCGCCGAGGGTGTCCTGGACCTCCGGTGGGAGGCGCTGGGGGACGCGCTGGGCGAGCGTGGTGCGCACGTCGGTCAGCACCGCGTCCTGGGCGCGCTGCAGCATCACCCGCCGCATCAGCACGTAGGAGATCCCGGACGCGAGCACCGACGCCAGCAGCGCGACCGCCGTGAACGCCGCCGCGAGCCGCATCCGCAGGCCGGTGAACCGGCGCCGGCCCGTCACGGCGCGGTGAACCGGTAGCCGAACCCCCGGACGGTCTCGATCAGCCGCGGCTCGGCCGGCTCGTCCTCGATCTTGGCGCGGACGCGCTGCACGCACGCGTCCACGAGCCGGGAGTCGCCCGGATAGGTGTGCTCCCATACCTCGGCGAGCAGGTGCCGGCGGGTGAGGACCCGCCCGGGGCGCCGCGTCAGCTCCAGCAGCAGCCGCAGCTCGGTCGGGGTGAGGCGCAGGTCGGTGCCGGCCTTGGTCACCTTCAGCGACAACCGGTCGATGACCAGGTCGCCGTAGACGGAGCGGTCGGTGCGCGTCTGGTCCGCGCGACGCAGCACGGCCCGGATGCGGGCGTCCAGCACCCGGGGCTCGACCGGTTTCACCACGTAGTCGTCGGCACCGGCCTCCAGGCCGAGGACGATGTCGAGGTCGTCGCCGCGCGCGGTGAGCAGGATCACCGGCAGCGAGTCCTCGCGGCGGATGCGCCGGCACACCTCGATCCCGTCGATGCCCGGCAGCATCACGTCCAGAAGCGCGATCTCGGGGCGCCGCGCGCGCAGCGCCGCCAGGCCGTCCTCGCCGGTGGCCCGGGACGTCACCCCGTGCCCCTGGCGGGTCAGCGCCAGCTCCAGCGCCGCGCGGGCGGAGGGGTCGTCCTCCACGAAGAGAATGCTCGCCACCAGGTCATTATCGGATATTTGTGATCAAGCTCCGGGCTGTGTCACGAAATCCGGACACTTCCCGCACCGGACGATGACACCGCACGGGGACGGTGGGCCCCATGGCTCTCGTGATCATCCCGGCACGTCCCCACGCGCCGGCCGCTCCCCCGAGCGCGGACCGCCGGCGCGCGCTCGGCTGGCTGCTCGCCGCCGGGGTGCTCGCGCAGGTGGCGCTGCGCCTGTGGCTCGCCCGCACCCGGACCGGACCGGCCGCGGACCCGGACGAGACCGGCTACCTGATCGCGGCCCGCCGGCTGGCCGGCGGGCCGGGCGCCGACCTGTCCGGGAACACCTTCTACCAGGGCGGATATCCGCTGCTGCTCGCCCCCGTGCACTGGTTCACCAGCGATCCGGCAGCGGTCTACGCCGCCGTCATGGTGATCAACGCGCTGGCGGGCGCCGCGCTGTTCCCGCTCGGGTACGCGGCGGCGCGGCGGTTCGGGCTCGGCCGCCGGACCGCGCTGCCACTGGCGTTCGCGGCGGCGCTGCTGCCGGCCACGACGTTCTTCGGCGCGTTCGCGCTCGCGGACGCCGTCCTGCCAGCGCTCGTCGTCGGATGGCTGCTGAGCCTCGACCGCTTCGCCCGGAGCGGCCGGGCGGGCGACGCGGTCCTCGCGAGCGCGGTCGCGTCCTACGCGGCGGCCGTGCACACGCGCGGAACCGTCCTGCTCGCCGTCCACGCGCTGGCGCTCGCCGTCCTCGCGCTGCACCCGCTGCGGCGGCGCGCGGGCCTGATCGCGGGAGGTGCGGCCCTCGCCGGATACGCGGCGGGTTCGATGCTGAACGCGCGGATCATGGACGCGCTGTACCCCGGGGGCGTGCGCGACCTCGCCGGGATCCTGGAGTCCAGGCTCGGCACGGTGGCCGGGCAGGGATGGGCGCTGTCGGGGGCCGCCGGGCAGCTCTGGTACCTGGTGGCCTCGACGTGGGGGCTGGCCGGCGCCGGGCTGGCGGCGGTCGCGGCGGCGCTGGCGCGGCGCCGGGCCCCGGCCGCCGACCGGTTCATGGCGGCCGTGCTGCTGACCGCGACGTGCGGGATCGCGTACGCGTCGTCGGCGGCACTGCCGGACGAGCACCGGGTCGGCAACTTCGCCTACGGCCGGTACCTGTCGTGCCTCGCCCTCGTCTACGCGCTGGCCGGGGCGGCGGTCCTGCTGCGCGCGGGCGCGCGGACGGCGCTCGGGGCGGCGGCGTCGTCCGTCCTCGTCCTGGCCGGGACCGGGCTCTGGGTGACCGGCTACGCGGGCGAGCGGCTGCGCACCCACGTGTTCATCGCGTTCGACTTCCCCGAGATCATGTTCCTGACCGGCGACCGCACCGCACTGCACCTGCCGGAGGCGACGCTCGCCGCGACCGCACTGCTCGGCGCGCTGCTGCTGTTCTCGCGGGTGGACCGCGCGCCCCTCGCCGCCATCGCCCTGGCCGGGGTGAACCTGGCCGCGATGACCTTCGTCATGACGCCGTCGCGCGAGCGCGTCCGGCCCGTCCCGCCGCTGCCCGGCCCGGCGGCGGGCGGGGTCGTCGCAGACGTCTCGCTCGGCTGGGCGACCCGGACCAAGCTCATGTACCCGGTGTGGTGGACGCGGATCGGCCGGATCGACGTCCGCGACGGCCGCCCGCCCGCGCCCGGCGTGTGCACGGTCGTGGTGCCGGTGCCGGACGGGACGTCCCCGGAGGCGTCATGGCCCGCCCACCCGGCGGGCTGGCGGGTGCACGCGCGGCCCGGCTGGGCGGCCTGGCACGACCCGGCCTGCGCGGCGGCTCGGTAGCGGGCGGCTCGGTGGCGGGCGCGGTGGCGGGCGCGGTGGCGGGTGACTCAGTAGCGGGTGACGAGGGCGATGCGGCCGTGGTCGACGAGGAAGCCGTCGGAGACGAAGGTGACCTCGCCGCCGTACTCCAGCGCCGTCTCGATGACGTCGTCCACGGCGTCGTCGACGACGTCGGCGCCCTTGAGGACGCCCGGCATGCCGTCCACCGGGACGAGTTCGCCGTGCGACTTCACCGCGGGCGCGTAGTAGCCGCGCTCGACGACCAGGTGCTCGCCGCGGCCCTCCTCGACCAGCGGCGTGACCTCGCAGAGGCCGCCCGCGTAGCGCTGGATGCTGCGCGCGGCCTCCAGTTCGGCGAGCACGCCGACCTCGCGGAGGTCCTCGTAGGCGGCGAGCGCCGGGCGGGCCCCCTCGGCGAGCGCGCTCGGCGAGGCGCCCTCGAAGCTGCCGTCGACGCGGCCCGCCACCGTGATGTGCGGCCCGGCCACCTCGTCGAAGAACGCCTGGTGGCGGGTGACGCCGGCGACGATCAGCGGGCGGCGGTCGCGGGCGAGGACCCGGTCGAGTGCGGCCACCACGTCCCGCATGACCTGGCGCTGCCGCTCGCCGTCGCCGCCCTGCGCGGCGCGCCGCGCCTGCCGCCCGGAACCGGCCTCGTCGATCGGCTCCGGCGCGATCGGGAACCCGGCGGCGGCGCGCTCGGCCAGCTCCTCGCCGTGGCCGTCCCACAGCCGCGCCCGCTGGTCCGACAGCGACAGCAGCCAGTAGCGCGGGGTGCGGGTGTAGGCGGCGACGAGGTCGCGGGTCGCGAACCCGGTGTCCACGACGACCCGCTCGTCCACCGGCTGGCCGATCGCGAACGCGTGGTGCTCGCCGTCCGGCGCGGCGAACAGCACGAGGCCGTCGGAGGCGTGCCGCAGGTCGACCTCGTCCGCGGCGCGCTCCAGCCCGCGCAGCACGTGCTCGGCGGCGTCCGGCGCGACCCGGGCGTCGTCGTGCAGCCGGCGCCGCACCTCGGACAGGAGGTTGCGCAGCCGGATGGGATCCTGGCGGTTGTCCGGGACGGACCGGTGCGTCGGCATCAGCACCGACACCGCCGGATAGGCGCGCGGCTTGCGCAGCTCGGACAGGGTAACGGCGTCCATGATCCCCCGATCGGTCAGCCATGTCTCTTATGTCTCTTTTGTAGCTACCGGCAGGTAAACCAGGTGTAAGCCCCGCCCGATGGGGCCGCCTAGACCTGCGCGATCACGGGGCCGAGGACGTCCAGGAACGGCGCGTGCACGGTGACGTTGGAGAACCCGAAGCGCTCGCGCCGCTCCCGGAGCTGCTCGGCGATCTGCGCCTCCGTGCCGAGCAGCACGAACGGGGTGTCGAGGATCTCCTCGGCGGTCAGGTACGGCAGCCGCTCGGCCCGGATCCGCTCGGCCTCGGCGCGCCGGTCCGGGGTCACCTGGACGTGCTGGACCAGGACGTTCCACTCGATGCCGGCGGCCCGCTCCCCCGCGTGCTCGCGGACGAACCGGACCCGCTCCTCCGCCTCCGCGGCGGTGCCCAGCCGGAACGTCCCCGGCTCCTCGCCCTTCACCTGGTACGCCCCCGCGATCCCGACGATGTCGGCGTACCGGGCGGCGGCCCGCAGCACCGTGTCGCCGGTGCCGCCGACGAGCAGCGGCGGCCCGGACCCGCCGAACCCGCCGCGCTGCACGGGCTCCAGCGGCGCCAGCCCGAAGTGCTCGGCCACCGGCCGGTGCCGCTCGTAGCCGTCGCCGCCGAACAGCCCGCCCAGCTCCTCGATCAGCCGGGCCATCCGCTCCGCCCGCGCGCCGAACGGCTCCCACGCGATCCCGGCCGCGTCGAACTCCCACTTCATGTGCCCGGCGCCGAGCCCCAGCTCCACCCGCCCGCCGGTGAGCCGGTCGGCGGTGGCGACCTCGCGGGCCAGCAGGTGCGCGTTCCAGAACCCGGCGTTCAGCACGAGCGTGCCGACGCGCAGCCGCTCGGTCGCGTCCGCGGCGGCGACCATCGTCGGGAACGGCGCCGGGGCGCCGAGGTGGTCGGGCACGAGCGCGATGTCGTAGCCGTACCGCTCGCCGCGCCGGCACCGCTCGGTGAAGTCCTCGCGGGAGGCGATGTCGAAGAAGTTGAACCCGAAGCGGAAGTCCCTCATGCCCCCACCCTGGCAGCTCAGCCGGGCGTGATGAAGGACGTCTCGTAGGCGAGGATCACGGCCTGGGTCCGGTCGCGGGCCTGCAGCTTGGCGAGGATGTTGCCGACGTGCGTCTTCACCGTCTGCGGGCTCACGAACAGGTCCCCGGCGATCTCGGCGTTGGAGCGGCCCTTGGCCATCAGCCGCAGGACGTCCCCCTCCCGCTCGGTGAGCTGCGCGTGCCAGCCGGCGCCGCCGCCCCCGGCGGAGCCGCCGTGCCGCGCGGCCAGTTCCCGGATCGCCGCCGGGAACAGCAGGCTGTCGCCGTGCGCGACCATCCGGATCGCCCGCAGGATCTCCTCGGGCCGCGTCCGCTTGAGCAGGAAGCCGTGCGCGCCGGCCTTCAGCGCGTCGTAGACGTACTCGTCGTTCTCGAACGTGGTGACGACGATGATCCGCGGCGGCTCCGGCACGGTCTCCAGGATGCGGCGGGTCGCCTGGATGCCGTCGAGCCGCGGCATCCGGACGTCCATGAGGACCACGTCGGGGCGCAGCCGCCGCACCGCGTCCGGCACCTCGGAGCCGTCGGCCGCCTCGCCGGCCACGGCCAGGTCGTCCTCGGCGCCGATGATGGCGGCGAGGCCCGCGCGGATCAGCCGCTCGTCGTCGACCAGCAGCACCTTGATCGTCATGTCCCGGACCTTAGCGGCAGTGAGACGCGGAACCGCCAGGCGTCCCCGTCGGCCCCCGCGGCCATGTCGCCGCGCAGCACGGTGACGCGCTCGCGGACCCCGGCGAGGCCGCGGCCGCCGCCGTGGTCGGCGCCGTCGCCCCGGTACGCGCCGAGCGGGTTGCTCATCTCCATCTCCAACCTGTCTCCCGCGATGCCGAGCCGCAGCCGCACCGGGACCTTCCCGGCGTGCCGCAGCGCGTTCGTCAGCCCCTCCTGGACGATCCGGTACGCCTCCCGCGACACGGCCGCCGGAACCTGCTCCACCTCCGCCGCCACCTCCGCGTCGAGTTTCACGCCCGCGAGCCGGGTCTGCTCCAGCAGCCGCCCGAGGTCCTTCAGCGTGGCCTGCGGCGCGGGGCGGGACGCGTCCTCCCGCAGCAGCCCCAGCACGTGGTCGAGGTCCTCCAGCGCGGCGCGGGCCGACTCCTCGATCGCGCCGAGCGCCTCCCGGGCGAACGCCGGGTCGGCGTCCAGGACCCGCCCGGCGGCACCCGCCTGCAGCGTCACCACGCTGAGCGCGTGGCCCACCGAGTCGTGCAGCTCCCTGGCCAGCCGGTTGCGCTCGGCCAGCTTCACCGCCCTGTCCTCGGCGGCGGCGAGCTTCTCGGCGGCGGACGGGCCGAGGAACCACGGCGCGAGCCCGGACAGCAGCGTGCCCGCGGCCACGATCAGCGCGAGCAGCACGGCCAGCGCCGCCAGCCCGATCGCCGGCGCCGTCCACTGCTGCCAGTCGTCCTGCCACCCCCAGACCTCCAGGAACTGGGTGTCCCAGGCCACCACCGGCGCCAGGGTCATCACGACCGCGAACGGCGGCACCGCCAGGCTGAGCCCGCTGACCACCACGCCGGCGCCGAGATGCAGGCTGAACCACGCCGCGGCGCGGAGCCGGCTCTCCCACGAGCGCGCCGACCCCGGCACGAGCGCCGCGGCGGGCCCCTTGAGCAGTTCCCTGGCGAGGGACGCCTCCAGCAGCCGCACCGTCGGCACGAGCCCGGTGACGAACGTCGCCGCCGCCGGCAGCACGAGCAGCATCAGCACGACCGCCACCACGGTGTTGCCGATCGGCAGCAGCGGGGAGAGGCTCATCGCCAGGAACCAGTACGGCATCAGCAGCGCGCCGCCCACCACGAGGTGCGACCAGCGCTGCCAGGTCGTCCGCTCGATCAGCGGCCGCAGCACACGAACCACACCCCCGATCCTGGCAGACCGCTCCTCCATGCCCCTCCCCCGTGAGAGGGAGTGCGGTCCTACGCCTTGCCCTGTTCTTCGGCGGCCCTGTCCAGCTGGGCCAGTTTGGCGAGGCGGGCGTTGTAGGCGGCCAGTTCGTCGTCCTCGGGGCGGCCGCCCGGCCTGGCGGCGCGGTCGGCCTTGCGGTCCGAGCGCCGCGCCTGCCGCTGGTCGTCGGCGTACCACTGGCACGCCATCACGATCAGGACGATGAACGTCGGGATCTCGCCGAACGCCCAGGCGATCGCGCCGCCGGTGTGCTGGTCGTGCAGGACGGTGGTGCCCCACGGCGGGTCGACGGCCGCGTACCAGCCGCGCGCCAGCGCCTGGCTCATGCTCATCACGGCGATGCCGAAGAACGCGTGGAACGGCATCGTCACGAACAGCAGGATGAGCCGGGCGGGGTAGGGCAGCTTCCGCGGCGCCGGGTCGACGCCGAGCAGCACCCAGAAGAACAGCGACCCGGCCGCGAGGAAGTGCACCATCATCGCGATGTGGCCGAGGTGGTTGCGCATCGCCGCCTCGAACAGCGGCGTGAAGTACAGCGCGAACAGGCTCACCACGAAGATGACCGTGGCCACCCCGGGATGCGCGATCACCCGCAGGTAGCGGCTGTGCAGCAGCGCGGTCAGCCACTCGCGCGGGCCGCGGTCGCCGCGCACCCGGGCGGGCTTCAGCGCGCGCAGCGCCAGCGTCACCGGCGCGCCGACGACGAGGAGGATCGGCGTCAGCATGTTCAGCACCATGTGCTGCGCCATGTGCACGCTGAACAGGATCGGCGCGTACTTGGCGACGCCGGTCTGCGTGACGGCGATGATGCTGACCAGCCCGAGGAGCCAGGCGGCGGTGCGGCCCGCCGGCCAGGAGTCGCCGCGCCGCCGCAGCCGGACGACGGCGCCGAGGTAGAGGCCGCCGAGGACGGCGACGAGGGCGGCGAAGAACAGGTCGAACTGCCACAGCGTCAGCAGCCGCACCGGGGTGACCTCGGGCGGCATGTCGTAGCCGAGCAGCGACTTGACCGCGGACTCCGGCTCGGTCGGCGGGGGCGGCGCGGTGCGCGCCAGCGCGACGGCGAGGCCCATGGTGGCCGCCATCACCGCCGCCTCGACGGTGGCGAACCGGGCGAAGGCGCGGGGCTTGCGGTCGTGCAGGGCGGGCAGCGTCCGCTCCCGGTGCCACCAGCCGAACCAGCCGAGCACCGCGAACGCGATGATCTTGCCGAGGGCGAGCCGCCCGTAGTTCGTGGTCACCAGCTCGGCGGGGTCGGGCAGCCGGGCGATGACGTTCACCAGGCCGCTGACGCCGACGGTGATGTAGCACCAGAGGGCCATCCGGCTGAACCGGTCCGCCATGACCGCGAGCCCGTCGCGGCGCAGCAGCGCGTGCGCGCCGACGATGGCGAGCCCGCCGACCCACGGCGCGACCGCGGCGACGTGCAGCGCGACGCCGGTCGTCGCGGTGGCGTGGTTGGCGGCCGAGGCCGAGTGACCGGTCAGCGGCGCGGGGAACAGCGCGATCGCGGCCATCGCGAGCAGCCCGAAGGCGGCGCCGGGCGTGGTCGTGGTGCGCGCCAGCAGCGCCACGACCACGGCCAGCAGGACCACGATCATGAGGGCGGTGCCCTGCGGCAGCGAGCCGACATAGCTGCTCAGCTCGCTGCCGGTGAGGACCTCCCCGACCGGCCGGCCGAGGACGTCGGCGACGGTGAAGACGAGGGTGGCGGCCGCGGCGGCGGCCCATCCGGCGGCGGTCCAGGACGCCACGCTCAGGTAGCCGATCGCGTCCTTGGACAGCCGCGACGCACCCCGCCCGCCCTCGGCGGGCAGGAACGCGGCGGCGGCGAGCAGGGCGCCGACGGTCAGCGCGGACAGCAGGTCCATCGCCATGCGGGCGGCCGGCAGCCCCCACCGGGTCAGCGCGCCGGCGTCACCGAGGCCGGGGATGACCTTCTCGGTGACCGAGCCGCCGAGGACCAGGGCGGCGACGAGGCCGGCCCCGGCCGCGGCCACCGCGACCGCGGCGGCCCGCCAGACGACCAGGCTGCCCTTATTCACGTCCGCTTGCCGCCCGCTGCTTGCGCTGGGCGCGGAACACGATGCCCGCCCCGATCCCGATGCCGACCATGAGGCCGGCGACGATCAGCGTCCAGAGGATCTTCCCGGAGCCGGAGTCCTTCTTCTCGGCGGCCTCCTGGTCGGCCTTGAGCGGCTGCTCGTCGGTGGTGGCCGCCGTGCCCGCCTGCTCCTCGGCGCCGACCGCGCCCGCAGACGGCGCGGGCGCCGCGGCCTCGCCCCCGGTCGCGGTGAACGTCAGGTCGGCGTTCTCGATCGGGTGCCCGTCCTCGCCGACGACCCGGTAGGCCACGGTGTAGGACCCGGCGGGCAGCGGCCCCGCCAGTTTCTGCGTCACCGTCGTGCCGGAGCGTTCCGCCTCACCCGACTGGTAGGTCTTCTTCTGCGCGTCGGTGACGACCACCTTCGCCAGGCTGATCTTGTCGCTGAAGACCAGCTTGATCTCGGTGACCGACTCGGCGGACGCGCCCTTGCCGGGCGTGCTGTCGAGGAGCCGGGTGTGCGCGAGCGCGGGGGTGGCGGTCACGGTGCCGAGGGCGAGGGCGAGGGCCGCGACGACGCCGAGGCGCCGCACGGCCCGGCGGGGCTTGCGGATGTTCATGGAGGGCCGGGTTCTGTAGTGAGTTGAAGGGCTGCGTCCACCTTACTGAGCCGGTCGCCATGGCACGTTCCGGGTCGTGCGCTACCACGTTCCAGGAGGGAGCGCGGTCAGCTGCAGTCGCAGCAGCAGCCGTCGCAGCAGTCGCAGTCGCAATCGCAGTCACAGCACTCGCAGCAGTCGCAGCAGCTTCCGTCGCAGGCGTCGCAGTGCCGGGTGCACCAGCAGCGGTCGCCGCACGAGTCGCCGTGGTGATCGCTCCACTCGGGCTGGAAGACGCCGCAGGTCACGCACACGGCCGCCCCGGTGAAACACGGGATCGGCCAGCCGGGGCGCGGCGGCCGGGGGCCGTGCCTGGACTGGTTCTCCGGATCGGCGAAGACCCGGTCGACGGAGCGGCCCACCTCCCGGTCCAGCAGCGCCCGGACGAGCCGCGGCCGCTCCAGCTCCAGGTCGGCGAGGGCGAGGCGGAGCCCGTGCAGGGCGTCGTCCGCGTGCCGGCGGGCCTCGTCGAGGGTGGTGCCGGTGGCGAGGAGGGGGTTGTAGGCGCCGGCCTCCCGGTCGTCCGCGAGGTCTTCGACGGCGTCGACGAGGTGGGCGACGCGGCCGAAGAAGCGGCCGGCCTCGGCGAGCGCCTCCGCGTTGCCCTCCAGGCCCGCGAGGACGGCCGTGTGCGCGAACACGGCGGCGACGGCCGTCTCGGTGGGCTCGGTCAGGTCGAGGAGGCCGAGCCCCGGCGCCGACTCCAGCAGCGGCTGCCGGGCGACCGCGTCGCGCAGCGCGGACGGGTCGAAGCCGACCGCGGCGCCCGTCCGGCCGCCGGCGGCGTCCCACCGGTCGGCCATCCGCCCCGCCGCGGCGGCGACCAGGCGGCGCGCGTAGGGCCCGTCGCCGTCCGCGACGTGGTCGCGCGTCTTGCCCGCGGCGAGCAGCAGCGACGCGGCGGCGGCCAGCTGCGCGCCCTGCGCCTTCGCCGTGACGACCTCGGCGGTCTTCATCCCGCGCAGCGCGCACGGCCCGGCCTTGCGGCGCGGCGACAGCTCCGGGGCCTGCGCCTCGACCAGCACCGACACCAGCAGCCCGTCGTAGTTGGTGACGAGCCGCGCGGCCTGGCCGTGCTCGGCCCGCAGCGTCAGGCACAGCCCGCACAGGTGGGCCGTCCAGTCCTTGAACAGCGAGCCGCACAGCACATGCCTGCACGGACGAACCACACCGAACACCAGCAACTCCCCCACCTCGAACAATTCGCAGCATTATGGACGCGGCGCCGTCCGAGATGGTTCGGGATGGTTCGGCTACACCCCCACGCAGGTGAGCGCGCGGCGGTAGGCGGCCATCCGGGGCTCCTCGGCGGTGCCGGCCTCGGACAGGACCTCGGCGAGGTCGAACCACGCCTGCGCGGCCTCGCGGGAGGACTCCATCTGCTCCAGGCAGGTCGCGGCGCGGGTCAGCACCTCGACGGCCCGGTCGCGGCGGCCGAGCCGCACCGACGCCTCGCCGAGCACGGTCAGCGCCCCGGCGGTGGCCCGGCGCGGGGCGTCCCCGAGCAGGTCGAGGGCCTCCTCGGCGAGCGCCACCGCCTCGGCGGGACGGCCGAGCGCGGTCTCCGCACGGGCCAGCTCGGTCAGGCACCAGGCGACGTCGATCTCCCCGGACGAGCTGGCGCTGATCTCGCCGCGCACCCGGGCCAGCAGTTCGCGGGCGCGGGCGGCCTGGTCGGGGCGGGCGCGCAGCAGCAGCCCGGCGTAGATCACGCGGAGCCGGTTCAGGTCGCGGGGGTCCTCGCCGTCGCCGGCCAGCATCAGGGCCCGCTCGGCGAGCGTGACGCCCTCCTCGTACTCGCCGCGGATCTCGGCGACGTAGGCGGCCTCCCAGCAGGCGACCATCCGCGCCCGGGGGCTGCCGATCCGCTCGGCCCGCTCGACGAGCTGGGCGGCGAGCTGGCGGGCCCGGACGAGGTCGCCGCGCTCGATGAACGCGGCGAGCAGCGCCGCGCCGAGGAGCACGGCCGCGTCGGTCGAGTCGGCGCCGGTGGCGATGAGGTGCCGCAGCGCGCGCTCGGCCGCCTCGACGCCGGCGCTGACGTCGCCGCGCTCGCGCAGGCAGCGGCTCAGCGCGACGTGCACCTTCGCCCAGTGGTCGAGGTCGGCCTCGGCGGAGGCCTCCTCGGTCAGCGCGGTCAGCTCGGCGATCGCCCCCTCCAGCTCGCCCGCGGCCTCCAGCGCGAGCGCGTGCCCCCAGCGCGCCTGGTGCAGCATGTCGGGCAGCGCGACCGCGTCCGCGCTCGCGAGGACCTCGGCGAACCGGGCCCGCGCCTCGGCCGCCGCGCCGTTGCTGAGCGCGATCTCGGCGTAGTCGAGGGTGACGCGCAGCTCGTCCACGACGTCCTCGCTGACGCCGCTGACGAGGTAGGTCGCCGAGCAGTTCAGCTTCGCGGCCAGCAGCTCCACCACGCTCGGGGCCGGCACCCGCTTGTCGCTCTCGATCAGCGAGATGTAGCTGTCGGACAGTTCGGGGAAGGCGAGCTGCGCCTGGCTCACGCCCTGCCGGATCCGCAGGGCGCGGATGCGCTGCCCCAGTGTCTCCCGATCCATCGTGTGACCACCGCCTACCAGGTAATCGCCGCGCGCGGGGCGAGGAAGAAGCCGACTCAGGTCCTCAAGTGTGCCGATACCCCGGCCGGTCAGGCCCGCGATTCGCCGTATTCGGTACCGAAGCGTGTTCGAATCCGCACCACGGCAGGCTATCGGGGCAGGCTGGAGGGCGCGTCCCCGCCCCGCCATCGCCCCCGTCACGCTGCGGAGTCCGCACCGGCTAATCTGTGCTCGCCCGAATCCCGTCCACGCCGCCGGAACCACCGCCGCGCAGAGATGAGCGCCCGCCATGTCCAAGATCAGTACCGCGAAGACCGACGAATCGCCGCCGGCCGGCGGGGGCGGGCCGCTGGAGCGGCTGTTCGAACTCACCGCGCGGGGCACCACGGTGCCGCGCGAGCTGCGCGGCGGGGTCACCACGTTCTTCGCGATGGCCTACATCATCCTGCTGAACCCGATCATCCTCGGCGGGGCGAAGGACGTCACCGGTGCGACGCTGTCGATTCCGCAGCTGACCACGATGACCGCGCTGTCCGCCGCGGTCACCACGGTGATCATGGGCCTGGTCGGGAACGCGCCGCTGGCGCTCGCCGCGGGCCTCGGCATCAACGCGGTGGTGGCGTTCCAGGCGGCGCCGGTGATGACCTGGCCGCAGGCGATGGGCCTGGTGGTGATCGAGGGCGTGGTCATCATCGTCCTCGCGCTGACCGGCATCCGCGAGCGGATCATGAACTCGATCCCGCTGGCGCTCAAGCACGCGATCGCGGTCGGCATCGGCGCGTTCATCGCGCTGGTCGGCCTCTACGACTCGGGGTTCGTCACCTCCAGCGCGACGAGCCCGCCGCTGTCCCTCGGCACCGGCGGCCACCTGGCCACCTGGCCGACGCTGGTGTTCGCGCTCACCCTGCTGCTGATGATCGTGCTGTACGTGCGGCGGGTGCCCGGCGCCATCCTGATCAGCATCATCGCCGGGACGATCGGCGCGGTCGCCATCCAGGAGAACGCCTCCATCAAGGAGGGCGGCTGGGGCATCGTCACCCCGAACATGCCCGACAAGCTGTTCGCCGCGCCCGACTTCGGACTGTTCGGGGAGATCGACCTGTTCGGCGGGTTCGGCCGGGCCGGGGTGATCACCGCGCTGGTCGTGCTGTTCACCCTGGTGCTGTCGGGCTTCTTCGACGCGATGGGCACGATCCTCGGGGTCAGCGACGAGGCGGGCCTGCTGAACGAGAAGGGCGAGGTGCCGCGGCTCGGCCGGATCCTGTCGGTGGACGGCCTGTCCGCCGCGTTCGGCGGCGTCACCAGCTCGTCCGCCAACACGGTGTTCGTGGAGTCGGCGGCCGGCGTCGGCGAGGGCGCCCGGACCGGCCTCGCCAACATCGCCACCGGCGCGCTGTTCACGGTGACGCTGTTCCTCACCCCGCTCGCCGCGACCGTCCCCGCGCAGGCCGCCGCGCCCGCGCTGGTCGTCGTCGGCGCGCTGATGATGACGCAGGTCGCCAAGGTGGACTGGAGCGACCTGGAGCTGACGATCCCGGCGTTCCTCACCATCGTGCTGATGCCGTTCACGTTCTCGATCACCATCGGGATCGGCGGCGGGATGGTCGCCTACGCGCTGATCAAGCTGGCCAAGGGCAAGATCCGCGAGGTGTCGGTCTGGCTGTGGCCGGTGGTGCTGCTGTTCCTGGTCTTCTTCGCGATCAACCCGATCGAGCAGTGGCTGGACGTGCGGTAGCCGCTCCGGGAGAACACGGCTCTGCGGCCATTTGAGACTCTGGGACGCGTTTGCGGGTGTCAAATAGTGCCGTCATGGCGTAAGCAGAAGGTAGGGCTTTACCTCCCGGCGTGAAAGGCGTGGCTGTGGTGTCCGCGGACTCTCCCTCCCGTCCGTCTCCGCCGGGTCACGTCCTGCTGGCGCCTGACAGGTTCCCGGGGGCGCTGACCGCGGCGCAGGCGGCCCGGCATCTCGCGGCCGGGCTGCGCCGTGCCCGGCCGGACGTCCCGCTGGTGGAGCTGCCCGTGGCCGACGGCGGCGAGGGCACCGTGGAGGCGGCGGTCGCGGCCGGGTGGCGCCGGGTCCAGGTCGAGGTGTGCGGGCCGACGGGGCGGCCGGTCACCGCGCGGCTGGCGCTGAACGGCCGCAGCGCGGTGGTGGAGCTGGCCGAGGCGTCCGGGCTGCGCCGGCTGCCGGGCGGCAAGCCGCGCCCGCTGACCGCCTCCAGCCTCGGGACGGGCCAGCTGGTCGCGCACGCGTTACGGCTCGGCGCCCGCCGGATCGTGCTCGGCCTCGGCGGCGGCGCCTGCACCGACGGCGGCGCCGGCCTCGTGCAGGGGCTCGGCGGGCGGCTGCTGGACGCGCTCGGCAAGGACCTGCCGCCGGGCGGGGCGGCGCTGCGCTCGCTGCACGCCCTCGACCTGCGCGGGCTGCCCGACCTGTCGGGGGTCGAGGTGGTGGTGGCGGGCGACTCCGCGGGGCCGCTGCTCGGCCGCACCGGCGCCGCCGCCGTGGACGGCCCGCGCCGCGGCGCGAGCCGCGACGAGGTGCGGGTGCTGGACGCCGGGCTGCGCCGCTGGGCCGATCTCGCGGAGGCGGCGGCCCGCCGGGCGGCCCGCGACCTGCCGGGCGCCGGGACGTCCGGCGGCGTCGGGTTCGCCGCGCTGACCTTCCTCGGCGCGACGATCGAGCCGGGCCCGGCGCTGCTGCTCGACCTGCTGGGCTTCGCCGGCAAGGCGCGCGGCGCCCGCCTCGTCGTCACCGGCGAGGGCACGCTCGACACCCGGTCGCTGCGCGGCACCGCGCCGATCGGGGCGGCCCGCGCCGCCGCCCGGGCGGGCGCGCCGGTCGTCGCGGTGGCCGGCCGCCGGGCGCTCACCGGCGAGCAGCTGCGCAAGGCGCGGATCCAGGCCGCGTACGCGCTGGCCGACATCGAGCCGGACGAGGAGCGCCGCGTCCGGCGGACCGGGCCGCTGCTGGAGCAGCTGACGGTCGCGATCGCCGACGAGTGGCTGCCGACGCGCCCGTAGCGTGCAACGTTCCACCGGCCGCCGGGCCCGCCGGCCTTTACAGAGTGTCGCCGATGGGGCCGATGCCTTGACACACTGCTCGTAGCCGGAGGCGGGCCCCCGACCGCACGCTGGAAGCACAGGTCCTGGTCAGCGTGGACAGAGGAGCCCCCGGTGAAGATCGGCGTGCCGCGAGAGATCAAGAACCACGAGTACCGGGTGGCGATCACACCGGCGGGCGTGCACGAGCTGACCCGGCACGGCCACGAGGTGTTCGCCGAGCGCGGCGCCGGCCTCGGATCGGCGATCCCCGACGACGACTACGCCGCCGCCGGCGCCAAGATCCTGGACGGCCCGGACGAGGTGTGGGCCGAGGGCGAGCTGATCCTCAAGGTCAAGGAGCCGGTCGCGGCCGAGTACCACCGGATGCGCCGCGGCCAGGTCCTGTTCGCCTACCTGCACCTCGCCGCGTCCCGCGCGTGCACCGACGCGCTGCTGGCCGCCGGCGTCACCGCGATCGCCTACGAGACCGTCCAGCTGCCGGACCGGTCGCTGCCGCTGCTCGCGCCCATGTCGGAGGTCGCCGGGCGGCTCGCCCCGCAGGTCGGCGCCTACAACCTCATGGCGTCCAACGGAGGGCGCGGCGTGCTGCCGGGCGGCGTGCCGGGCGTGGCCCCGGCCAAGGTCGTCGTCATCGGCGGCGGCGTGTCCGGCCTCAACGCCGCGCAGATCGCCGTCGGGATGGGCGCGGACGTGACCGTCATGGACGTGAACGTCGACCGCCTGCGGCACATCGACGCGATCTACCAGGGCCGGCTCCGGACGCTCGTGTCCAACTCCTACACCGTCGAGCAGGAGGCCCGCGCCGCCGACCTCGTCATCGGCGCCGTGCTCATCCCCGGGGCCCGCGCGCCCAAGCTGATCTCCAATGACCTGGTCGCCGCGATGAAGGCCGGTTCCGTCCTGGTGGACATCGCCATCGACCAGGGCGGCTGCTTCGAGGACTCCCGCCCCACCACGCACGCCGACCCGACCTACACGGTGCACGGCTCGACGTTCTACTGCGTGGCGAACATGCCCGGCTCCGTCCCGAACACCTCGACCTACGCCCTCACCGGCGTGACGCTCCCCTACGCCGTGCAGATCGCCGACAAGGGCTGGCACCGGGCCCTCCGCGAGAACGGAGCACTGGCGCGGGGCCTCAACACGCACGCCGGCGACCTCGTCTACGACCACGTCGCCGAGGCCCACGGCCTCCCCTACACCCCGCTCACGTCGGTCCTGGACTGACACGGATCTCCCCCGCGTCCTCACCCTTCCCGGGGTTCCGGTGCGCCCGCCCGCCGGGTAGACACTCCACCATGGGAGAGCTGATCTTGGTGCGGCACGGGGAGACCGAGTGGAGCCGGGCGCGGCGGCACACCGGGCTGACGGACGTGCCGCTGACCGCGCGCGGCGAGGAGCAGGCGCGGGCCCTGCGCCCGGCGCTCAAGGAGCGGCGCATCGTGCGGACGCTGGTCAGCCCGGCGGAGCGGGCGCGGCGGACCGCCGGGCTCGCCGGGCTGCCGGCCGCGGAGACCGACCCGGACCTGCGGGAGTGGGACTACGGCGGCTACGAGGGGATCACCACGGCCGAGATCCGGGAGACCCGCCCCGGCTGGTTCCTCTGGGACGACGGGGTCGTCCCCGGCGACGCCGGGCATCCGGGCGAGACCGTCGACCAGGTCGGCGCGCGGGCCGACGCGGTGCTCGCGCGGGTCGGACCGCTCGCGGACGGCCTGCTCGCGGAGGGCCTGCTCGCGAAGGGCCTGCTCGCGAAGGGCGACGTAGCGCTCGTCGCGCACGGCCACTTCCTGCGGGTACTGACGGCGCGGTGGCTCGGCCTGGAGCCCGCGCTCGGGCGGCTGTTCATGCTCGGCACCGGCACGCTCTCGGCGCTCGGCACCGAGCATGACCGGCCGGTCGTCAGCGCCTGGAACGTCCCGCCGCCGTAACCCCGGGCAGCGCATAAGGTACCTGTTGGGGGATGTCCCCCAGGGGTACCCGGGCGTGCGCCCTCGGAAGGATTGCGGAGGACGGTAATGGCGACCAGCGAGACCCCCACCCGCGGGTACACCGCCACCAAGGACCAGCTGCAGACCCGGCTGGCCCGGATCGAGGGCCAGGTGCGCGGCATCGACCGGATGGTCGAGGACGACCGCTACTGCATCGACATCCTCACCCAGATCAGCGCCGTCCAGGCCGCGCTGGACAAGGTGGCGCTCGGCCTGCTGGACGGGCACGTCCGGCACTGCGTGGCGGAGGGCGCCGAGGAGGGCAAGGGCGACGCGATGTCCACCGAGCTGATGGCCGCCGTCGGCCGCCTCATGCGCCGCGGCTGACCCCGGCCGCCGAACCGCGGCCCGCGGTGATCACCCGCGCTCCATGTTCTCGGCGAGCGTGCGCCAGCCGTGCAGGAAGTGGCTCCGCTCGGTCGGGGTCAGCGCCTCCAGCGTGGCGCGCAGCGGGCGCAGCCGGCGCCAGGCGAACCGCTCGATCGCCGCGCGGTGCGCCTCGGCCAGGCTGACGATCATGCGGCGGCGGTCCCGCTCGTCCGGCCGGCGCTCGACGAAGCCGCCGCGCTGCAGCTCGCCGACGAGCTGGCTGACCGTGGCGGGGTTGAGCGCCATGTGCCGGGCGAGGACGCCCACCGGCGCCGGGCCGTGCAGGACGAGCTGCATCAGCGCGGGCACGTGCCGGGGCCCGAGCCCGGCCTCCTTCACCCGGTGGATGAGGTCCTCGGCTTCGGGGCGCGCGCCCTTCATGCCGCGCATCGTCCGGCTCAGGAGCTGCACCATCGTCTCCATGTCGGCGTCGATCGACGCGTCGGCGGCGAATCCGTCCTCGGACATACCTTGAAGTTCAACATATTTCGTGATGCACTGCAAAACATTGAACTTCAAGATGTTTCACGTCTTGAGCCACGGGGACTCCGGGCTACCGGACCTTCAGGCAAGGGGGGCGACATGGCCGAAAGCCCGTCCACCAAGGTGGCGCCGCCGGGCGGCACCGGCGGCGAACGGCTCGACCGGCGCACGATCGTGCTCGGCCTCGTGATCGTCGCCGGCACCGTGATGGCGATCCTGGACACCACGATCGTCAACGTGGCCCTGGAGACGCTCGGGCGCGACTTCCACACCGACCTGTCCACGATCCAGTGGGTCATCACCGGCTACCTGCTGGCCATGGGCAGCGTCATCCCGCTCACCGGCTGGGCCGTCGACCGGTTCGGCGGGCGGAGCGTGTGGCTGACCTCGATCGTGCTGTTCGTGGCCGGGTCCGTGCTGTCCGGCTCGGCCTGGAACATCGGCTCGCTGATCGTCTTCCGGGTGGTGCAGGGGCTCGGCGGCGGCATGCTGATGCCGACCGGGATGGCCATCCTGACGATGGCGGCCGGACCGCGCCGGCTCGGCCGGATCATGAGCATCGTCGGCGTGCCGATGCTGCTCGGGCCCGTCCTCGGCCCGGTGATCGGCGGCTGGCTGGTCGAGGACGTCGACTGGCGCTGGATCTTCTTCGTGAACGTGCCGGTCGGCGCGCTCGCCTTCGCGCTCGCCTGGTGGAAGGTGCCGCGCGGCCGGGGCGAGGGCGGCGCGTCGGCGCTGGACCTGCGCGGTCTGCTCCTGCTGCCGCCCGGGTTCGCGCTGCTGATCTACGGCCTGTCCACCGCGAGCAGCGAGGGCGGCTTCGGCAACGCCACGACGGTCGGCTGGCTGATCGCGGGCGCGGTCCTGGTGGGCCTGTTCGTGCTGCACAGCCTGCGCCGCCGCGAGCGCTCCCTGATCGACGTCCGGCTGTTCACCGACCGGACGTTCGCGACCGCGTCCGCCGCGGTGTTCCTCGTCGGCATCGCGCTGATGGGCTCGATGCTGCTGATCCCGCTCTTCTACCAGACCGCGCACGGCGAGGGGGCGTTCGCCGCGGGCCTGCTGCTGGCCCCGCAGGGCATCGGCGCGGCCCTCGCGATGCCGGTGGCCGGTGTGGTCACCGACCGGTTCGGGGCCGGCCGCATCGTGCCGCTCGGCATCGCGCTGCTGGTGCTCGGCACCGTCCCGTTCGCCCTGGTCACGGCCGACACCTCCTACTGGCTGCTCGGCGGCGCGCTGGTCGTGCGGGGCATCGGGCTCGGCTGCACGATGATGCCGACGATGTCGGCCGCGCTCACCACGCTGCGCCGCGAGGCCGTGTCGCGGGCCAGCAGCTCTGTCTCTTATACAAATCTCCGC
>NZ_SMJW01000299.1 GCF_004348335.1 Actinomadura bangladeshensis | reverse complement strand
GTCCGGCCCGCCGGGCATGGCGCCGGGACGCCCGCCCGGCATCCCGCCCGGCATCCCGCCGGGCATGCCGGAGCCGTTCCCGGTGGCGGGCCCGGCGAGCGGGTTGGTGCCGTTGGAGGCGGTGGAGGCGGCCGAGACCGCGTAGGCGCCCGGCCCGGCCAGGGCCGCGACGGCGGCCAGGGCGAGCCCGGCGACGGCCGCGCGGGTCCGGGTCCGGGCCCCGGCGCGCGGGACGAGGCGTCCGAGCAGCAGCGCGGCGGCGGCCAGGGCGGTGGCGGCGGCGACGAGCCACCGCAGCCACGGGTGCCAGTCCGGGGTGCGGTCCAGCAGGACGAACGCCCACGCGCCGGTCGCGGCGATCCCGGCCGGCAGGATCCACGCCCACGCCGCCGACCGCCGGTGGGCGGCGAGCAGCAGGACGGTTCCGGCGCCGGTGAGCGCGGCGACGGCGGGCGCCATGGCGGTGGAGTAGTAGGGGTGGAAGGTGCCCTGCGCGAAGCTGAACACGGCGTAGTGGACGGCGAGCCAGCCGCCCCACAGGATCAGCGCGGCGCGGCCGGTGCCGGTGCCGGTGTGGGGGCGGCGCCGCAGCAGGACGAGCCCGGCCGCGAGGGCGAGGACGGCGAACGGGATCAGCCAGGAGATCTGCCCGCCGAGGATGTCGTTGAACAGCCGCCCGGCGCCGGCCCGGCCGCCGAACCCGCCGCCTCCCCCGGGTCCGCCGCGCCCGCCGTCCTGGCCGAGGACGCGGCCGAGGCCGTTGTAGCCGATGACCAGGTCCCAGGCGGTGCCGTCGGTGCTGCCGCCGATGTAGGGGCGCGAGCGGGCGGGGACCAGGTCCACCGCCAGCACCCACCACAGCGACGACACCGCGAGGACGGCGCCGGCCGCCAGCAGGTGCAGGGCCCGCCGCGCGATCGGGGGCCGCGCCGCGATCAGGTAGGCCAGCGCGAACGCGGGGACGACCAGGAACGCCTGCAGCATCTTGGTGTTGAAGCCGCAGCCGACCAGGAACGCCGCGAGCAGCAGGGGCCGCAGCCGCCCGGTGGCGATGGCGCGCTGGCACGCCCAGGCGGCGGCGACCATCAGCAGGACCAGCAGGGTGTCGGGGTTGTTGTCGCGGTTGATCGCGACGGTGATCGGGGTGAGCGCCAGGACGGCGGCGGCGATGACCGCGGCGGCGTGCCCGAACGCCCGCCGCACCGTCGCGTACAGGATCGCGACGGCGGCGACGCCCTCGGCGACCTGCGGGAGCAGCAGGCTCCAGGTCCCGAATCCGAGGATGCGGGCGGACAGGCCCATGACCCACAGCGCCATGGGCGGCTTGTCGACGGTGATGTAGGAGCCGGCGTCCAGGGCGCCGAAGAAGAACGCCTTCCAGCTCTCGGTTCCGCTCCTGACGGCGGCGGAGTAGTAGGTGTTGGCGTAGCCGGCCTCCGGCAGCCCCCACCCGTACAGCGCGGCGGCGAGGAGCAGGATGGCCCACAGCGCCGGGCGGGCCCAGCGGGGGTCGCCGTCGCCGCCGAGGAGCAGCCGCCGGGCGCGCCCGGCGGCGGGTGCGCGGCGCCGTTCGGCGGGCGCGGTGACGGTCGCGGTCATGACGCCGTCCCTCCGGTGCTCTCGCCCGCCGCGGGCACCCGCCCGGCCGGCTGTCCGGCCGGCTGTCCGGCGGGCTGCCGGCCGAGGCGGCGCGGGTGGAAGATCCAGGCGCGCATCAGCAGGAACCGGGCCAGGGTGGCGGCGGCGTTGGCGGCGACGAGCGCGGCGATCTCCACGGCGCGGGACGCGCCGGGCGCGGCGGCGTGCAGCGCCGCCAGCCCGCCGGTGGACAGCGCCAGGCCGAGCAGGAACACGGCGCCGCCTTCGAGCTGGTGGCGCAGGGCGCGGCGGCTCCCGGTGACGCCGAAGGTGAAGCGGCGGTTGGCGGCGGTGTTGCCGATGGCGGTGATGGTCAGCGACACCGCGTTCGCCCACAGCGGCCCCATGACCGTGCGCAGCAGCACGAACAGGACGAGCTGCGCGAGGGTGCTGGCGGCGCCGATGACGGCGAACGCCGGCAGCTGCCGCCGCATCCCCGCCGGGAGCGCGGCCGCATCGGCGGCCGCGCGGCCGGGCGCGGCCCGGCCGACGGGGGCGCGGAACGCGCCGGTGAGCATGCGGCGGCCGACGCGGGCCATGCCGCGCAGGTCGTCGCGGGCGGTGCGCAGCACGTCCACGCGGGAGTCGGGGTCGTCGACCCAGTCGACGGGGACCTCGTGGATGCGCAGCCCGGTGCGTTCGGCGAGCAGCAGCAGCTCGGTGTCGAAGAACCACGCCTCGTCCTCGACCTGCGGCAGCAGCGCCTGCACGATCTCGGCGCGGGCGGCCTTGAACCCGCACTGGGCGTCGGTGAACCGGGCGGCCAGCGCGGTGCGCAGCAGCAGGTTGTAGCAGCGGGAGATGACCTCGCGGCGGGGCCCGCGCACGACGGCGGACCCGCGGGTGAGGCGGGACCCGATGGCCAGGTCGCTGTGCCCGGAGATCAGCGGGGCGACCAGCGGCAGGAACGCGTCCAGGTCGGTGGACAGGTCGGCGTCCATGTAGGCGACGACGTCGGCGTCGCTGCCGCTCCACACGTGCCGCAGCGCCCGCCCGCGCCCCTTGTCCGCCAGCCGGACGGCCCGCACGTGCGGGAGCCGCGCCGCCAGCTCCCCGGCGATCGGCCAGGTGCGGTCGGTGCTGGCGTTGTCGGCGACGGTGACGCGGAACGGGTAGGGGAACGTCGCGGCCAGGTAGGCGTGCAGCCGCTCCACGCTGGCGGCCAGGACGCGTTCCTCGTTGTGGACGGGGACGACCACCTCGACCAGCCGGCCCCGTCCCCCGCGGCCCGGGGTCGGCGGCGGCGCGGCGGGCGTGCCCCGTTCGGTGATGAGGTGATTCATGCGACCGAGGTTCGCCGGGGGCCGTGGGAAGCCGGTGAGGCGCCGATTAACGCGGCATGAGAATCAGTCGCGGGGGGCCGGGGTCCCCGGGAGGCGGACGCGGGCGAGGGTGCCGCCGCCGGGCGCGGGCTCCAGCGCGACGTCCCCGCCGGACTCGGCGACGACGCGGGCGACGATGGACAGCCCGAGCCCGGAGCCGGGCAGGCTCCGCGCGGACGGGGACCGCCAGAACCGCTCGAACACGTGCGGGAGGTCCTCGCCGGCGATGCCGGGGCCGTGGTCGCGGACGGTGAGCTCCCCGCCGGTGAGCCGGACGGTGACGGTGCCGCCGGGCGGGCTGAACTTCACGGCGTTGTCGAGGAGGTTGACGACGGCGCGCTCCAGGGAGGCGGGGTCGCCGAGCACGTACCAGGGGCCGGTCTCGGCGTCGACGGTGAGGCCGGGGCCGCGCAGCCGGGCGCGCTCCACGGCGCGGGCGACGACGTCGTGCAGTCCGACCGCCGCGCGGACGGGCCGGGCCTCGTCGGGGCGGGCGAGTTCCAGCAGGTCCCCGACGAGGCTGGACAGCTCCCGCATCTGCGCCTTGACGCTGGTGAGCAGGTTGCGGCGGGCGGCGGCCGGCAGGTCCCGGCCGGTGGCCTCGGCGCGCAGCAGCAGGTCGATGTTGGTGCGCAGGCTGGTGAGGGGGGTGCGCAGCTCGTGCCCGGCGTCGGCGATGAGCTGCCGCTGCCGTTCCCGGGAGGCGGCCAGCGCGCCGGTCATGGCGTTGAAGGAGCGGCTGAGCCGGGCGATCTCGTCGGTGCCCTCCTCGGGGATGCGGGTGGCGAGGTCCTCGGTGCGGGCGATGTGCTCGACGGCGCCGGTCAGCTCGTCCACCGGCCGCAGCGACGCCCGGGCGATCGCCAGGCCGGCGGCGGCCGACACCAGCACGCCGAGGGCGGTGACGGCGGTGAGCAGCAGCGCGAGGTTGTCCAGGGGCCCTTCGACCTCGTCGAGGGAGATGGCGTAGGACACCGCGGCGGTGGTGCCGTCCTGCGCGCGGAAGGGGCGGGTGAGGACGCGGACGTGGTCGGCGGCGCCGGAGGCGGTGACGCCGGTGCCGTCGTGGTAGACGTGGCCGCGTTCGCCGCGGGCGACCTCGGCGTCGGCGGCGGTGACCTCCAGCGCGCCGGCGCCGGGCAGGGTGCAGCGCCGCCCGGCGGCGGTGACGACCTGCGTCATCTCATAGGGGCCGGGCGGGGGGCTGGCGCTGCCGGTGGGGTCCTGCGCGCAGCGGACGAGGGCCTCCTCGATCCGCAGGGCGGTGCCCCGGAACGGCCGGTCGTGCTCGGGCCCGCCGGGCGGGCCGCCGGAGGTGGCGGCCAGCCGCCGGTCGAGCTCCTGGTACAGCTGGTTGCGGGTGAGCAGCCACCCTGCGGTGGCGCAGGCGGCGACGGCGAGCGCGACGGCGGCGGCGGTCAGCAGCGCCATCCGGGCGCGCAGCGTGAGCCGCCGCGTCACCGGGGGGCGGGTCGCGGGGGCGCGGGTCGCCGCCCGGCCGTTCATGGGGACGCCGCGGTGCGCAGCACGTAGCCGACGCCGCGGACGGTGTGCACGAGCCGCGGCAGCCCGCCCGCCTCGGTCTTGCGCCGCAGGTACATCACGTACACGTCCAGGGAGTTGGAGGCGGGTTCGAAGTCGAACCCCCACACGGTCTCCAGGATCTGCTCGCGGGTGAGGACCTGCCGGGGGTGGGTGAGGAACATCTCCAGCAGCATGTACTCGGTGCGGGTCAGTTCGACGGGCGTCCCGGCGCGGGTGACCTCGCGGGTGAGGGTGTCCATGCGCAGGTCGCCGAAGGCGAGCACGCCGCCCTCGCCGGCGGCGGCCGCGGTGTTCATGGCGGTGTTCATGGCGGTGCGGCGCAGCAGGGCGCGGACGCGGGCGAGGAGCTCGTCCAGCTCGAACGGCTTGGCGAGGTAGTCGTCGGCGCCGGCGTCCAGGCCGGTGACGCGGTCGCCGACCATGTCGCGGGCGGTGAGCATCAGCACCGGCATGGTGGCGCCGAGGGCGCGCAGCCGCCGGCAGGTGGTCAGGCCGTCCATCCGCGGCATGAGGACGTCCAGGACGACCAGGTCGGGGGGCCGGCTTTCGACCTGCTGGAGGGCCAGGGCGCCGTCGGCGGCGTCCTGGACCCGGTATCCCTCGAACTCCAGGCTGCTGGTCAGCGATTCGCGGACGGCGGGCTCGTCGTCGACGACCAGTATCCGCGCGGGTTCGGCCCCCCGGGTGTCGGACTCCATGCACTCACCGTAGGCAGCGCCGGTGGGCGGCCCGTGCACCGGCCGGGGTTTCTCATGGTTCTCTCAGGATCTTCTGAGGACCGGTTCACGGCTCCGGCGGGGCCTCGGCGGCGCCGCGGGCGGTGGCCCGCGCCCACGGGTCGCCGCCCTGTCCGCCCTCGCGCGCGTCGTCGCGCGCGTCGTCGCGCGCCTCGTCGCGCGCACGGTCGGGTGCACGGTCGGGTGCATCGTCGGGTGCGGGGGTTTCGACGGTGACCTCCACGGTGGCCTCGACCTCGCCGGCGGCGGTGCCGGCGGTCTCGGCGGCGGCCTGCGCCCACGGGTCGCCGTCCCGCACGCCGGTCTCGACGACCGTGGCCTTGACGGTCGTCTTGGTCGTGGCGTCGGAGGGGCGGGTCGCGGTGGTCCAGGTGGTCTTGGCGACGTCGATGACGACGTCGCGGGAGACGTCCAGGATCATGCCGCGCAGCCGCTCCTTCATGGCGAGTTTGAGGGCGTCGCGCAGCAGTTCGCGCAGGGCGGCCTCCATCGCGACGGTGAAGGCGCGGGACGCGGCGCGCACGGCCAGGTCGCGGGCGGTGCGGGCGAACGCGCTGCCCGCCGCGGCGGCGGCCAGGTCCCCGGCGGAGCGGGCGGCGTCCGATCCGGCGGCGCGGGAGGCGAGCCCGGCCAGCGGCGCCAGTTCGGCGGTCAGCCCGCTCTCGCGGGCGGTGTCGCGCAGGGCGGCGGCGGCGTCGCGGGCGGCCTGCTCGGCGGTCTCGCGGACGACGCGGGCGACGACGTCCCGCCCGGCGGTCATGGCGGCGTCGACGGCGGCGTCGGCGACGGTGTCGATCGCGGCGTCCACGACCATCCGGGTGGCGGCCTGCACGACGGGCGAGGACGCGGTGCGCCCGGCCACGTCGAGCGCGGTGGCGCCGGCGGCGCGGGCGAGGGGGCTGTCGGCGGCCAGGCGGCGCGCGGCGGCGGCCATGGGGTGCCGGGCGGCCTGCCCGGCGAGCTGCTCGGCGAGGGTCATCGCGGCGGTGGCGGCCTCCAGCGCGCCCGCGGTCGCGGGGTTGGCGGCCGCGGCGGCGCGGGCCTCGGAGACGGCCCGTTCGGCGGCGGCGCGCGCCGCGCGGACGGCGGCGTCGCGGGCGGCCCGCTCGATCGCCTTCATCGCGGGCGTGCCCGCCACCTGCTCCAGGATGCGGTCGGCGGCGAGCGCGGCGGCGTCCCGGGCGGCGATCCGGACCGGTTCCCCGGCGTGCGCGGCCAGCCGCGCCGCGGCCTCGGCGGCCGGGGCCAGCCCGTCCCAGATCTCCTCCAGCCGCTCGGCGGCGACCCGGTCGGCGCGCCGGGCCCGCTCGGCGAGCCCGGGCCCGTCCCGGCCGGGTTCCTTCCGGCCGGCCGCGTTCCGGTCGGTTGCGTCCCGGGTGCCGTCGTGCTGGTCTCTGTCGTCCACGGCCACGCCCCTCATCGCGATCCGCCCTGCAAATCACCATAACTGCCGACGGCCGGTGCCGGTCACCGGCAGCCGCCGGAGTCCGCGGTGGGCGTTCGCCGGGCGGCGCGGGTCAATTCGGTGGCGTGCGGCGGCGGGGTCGGGTAACGTCGCGGGCGAAACGTGAGGAGGTGGGGATGCATGGCCGTCGCCCAGGTTGCTGCTGCCCGCAGCATTCGGCCCGTTCCCATTTCCCGGGCCGCCGGCTGAGCTGATCCCGCAGGGCCGTACTCGCCCGGCCGCGCGCCGCGCGGCCGTCGCGGCGTCCGCACGCCGGGGCCCCCTTTTCACGTGAGGGTTCCACAGCAATGTCTTCCGCATTCGCGGACCCGTCCCCTCTGGCCGCCTACGGCTGGGACGAGGTCCTGGAAGAGCAGTTCACTTCTCATCGCGCGGCGGGGCTGGTGCCCGCGCGCGTGGCCGCGGTCGACCGCGGCCTGTGCGACGTGGTCACCGAGGACGGCCCGGCCCGGGCGTCCACGGGTGCCGCGTCCCCCGATCCGCTGGCGGCGCCGTGCACGGGCGACTGGGCGGCGCTGCGCCCGGACGGCCCGGACGGGCGCCCGGCGGTGGCGGCGCTGCTGCCGCGCCGCACCGCGATCGTGCGGGCGTCGGCGTCGCGCGACTCGCGCGGCCAGGTCCTGGCCGCCAACGTCGACACGGTCGCGATCGTGGTGCCGCCGGCGGCCCGTCCCGCGCCGGGGCGGATCGAGCGGCTGGTGGCGCTGGCCTGGGAGAGCGGCGCGCGGCCGGTGGTGGTGCTGACCAAGGCCGACCGGTCGCCCGCCATCGCCGCGGCGGAGGCCGGGGCCGCCGCCGCGGCGCCGGGCGTGGAGGTCGTGGCGTGCAGCGCCGTGACCGGTGACGGCGTCGACGCCGTCCGGGCCGTCCTGTCGGGGACGGTGGTGCTGGTCGGCCCGTCGGGCGCGGGCAAGTCCACGCTCGGCAACGCGCTGCTGGGCGCGCAGGTCCTGGCGACGGGCGCGGTCCGCGACAGCGACGGCAAGGGCCGCCACACCACGGTGCGGCGGGAGCTGCTGCCGCTGCCGGGCGGCGGCGTCCTGATCGACACGCCGGGGCTGCGCGCCGTCGGCCTGGTCGAGGCGTCCGAGGGGCTGGAGCGCGCGTTCGCCGACATCGCCGAGCTTTCGGCGGGGTGCCGGTTCGGCGACTGCGCGCACGTGTCCGAGCCGGGCTGCGCCGTGCTGGCGGCGGTCGAGGACGGGACGCTGCCGGCCCGCCGCCTCGACGGCTACCGCAGGCTGCTGCGGGAGAGCGAGTGGGCGGCGTCGCGGACCGACGCGCGGCTGCGCGCCGAGCGGGAGGACCGGTGGAAGTCGATCCGCAAGGCGCAGCGGCGGATGTACCGGGAGCGGGGGCGGGACCGGTGAGGTGGGCGGTGCGGCCGGAGGCGCCCGGCGACGCCGGCGCGGTCCGCGCGGTGGTGGAGGCGGCGTTCCCGACGGCCGCCGAGGCCGATCTGGTGGACGCGCTGCGCCGCGACCCGGCGTGGATCCCGGGCCTGTCCATGGTCGCCGAAGCGGTCGCTCCGGCGGACGGCGGGCCGGGCTCGGACACGGCTTTCGCCGGGCGGGTCGGCGGGTACGCGCTGGTGACGCGGTGCCGGGTCGGCGGCGCGGCCGCGCTGGCGCTGGCGCCGGTGGCGGTGCTGCCGGAGCTGCAGCGGCGGGGCGGGGGCGGCGCGGCCGTCCGCGCGGTGCTCGGCGCCGCGGCGCGGCGCGCGGCGGCCGGGGGTGAGCGGCTGGTGGTGGTGCTCGGGCATCCGGCCTACTATCCGCGGTTCGGGTTCGCGCGCGCGTCGTCGCTGGGCGTCGGGGCGGCGTTCGAGGTGCCGGACGAGGCGCTGATGGCGCTGGTGCTGGACGGTCCGGGTCCGGTGCCGTCCGGGACGGTCGCCTATCCGGCCCCGTTCGGGGTGTGAGGGGCCCGCGGCCCGCGGCCGGGGCTCCGGTCGCGGGCCGCGGGGTCACCGGCCGCGGCGCCGGTAGGTGCGCACCGACAGCGGCACGAACACCGCGAGCAGCAGCAGGGACCAGCCGAGGGTG
>NZ_SMJW01000298.1 GCF_004348335.1 Actinomadura bangladeshensis | reverse complement strand
GCCCTCCTCACCTCGCCTGGCCGACACTCTAGAGAGCCGGGCGGACGGGCGGCCGCCCCGGCCTGCCCGGCCCTTATTTCACGGCCTGATCTAAGCGGTGACATGATGACCGGGTCCAGACCTGTGAACCGCGGGGGACGCGGCCGCACGCCGGCCGCGGGAGAAGGGGGCCCGATGCCGGAACGGCGCCGGAGGACCGTGCGCGACCTGCGCCGCGCCAACCGGTCGGTGCTGCTGCGGCGGCTGTACTTCGACGGGCCGCTCAGCCGCCGGGACCTGGCCGGGGAGACCGGCCTCAGCCCCGCCTCGGTCAGCAACGTCGTCGCCGAGCTGATCGAGGCCGGCCTCGTCGCCGAGGCGGGCAGCGTCGAGTCCGACGGGGGCCGCCCGCGCGTGCTGCTGAAGACGGCGGCCGGTTACGGCCACCTCGTCGGCATCGACGTCGGCGAGACGCGGGTGATGGTCGAGCTGTTCGACCTGGAGCTGACCCAGCTCGCCAAGGCCGACTTCCCGCTCGGGGACGGCGGCCACGACGAGCGCGCCGTCGTCCGGCACATCCTGGACGGCCTGCCCGCCGTCATCGAGGGCGCGTCGGTCGACCCGGCGTCCATCATCGGCGTCGGCGTGGGCGTGCCGGGCGTCGTCGAGTACAGCATGACCGAGCGCGGCCCGGAGGCGGTCGTGCACTGCCAGACCATCGGCTGGGAGGCCGTGCCGCTGGAGCGGATGCTGCGCGCGGGCACCGACCTGCCGCTGTTCATCGACAACGGCGCCACCTCGCTCGGGCAGGCCGAGATGTGGTTCGGCGCGGGCCGCGGGCACCGCAACGCCGTCGTCGCCCTCATCGGCTCCGGCGTCGGCGCCGCCGTCATGATCGACGGCTCCCCGTACCGGGGCGCGGCCGGCAGCGCGGGCGAGTGGGGGCACACGACGGTGCGGGTCGGCGGCGCGCGGTGCCGGTGCGGGTCGCGCGGCTGCCTGGAGTCCTACGTCGGCGCCACCGCCCTGCTGGAGCGCTACCGGGCCGCGGGCGGCGCGGCCGGGGCCGACGAGGAGGGCGCCCTCGCCGCGCTGCTCGCCGACCCGTCCGCGACCGGCGCGGAGCTGCGCGACGACATCGCCGAGTACCTGGGCGCGGGCATCGCCGACCTGGTCAACCTGTTCAGCCCCGAGAAGATCATCATCGGCGGCTGGGCGGGGCTGCTGATCGGCGGCCGGATGCTGGACCGGGTCGTCGAGGCGACCGCCGCCTACGCGCTGCGGCAGCCGTTCGCGCAGACCGCGATCGAGCCGTGCCACCTCGGCCCGGAGGCGGTCGCCGTCGGCGCCGCCACCCTCCCGCTCGCCCGCCTGCTCGACGGCGGCGGTGTCCCGGGCCCGTGATGGCCCGCCGCCGCGCCGGGGGCGATAATGGGGGCCCCGACGAGCATCCGGAGGAACGACGACACATGGGCACCGCCGGACGTCCCGTGCGCGAGTCCCTGCTGGACGCCGCGGCGGACCTGCTCGTGGAGCGCGGCTACCGGGCCGTCCGCATGCGGGACGTCGCGGAGGCCGCCGGGGTGAGCCGGCAGACCGTCTACAACGAGTTCGGCGACAAGTGGGGCCTGGCGCAGGCGGTCGTGGTCCGCGACAACGAGCGCTACCTCGACGGCATCGACGCGGTCCTGTCCGAGCACGACGACGTGTACGCGGCGGTCGTCGCCGCGGTGACCTACACGCTGGAGACGTCTGCGGACGACCAGCTGAAGAAGGCGGTGCTGACCGGCGCGGGCGGCGACGAGATGCTGCCGCTGCTCACCACGCAGGCCGAGCCGGTGCTGTTCGCCGCCAGCGCCCGCATCGCCGAGCACGCGCTGCGCCAGTGGCCGCACCTGGACCGCGACGCGCTCACCGAGGTCGCCGACGCGGCGGTGCGGCTGACGATGAGCCACCTCATGCTGCCCTCCGGCCCCCCGGAGACGTTCGCGCACTTCGTGGCGCGCCTGGTGACCCGCTACCTGTCCGTCCCCGCGAAAACCACTCGCCCGGACGCCTGACCGGGGCGTTGATCACTTCGCGGCTGGTCAACTACTCGGCCCTGAGGAAGACCGGGCTTTCCGGTCCTTCGGGCGTTGTTCACGCTCCCGACTGCCCGCTACGGCCGGACGGTTACGGGTCGCATCCACCAGCCTCGGCCATGCCGGGACCGGTTCGGGCATGTTGACGAATACCCACGCCGAGCGTGCGCGGTCGCGCACGTTGACCCCGGCGACGACGTCGGCGGGTCCAGCGAGACCACACCGACGACAGCAGAAATGATCCCGGGCAGGACGGTTGTTCCGCGCGGTGTGTCCGCAGCGCGGGCAGCGCTGCGAGGTATAGGCCGATTTACCTCGATGAACGGCACGCCGTGACGGCGTGCCTTGTCGGCGATGAACTCGCCCAGCTGGCGGAAGGGCCAGGAGGACAGGCGTGCCCGCTGGTCGCGTGGAACCGTGACCCGTCCGCGGATCCCACTCAGGTCTTCGAGTGCGATGCCGCGTCCGGTGCGTGCCGCGACGGCGACGACCTGCTTGGAAATCTTGTGGTTGACGTGGGTGGCGTGCAGTGCCTCCCGGCGGGCCCGCTTCTTGAGCAGCTTGGCCGCCGACCGGGTCCGCTTGGCTTGGATATCGGCCCTTTTGCGGGCCTGCCACCGCCGGTACCGGCTCAGCCGACGTCCCTGGGTTTGGACTCGGCTTTGCGGCGGCACTTGGATGCTGGGCCGCCTGCGCACCCAGCCCGCCGGCTTTGAGGTCGCCGTAGCACAGGCTACGCAAGGGCAGTTCGCGGCCGCGGAGCCCGAACCGGACGAAGGCGACGGCCGAGACGTGATTGGCGGCGGTGTTGACGCGGTGGAGGGTGTCGGTCAGCGCCGCCGCCTGCTCGGGCGTCGGCAGCAGCTTGACCTGCACCACCAGTTTCACAGTCCGTGACTTGGCGGCGTGGCGGCGGGACCTGAAGCAGGAGGCGCCGTGGGCCTACAAGGACATCGGGCCCGTCGTGTCGAGCCTGCTGGGCGGGGGCGTGGCGACCCCGGTCGCGGAGCTGCGGCCCCTGCTGACGGTCAAGGGATGACGGTCTGGACGTGGACGGTCTTCACGGCCGTCATCTCGTCCAGGAGCTCGGGGCCGTAGCCGAAGCCGCGGCCGCTGGCGCGGCGCGGGGTGGCGGCGCCGCCGGGGGCGCCGCCGAACACCGCGTTGATCTTCACGGTGCCGGCGTTCAGGGTGCGCCAGGCGGCCTGCGCGTGCGCCATGTCGCGGGTGAGGACGGTGGCGGCGAGGCCGTAGCGGGAGCGGCGGGCGGCGTCCAGCGCCTGGTCGAACGAGGCCACGGTGCGGACGGGCGCGACCGGCCCGAAGACCTCCTCGGCCATGATCGGCATGTGGTCGGTGCAGCCGGCGAGGACGGTCGCCGGGTAGAACGCGCCGGGGCCGGCCGGGATCTCCGCACCGGCGAGGGGGCGCGCGCCCTCCGCGACCGCCTTCTCGACGTGCTGGTGGACGTGCGTGCGGTGCCGCTCGTCGACGAGCGGCCCGAGTTCGGTGGACACGTCGGCGCCCGGCCCCATCCGCATGGTCCGGGCGCGCTCGGCGAGGGCGCCGAGGAACGCCTCGGACACGTCCTCGTGGACGTACACGCGCTCGACGGAGGTGCAGATCTGCCCGGCGTTGGCGAAGCAGCCGAGCGCGGCCTGCCCGGCCGCCCAGGACGGGTCGACGCCGGCGTCCACGATCAGCGGGTCCGAGCCGCCGTTCTCCAGCAGGGTCTTGGCGCCCGTGCGCAGCGCCAGTTCGGAGACGCGGTACCCGGCGGCGGTCGAGCCGACATGGGCGACGACGTCCGCGTCCGGGTGGCCGGCGAGGGCCTCGCCCACCTCGCCGGCGCCGACGACCATGTTCAGGACGCCGTCGGGCAGGCTCCCGGCGATCAGTTCGGCGAGCATCGCGCCGGTGTGCGGGGTCCGCTCGGACGGCTTGTGCACGACGGTGTTGCCGGTGGCGACGGCGGCGCCGATCAGGCCGCAGGCGATGGCGACCGGGTCGTTCCACGGCGTGATCACCGCGACGACGCCGCGCGGCTCGCGGACCATGAAGTCGGTGGCGTCCCAGCCGCCGAGCAGGCTCCGGCCCCCGTGCAGGGGCCCCAGCTCGGCGTACTGCCGCAGCGTCCCGATCCCGGCCTCCACACCGCCGAGCGCGTCACCGGACGGCTTGCCCATCTCGGCGGTGACCAGCGCGGCCAGCTCGTCCATGCGCTCCTCGACCGCCCGCGCGGCGGCGTGCAGGGCCGCGCCCCGCTCGGCGGCGGGGGTGGCCGCCCAGCCCGGCGCGGTGTCGCAGGCCGCTGCCATCGCGGTGTCCACGTCCGCGGGCGTGGACACCGCGACCACCCCGAGCGGTTCGCCGGTCGCCGGGTCGTCCACCGAGAACACGTCCTCCCCGGTGCCCTGGCTCCACCGTCCGCCGGCCAGCATCCACCTGTCGCGGGGCCGCATGGCCTCCCCCTCCCCGTGTCGAACGTCCGTCCGATCGCCTACCCGGTACGGCGGCCTTCAATGACCGCGCCCCCGCGTCAGTGACCACTTACTGAAATCGGCTACCGTGGTGCCACGCGAATTGAGGGAGGCGCGGTGGACTTCGACCTGCCGGAGAGTGCGGCGGCGGTGCGCGAGGGCGTGCTGGCGGTCGCCGGGAAGTACGACCAGGACTACTGGGGCCGGTGCGACGCCGAGAAGCGCTGGCCGGAGGAGGTCTGGCGGGAGCTGGTCCAGGGCGGGTGGCACGCCCTCGCGATACCGGAGGAGTACGGCGGCGGCGGCCAGGGGCTGCTGGAGCTGGCGGTCGCGCTGGAGGCCCTCGCCGAGGGCGGCGCGGGCGGCGCCGCGTCCTTCATGTACCTGCTGACGCCCGCGTTCGGCGGCCTCACGATCGACCGGCACGGGACCGAGGCGCAGAAGCGCGCGTTCCTGCCGAAGATCGCCTCCGGCGAGATCGAGACCTGCTTCGCGATCACCGAGCCGGACGCCGGCAGCAACGCCATCAACATCTCCACCCAGGCGCGCCGCGACGGCGACCACTTCCTGGTCAGCGGCCAGAAGATCTGGATCTCCGGCGTCGAGCGCGCCGACCACATGGTCCTGGTCACCCGGACGATCCCGGCGGCCGAGGCCCGTCCCCGCACGTCCGGCTTCACCGTGCTGCTGGTGGACGTCAAGGAGGCCGTCGCCGAGGGCACGCTGACGTTCCAGCCGATCCCGAAGCTCGGCACCAACACCGTCGCGTCCAGCACGGTGTTCCTGGACGACGTGCGCGTCCCGGCGGACCGCGTCCTCGGCGAGGCCGACCAGGGGTTCCTCGTCCTGTGGGACATCCTGAACCCCGAGCGGATCCTGGCCGCGGCGGGCGGCGTCGGCTCCGGCGGGCTCGTGCTGAGGCTCGCCTGCGAGTACGCCGGCGACCGCGCCCCGTTCGGCCGGCCGATCGGATCGAACCAGGCCGTCGCGTTCCCGCTCGCCAGGGCCAAGGCGCAGCTGGAGCTGGCCCGGCTGATGACCTACAAGGCCGCCTGGCTGTGGGACCGGGGCCGCCCCTGCGGCTCGGAGGCCAACATCGCCAAGCTCACCGCGGCCGACGCCGCCTGGCAGGCCGCCGACCGCGCCTTCCAGACCTACGGCGGCATGGCGTACTCCATGGAGTACCCGATCGCCCGGATGTTCCGCGACGCCCGCATCGCCAAGAACATCCCGGTCGCGGAGGAGCTCGTCCTCGCGCACATCGCGCAGCACGAGCTGGGCCTGCCCAAGTCGTACTAGCCCGAGGCCCGGCCAGCCCCGGTCCCCGGTCTCGGGGTACCGGACGGCCGCGCCCGGGTCGTGCGCGGCGCGCAGCTCGCGCTTGGGCACCTTGCCCGAGTGGTTGCGCGGGATCGCCTCGGCCACCTCGTACCAGCGGGGGCGCTTGAACGCGCCGAGCCGGGCGCGGCAGTGCGCGTCCAGTTCGGCGGGCAGCCCGCCGGCGCCGTCCAGGGCCGGGTCGAAGGCCGGGAGCGGGCGGCGGGCCGTGCCGGGGTGGGCCAGCTCGTCCTCCAGCGTGGAGACGGTCACGACATTGCCCGCCTCGGTCGACCCGTAGACGCCGCGGTAGCCGGTGCCCGCTCGCGCAGCCGCCGCACGTTCAGCGGGACGACGACGGCACCGATCAGCGACGCGCCGAACGCGGCCTCGACCGCCTCGGGCACGTTGACGGTCAGCAGCGCGACGCGGTCGCCGGGCCGCACTCGCCCGGCGGCCAGGAGGCCGGCCCAGCGCCGGGAGCATCCGTGCAGCTCTCCGTGGCTCCGGCGCCGCCCGTCCCAGGCGAAGGCCGTGCAGTCCGGCCAGAGCGCGGCGCCGCGGTGGGCGGGGTCACCGAGCAGCATGGACCGATCATTCCGAATCGGATTCGGGACGGTCGGCCTGTTGCCCGGACCACAGTGCCCAGGCCAGCATGAGGGTTCCCGCCCCCACCCCGAGGAGCGTCCATGCCCCGGTCGTACGCCAGCACCGTCCTCAACGCCGCCCCCGACGACGTGTGGTCCTACGTGCGGGACTTCGGGAACCTCGCCGAGTGGATGCCGGGCGTGGAGACCGGCGTGATCGAGGACGGCGGCCCCGGCGACCGCGTCGGCTGCGTCCGGCGGCTGATCGGTCCCGGCGACTCGGTGTTCCGCGAGCGCCTCGCCGGGCTGGACGACGCCGGCCGCGGCTACTGGTACGAGATCCTGGAGTGCCCGCTGCCCGTCCGCGCCGCCCGCGGGCACCTGCGCGTCCTGCCGGTCACCGCGACCGGGCAGGCGTTCGTCGAGTGGTGGGGCGAGTTCTCCGCGGACGCCGGCGACGAGGAGGCGATGACCAAGACCCTCGCCCAGGGCATCTACGCGACCGGCCTCGGCGCCCTGGCGAAGCGCTTCGGCTGACCGCCGAGGGCCGCGCGCAGCCGCCGCGCGGCGAACTCCATCGCCTCGGCCCCGGCGTCGAAGATCTCGGGCAGCAGGAAGAAGGAGTGCACGACACCGTCGAAGCGGCGCAGCTCCACCGGCACGCCGGCCGCCGCGAGCCGGTGCGCGTAGGCCTCGGCCTCGTCGCGCAGGATGTCGCACTCGGCGGTGATGACGGTCGCGGGCGCGGCGCCCGCGAGGTCGGGGGCGCGCAGCGGGGCCAGCCGGGCGTCGGCCGGGTCCGCGCCGCCCCGGTACAGGTCCATGAACCGGGCGAGCGACCGCGCGTCCAGCCCGTAGCCGGTCCCGTACTCGCGCCAGCTCGGGGTGTCCATCGCCGTGTCGGTCACCGGGTAGACCAGCAGCTGGTGGGCGAGCGGCAGCCCCCGGTCGCGGGCCAGCAGCGCGACGGCGGCGGCGAGGTTCCCGCCGGCGCTGTCACCGGCCACCGCCACGGCGCCGGGGACGATGCCGTAGCGGTCCGGCTCCCGCACCGCGGACGCCAGGACGGCCCACGCGTCGTCCACGGCGGCGGGGAACGGATGCTCGGGCGCCAGCCGGTAACCGACGTTCAGGACGGCGCATCCCGTGGCCGCCGCCAGATCGCGGCACGCCGCGTCCACGTTGTCGACACCGCCGAGCACCCAGCCGCCGCCGTGCAGGTAGACGACCGCGGGCAGCGGACCCCGGCCGGGCGGCTCCGGACGGTACAGCCGCACCGGCACCGGGGCGTCCGGGCCGCGCACCACCAGGTCGCGGACGTGCGGAAGCTCCCGCCGCACGACCGGGAACGCCGCGCCGATCCGCTCCCGCATCTCCGCGATCGTGGGCTCGGCCGCCCCGCCGGCGTCCGGCGGCGGGGCCGTCCAGGAGGCGAGCAGGTCCAGGAAGCTCACGGTCTGGGGGTGGACGGGCATGCGGCGGCCTCCGGGGCGGGCGACGGTCACTACCGGATCGCTTCCCCGCCACCGGCCGGTCAATCCCCGGTCAGCGTCCGGCGGCCGCGGCGACCAGGGCCTCGAACAGGCGCATGTCGCCGCCCTCCTCCGGATGCCACTGGACCGCCAGGCCGAACCGGTGGCCCTGCAGCTCGACGGCCTCCACCACCTGGTCCTCGGCCCAGGCCACGGCCGTCAGGCCCTTGCCGAGCCGCGCGACCGCCTGGTGGTGGTAGGCCGGGACGTCGGCGTGCTCGCCGAGGATCTTGCCGACCAGGCTGGTCGGGCTGATCCGCACCGGGTGCGAGCCGACGATCCCGGTCTCGGGCGCGTGCCCCTTGTGGCCGACGGCCTCCGGCAGGTGCTGGATGAGGGTGCCGCCGCGCGCGACGTTCAGCGCCTGCATGCCCCGGCAGATCGCGAGGAACGGCAGGTCCGCCGCGACGATCGCGCGGACGAGCGCCAGCTCGAACCGGTCGCGCTGCGGCTGCGGCGGCCCGGTCTCGTAGTGCCGGGCGGCGCCGTACAGGTCGGGGTCGAGGTCGCCGCCGCCGGCGAGGACGATGCCGTCCAGCCGCTCGACCAGCGCGTCCACCCCGCGCAGGGTCGCGCCCGGAGGCAGCAGCACCGGGACGCCCCCGGCGCGCTCGACCGAGCGCGCGTACGGTGCCGGCAGGAGCGCGGCCTCGCGCACCCAGACCCCCCAGCGGGCCGGCTCCTGGTAGGTGGTGATGCCGATGAGCGGCGGCGCGCCGGCCCCGGCGGCGGGGCCCGGAGCCCCGCGGACGGACTCTGACATGTGCGTGTCTCCCCCTCGTGCTGAGCATTGGCCGCGGGACCGCGTGCGACATGGGCGATCTGCCGGTCTCGGCCGCACCTCATCGCGCCTCACCCGCCCCCGCGCGCGT
>NZ_SMJW01000297.1 GCF_004348335.1 Actinomadura bangladeshensis | reverse complement strand
GGGTGGGAGGGTCAGAAGCCTGCCGTGATCTTGGTGAACTGCCACGGCTGCTGGTCGATGCCGCTGCAGTTGGAGGTCACGCCGCCGCCCGCGCAGGGGCGGTCGCGGTTGACCGACCAGAACGCGAGGCGGGCCAGGCCCTTGGACTTCGCCCAGTCGCGGATCTGCGTCCAGGTCTGGGTCGAGGTCAGCTCCTGCTGGTCGGACAGGCCGTTCATGCCGGAGATGCCCATGTGCGAGTAGGCGGTGGCGTCCGACCAGCCGAAGGCCGACTTCAGCTGGTTCTTCAGGCCCTCGGACGCGTTGACGGTGTTGCCGTACATGTCCGAGCCGCCGCCGAAGTCGAACGGCATGATGGTGAAGACGTCCACGTTCGCCTGGAGGGCCGCGGCCTGGGTGATGAGCCGCTGGCCCCAGTAGTTCGGACCGGTGGTGGCGGTGCCGAACGTCAGGATCGTCTGGATGCCGGGGTTCCGCTGCTTGACGATCTTGAGGGCGCCGAGGATACGGTCCTGCACGGCGGCGTTCTCGAACTCGTCGCTGTTCTCGATGTCGACGTCGATCGCCTTCAGGCCGAACGCGTCGATGACCTGCTGGTAGGCGCCGGCGAGGGCATCGGCGGAGGAGCAGTTCGGGCCGAGCTTGTTGCCGGACCAGCCGCCGATGGACGGCAGCACGTCACCGCCGGCCGCGCGGATCTGGTTGATCGCCTGCTCGTCCGCGCCGCCCTTGAGCGGACGGTTCCCGTCCCACGCCGGGCTGCACCCGCCGCCGGACAGGATGAACGCCATCGTGAACCACTTGATCCCGGACGCGCTCATGACCGTGGCCGGGTTCGGCGGCTCGCCCCAGCCCATGTAGAGGTAGGGCGCGGCCCGGCGGGTGCCGGGCGGCGGCGTCGTGCAGCCGGTGGTCGTGGCCGACACCGAACCGCTCGCCGCGGACTCGCCGGAGGCGTTGTACGCCTTGACCGTGTAGGTGTGGTCGGAGCACGTGGCCAGGCCGCTGATCGTGGTGCTCGTCCCGGACACGGTCGCGCGGACGGCGGAGCCCTCGTAGACGCGGTAGCCGGTGGGCCCGCCGGACGAGGCCGACCACGACAGCGTCAGCGACGTGTCGGTCCGGGCGGTCACGGCCGGGGTGCCGGGCGCCGAGGGCGCGCCGGGCTCGGTGGGGCCGCCCCCGCCGTCGCAGGACGCGCCGTTGAGCAGGCAGCCCTGGGGCGTCCCGGATCCGCCGACGATGAAGCCGAACGAGACGGACGAGCCGGCGGCGACCGTCCCGTTGTAGTTGCGGTTGGTGAACGTGGCGTGCTGCCCGGACGTGGTGAGCAGCGCGTCCCAGTAGGTCCCGACGGAGGAGCCGGACGGGAGGTCGAACTCGATCTTCCAGGACGAGATGGCCGAGCCGGTCCCGTTCTTGATCGTGTACTTGGCCTCGTAGCCCGAGCCCCAGTCGGACGACTTGGTGAACGTCGCCGTCACCGAGGCCGCATTGGCCGCGGCGGGGACGAGCAGGGCGAGGACGAGGGAGCAGAGGGCGGTGAAGAGGAAGCCGGGAAGAAGTGTTCTTCGCAAGGTCACTCCCGGGTAGGAGACGTGGATTGAGCGGGAATCCCCCGAACCCCGAGCTGGTCGTGCTGTGCGGGTTCCTCAGCGGTGTGGCGGCGGGCGCGGCATGCGATCGGCCTTCTGATAGGAAACTTTCCTATAAATCGAGAGAACGGTAACCGGCGCGCGGCGCGCTGGCAACCCCTCGCGGAGGCCGTGCCGGGGCGGCGTGCGGCGACATCGGGTACGGAGGACCGCGCTCAGCCGGGGGTGCTCTCCGCGCCTATCTTCGTGATCAGGCCGCTCTCGTAGGCGACCGCGACCGCCTGCCCGCGGGTTCCGACGTCGAGCTTCTTCAGCACGTTGTGGACATGGGTGCGGACGGTCGTGATGGAGATCGACAGCTCCCTGGCGATCTCGACGTTGGACGCCCCGCGGCCCAGCAGCAGGATCACCTCCTTCTCCCGGGAGGTGAGGTTCACGGCTTCGGCGGGGTGCGCCTCCGGCGGCGCGGCGTCGGGCGCGCGGCAGAGGGCGTGCCGCGCGCCCTCCGGGATGAGCAGGGTGTCGCCGGCGGTCACCAGCCGGAGCGCCTGGATCAGCTGCTCCGACGAGGTGTCCAGGGACAGCACGGCGGAGACGCCGAGCCCGATCGCCTCGACCGCCCGGTGCACGTTCTCGGTCTTGGCGATGACGACCACCTTGGAGAGGCCGGACAATTCCGCGAGCTCGCGCTGATGCATGACGAGGGTCAGTGCGGGAGCGACGACGAGCGTGATGTCCGGGACCTTCTCCGCCGCGTCCTGCAGGACGCGGTCGCCCGTCGTTTGGCCGATGATTTCAATGTCCGAGCCGTTCTTCAGCAGTGCCGAAAAACAGTCGGCGATGATCGTTCTTTCGCAGCAGAGAAGCAGTTGTTGTCTTAACGGCATCGGACCCGTCCGGGGAAATGGGACGGCGCGGTCTCGGTGAAGCACTGCATCGGCTCGGTGGCCCCCGTGGCGCTCTGCGAATCCCGGCTCCGGCGCCGGGCGAGGCGGGGAGCGAGGGTAGCGGGTGGTTGAAAGTTCATCGGTATTCGGCTGGTGATCACTCTCCGAACGCACTCGCCTACCAAAGGTGCCGATGTGGTGACACGTCGATCATTATGGCAAGTTATGGCGGCCGTGTGGACCGTTCGAAGGCGCTATTTATCGGCTCTTTATCGGTGGGTCGCCGCGCCGCGCCGCGGCTCCCGTGGCGCGGCGTGATTGGACTCTGAACTACCTGCAAGATGCGCGGGGACGGAGCGGACCGCCGATCGGGACGGTTTCGGTCCCGCAGCTAATGGATGCGAAGTCGATTAATCCGCGAAATATCACTTCTGGCCTGCGTCAGCTGAATAGTCAGACCGTGTCATGGCGTGTTGACCAAGATCTACGCCGCGCCGCCGGCCGGTCAGTGGTTCGTCAGCGCGATCGTCAGCGCAATGCACGACAGTCGGGCCGTCCGCTGATCTCCAACGCCGTTCGCGCGGCATAGGGGGAAGTCGTGAGTGCTGTCTACGACCGATTGGTCGATCTGCTGGTGGACCGGTTCGAGGTCGACCGGGCCGCGGTGGGCCCCGACGTGGTCTTCGAGGACCTCGACGTGGACTCCCTGTTCCTGGTCGAGCTGCTGCTGGTGGCGCAGTCGGAGTTCGCCGGCGCCGAGCTCGCCGAGGACCTCGTCGCGCCGTCCGACACCATCGGCCGCGCGGCCGAGCTGATCGAACGGCAGATGACCACGGCGGCCTCGCCGTGACCGCGGCGGACTTCCTCCTCGGGTACATCGCCGACGCCTGGATGGGCGGGGACGCCGCCGGGCTGCGCGCCGACACGCCGATCATCGAGCTGAACATCATCGACTCGGCCGCGATCTTCGACCTGGTGCACGCGCTGCAGGCCGAGTTCGGCGTCACCGTCCCGCTCCAGGAGATCACGCCCGCGAACTTCGGGTCGGTCGGCGCGATCGCCGCGCTGGTCGGCCGCCTGGACGAGCAGGAGAAGAGCGTCCGATGACCGACCTGGCGCAGAGCGCCCTGGCCGCGGCCCCGGCCCGCCGGCAGGTGCTGGAGATCATCGCCTCGAACACCCTGTACGACGTCGCGCAGCTGCGGCCGGAGAGCCACTTCGAGGGCGAGCTCGGCGTCGACGCGGCCGTCCTGGAGGCGATCCTCGGCGACGTCCGCGACCGGTTCGGGCCGCACGTGCGGCTGCCCGGCGAGCCGGCCACCCCGCAGGACCTGATCGACGCCGTCGAGCGCGCGGCCGCCGACCGGCCGGCGCGAAACGGCGCCGAACCGCCCGAGGCCGTCATGACGGCCGCGATGCGGCACACCCACTACCGCCGCGACCAGCTCGACCTCGACGCCGAGCTGGAGGCGGAGCTGGGCATCGACTCGGTGGTGCTGGCCTCGATCATCGGCGACGCGGCCGAGGAGCTCGGGCTCCCGGACGGCCTCGCGTCCGAGATCACCGTGCCGAACCTGCGCGCCCTCATCGAGGAGCTGCGCGCCCGCGCCGGCGGGAGCGGCGCACCCGGGCCCGAACCGGGCGGTGGACCCGGGCCCGAACCGGGCGGCGGGCTTGAGCAGGGCGGCGGACCCGGGCCCGAACCGGGCGAACCGGCGATCGGGGAACTGGATCCGGTGCGGCCCGCGCCGAGCACGTCCTGGGACGGCCGCTCCATGCGCGACTTCATGGACGACCGCGCGCCCGACCTGTTCGCCAAGGCCCGCGGTTTCACCTCCTACCTGCGCGGCCGCGAGGCCGAGCATCTCTACTGGTACGGGATGCCGCTGCGGTCGCGGTGCGCGAACCGCGCCCGCATCCACGACGAGCTGACCGGCCGCACCCGCGAGTTCCTCATGTTCGCGTCGAACAACTACCTCGGGCTGGCGAACCACCCGCGGGTCATCGACGCGATCTGCGAGGCGACCCGCTCCTACGGGGCGACCAACACCGGCTGCCGGATCATCGGCGGCACGAACCACCTGCACAAGGAGCTGGAGCGGCGCCTCGCCGCGTTCAAGCGGCGGCCCGCCTGCATCGTCTATCCGGGCGGGTACTCGGCCAACCTCGGCTCGGTGTCCGCCCTGGTCAAGAGCCACGACGCGCTGATCGTGGACAAGCTCAACCACATGAGCATCGTGGACGGCTGCAAGCTGTCCGGCGGCGTCCGCAAGATCTACGGCCACAACGACATGCGGGCCCTGGAACGGGTGCTGGAGCGGTGCGAGGACCAGGTCCGCGGCGGCAAGCTCATCGTCACCGACGGCGTGTTCAGCATGCACGGCGACGTGTGCGACCTGCCGGAGATCGTCCGGCTGGCGCGCCGGTACGGGGCGCGGGTCATGGTGGACGACGCGCACGCGACCGGCGTCCTCGGCGACCGCGGCTCCGGCACCGCCGAGCACTTCGGCCTGAAGGACGAGGTCGACCTTGAGCTCGGCACCATGAGCAAGGCCCTCGCCGGCATGGGCGGCTTCGTCGTCGGCGATGAGGAGGTCGTCGAATACCTTCGCTTCTACTCCAACTCCTATGTGTTCGCCGCGACGATCCCGGCCGGTGTCGCGGCCGGGCTGATCGCCGCGATCGACGTCCTGGAGGAGGAGCCGGAGCGGCTCGCCGCGCTCTGGGCGAACATCCGCCGGCTGCGCGCCGACCTGACCGGCGCGGGCTTCGACCTGGAGCACTCGCAGAGCGCGATCCTGCCGATCGTCATCGGGGACGAGCGCCGGGCGATGGAGATGGGCCGGGCGGTCCGCGCCCGCGGCCTGTTCTGCCAGACGGTCGTGTTCCCCGGCGTGCCGCTCGGCGACGCCCGGCTGCGGGTGAGCGTGACGTCCGAGCACACCGCCGAGGACCTGGCCCTCGCCGCGCAGATCTTCGTGGACGCGGCCCGCGAGACGGGCGTCCTGCCCGGCCGCGGCGGGCGGGAGGCGGGCCGGTGAGCGCGCGGCGGCTCGGCGTCCTGGACGAGCACATCGCCGGGCTCCCGGAACTGGAGTCGGCGGAGCACGCCGCCCGTCCCGCCCTCCTCGGCCGGCGGACGATCACCTACGGCCGGCTCGCCGACACGGTGGGCCGGGCCTGCGCCGCGATCCTCGGTCTGGGCGCGCGGCCCGGCGACCGGGTCGCGATCTGGATGGACAAGGGCCCCGAGTACGCCGAGGCCGTCCTCGCCGCGCTGCGGGCGGGCTGCGCCTACGTGCCGATCGACGGCGGCCAGCCCGCCGCCCGCGCGGACACCATCCTGCGGGACGCGCGGCCGATCGTCCTGTTCACCGACCGCCGCCATCTCGACATGCTGTCCGGGACGGCGTCCTCCGTCCGGGCGATCGTGGTGGCGGGCGAGGCGCCGCCCGACTCCCGGGCCGTCGCCTGGGACGCGTTCCTCGCCGACGCCGACGCCGGTGCGTCCGCGCGGGAACGGCCGCGGGTCGCGCCGTCCGACCTCGCCGCGATCCTCTACACCTCCGGCTCGACGGGGACGCCGAAGGGCGTCAAGATCTCGCACCGCAACCTGGCGGCCTTCACCGGCTGGGCGCGCCGCGAGCTGGACGTCGGCGCCGCCGACGTGTTCGCCAACCACGCCTCGTTCAACTTCGACCTCAGCACCTTCGACCTGTTCGTGGCGCTGTCGGTCGGCGCGGCCGTGTGGATCGTCGAGGACGCGCAGGCCCGCGACGTCGCGGCGCTCGCCGCCGGGATCCGCGAGCACGGCGTCACGGTCTGGTACTCGGTGCCGTCGATCCTCGTGCTGCTGACGGCGTCCGGGGCGCTGACGGCGGAGGCGGCGCGCGGCCTGCGGTACGTGCTGTTCGCCGGCGAGGTGTACCCGATGCCGCGGCTGCGGGAGCTGAGCGGGCGGCTGCCGCGCTCGGCCGCCCTCTACAACCTGTACGGGCCCACGGAGACGAACGTCTGCACCTACCACCGGGTGCGGCCCGGGGACCTGGCGCGGGACGAGCCGCCGCCCATCGGCCGCGCGGTCGGCGACGCCCGCCTCATCGTCGTGGACGAGGACGGCCGCCCCCTCGACGGGCCGGACGCGTTCGGCGAGCTGGTCGTCGAGGGCGACTGCGTCACCCCCGGCTACTGGGGCCGCGACGCCGAGCCGCCCGCCGAGGCGCACCGCCGGCACCGGCACGCCACCGGCGACCTGGTGAGCCGCGACGCGGACGGACTGCTCGTCTACCGGGGCCGCAAGGACCGGATGGTGAAGGTCTCCGGCCACCGCGTCGAACTCGGCGAGGTCGAGGCCGTCGTGCTGCGGCATCCGGCGATCGGCGAGGCCGCCGTGCTCGTCACCGGCGAGGGCACCGACGCGCGCCTCGCCCTGTTCTACGTCGTCCGCGCCGGCGCGGACGCGCCGGGCCTGCTCGACGTCAAGCGGCACTGCGCCGAGCACCTGCCGACGTACATGGTCCCGCACGCGGCGGTCCGGCTGCCGGAGCTGCCGCGCAACGCCAACGGCAAGGTCGACCTCGGCCGGCTCCGCGACGCGCGGGCGGCGGGCCGCCCGGCCGTCCCCGCATCCCTCCCGTCATGAGCGGTGGAACAATGACGCGCTTCAACCAGATCGAGGACCACTGGGGCGGCCCGGAGCCGGAGACGGTGGCGGGCGTCCTGCGGCACCATGTCCGGCGGACGCCCGACCGGCTCGCCTACCGCTTCCGCACCGGGCTCGGCGGGGAGAGCGAGTCCTGGACGTACCGGGACCTGGACGCCCGCGCCCGCGCCGTCGCCGGACGTCTCCAGCGGGAGGGGCTGCGGAGCCGTCCCGTCCTGCTGCTCCTGCCGCCCGGCCTGGAGTACGTCGCCGGTTTCCTGGGCTGCCTGTACGCGGGGGCGATCGCGGTCCCCGCCTACCCGCCCGACGGTGGCCGGACGGGCGGGACGACCGCGCGCCTCGCCGCCGTCGCGGAGAACGCGCGGGCCGAATGGGCGCTGGTGGACGGGGACCAGAAGGGCCCCCTGCCCGGCCTCCGCCGGCTGGCGCCCGCGGAATGCGGCCCGGACGACGCCGAAACCTACCGCGACCCTGGCCCGACCCCGGGATCGCTGGCCTTCCTCCAGTACACGTCCGGCTCGACGGCGGCGCCCAAGGGCGTCATGGTGAGCAACGAGAACCTTGTCGCGAACCTGCGCGCGATCCACCTGATGATGGCGCACGATCGTGACTCCGTCCTGGTGTCGTGGCTTCCGCCGTATCACGACATGGGCCTCATCGGCGGCCTGCTGACACCGCTGTACGGGGGGATACCGGCGCATCTCATGGCGCCGAAGACGTTCATCCAGCGTCCGCTGCTGTGGCTGGAGACGATCTCCGCGACCCGCGCGACGACTGCGATCTCCCCGAACTTCGGCTTCGACTACTGCCTGCGGAGGATCTCCGCGGAGCAGGCGGCCGGGCTGGACCTGTCGTCCTGGCGGCTCGCGCTGAACGGCGCGGAGCCGGTGCGCGCCGACACCCTGGACGCGTTCGCCGAGCGGTTCGCGGCGGCCGGGTTCGACCGCCGGGCGCTGCTGCCCTGCTACGGGCTGGCGGAGGCGACGCTGCTGGTCAGCGGGGCGGCCGCGGACCGTCCGCCGAAGATCGGCTCGCTCGACGCCGAGGCGCTGGAGCAGGGCCGCGCCGAGGCCGCGCCGCCCGGACGCAGGGCCGTCCGGTCGGTGGGCTGCGGCCCCGCCGCCGACCGCGTCGGCGTCGCGATCGTCGACCCGGCCACGCGGCGGCGCCTTCCGGCCGGCCGGGTCGGCGAGGTCTGGGTGCGCGGGCCGGGCGTCGCCCGCGGCTACTGGCGCGACGCCGACGCCACCCGCGAGACGTTCCAGGCCCGGATCGAGGACGGGGACGGCGCCCCGCACCTGCGCACCGGCGACCTCGGCTTCGAGTGGGACGGGGAGCTGCACATCGCCGGGCGGCTGAAGGACGTCGTGATCGTCCAGGGCCGCAACCACTACCCGCAGGACGTCGAGCTGACCGCGGAACGCGTGGACGAGGCCGTCCGCGCGGGCTGCGGCGCCGCGTTCGGCGTCGAGGTGGACGGCGCCGAGGAGCTGGTCATCGTCTGCGAGCTGGACGCGCACCGGGCCGGGGACACCGGGGACCTGCTCGCCCGGATCCGCGCCGCCGTGGCGCGCGAGCACGACGTGGCGCCGCACGCGGTCGTCCTGGTCAAGCGGGGGGCCGTCGGGAAGACGACGAGCGGGAAGATCCAGCGCCGCGCCTGCCGCGACGCGTTCCTCTCGCTCACCCTGCCCGTCATCGCCGCCAGCGTGACCCGCGACCCCGCCCCCGAGCC
>NZ_SMJW01000296.1 GCF_004348335.1 Actinomadura bangladeshensis | reverse complement strand
GTTTCATGCGGGGTATGGGAAGACATCGCAGGGGGGCGACTCGCGAGGTCACCGTGGGGGACCTCATCGACGAACTGCGCCGGTTCGAGCCCGGGGCGCGGGTGCGGTTGGCGGTCCAGCCGCGGCTGCCGCAGGAGCACGCCGTCGGGGCCGTCGCCGAGGCCGACGGGATCGTGTGGATTGGGGACGGCGGGCACCGCGGGTACGCGCCCGACGAGGTCGGCGAACGGCTCGGGTGGATCTGACGCAAAGCCTTCGCCAACCTTTCCGCCCGCCGCGCTTCGCGGTGTCGATCATGCGGGAACAGCCAGGGACGTGGCGATGCATGATCGAGAGGGTTGACCCCAGTGAGAAGCCGGATCTTCGGGCCGCTGCTCGTCGCCGCGGCCGTCACGGCCGCGGCCGTGCCCGCGTCCGCCGCGCAGGCACCGCCGCCCGCGCCGCAGACCTTCGAGGAGGAGGCGCCGCCGCCCGTCCCGCAGACCTACACCGTGGACGACTGCCCGAAGGCCCTGAGCCTCCTGACGTCGCTGCTGGACGTCCTGCCGCTCGGGCAGGACCTGTCCAGGGCCGTGTGCTCGCTGAAGACGCAGCAGAGGCCCGAGACCGAGAACACCGGTCCCGTCGAGAGCACGTACACCTCGCCGGAGGGGCGCACCGTCCGGGACGACAAGCTCCTGGGGCTTCCGGTGGAATGGCCCAAGAGCCTCACCGTCAAGGTCCCGACCGTCAACGAGGGCACGTACACCTACGGGTCGGCCGGCCGCTGAAGTCTCGCGGGCCGCGGAGGGACGCCCCTCTGCGGCCCCGCGCGTCATGAGCGCTCCCAGTGTGCACTAAGCTTTTCCTCGACCGAGGGGCTATGGCGCAGTTGGTAGCGCGCCTCCATGGCATGGAGGAGGTCTGGGGTTCGAATCCCCATAGCTCCACCTTTGAGCGAGGGGCCGGCGCATTGCGTCGGCCCCTCGCTTCTTGTTCAGGTCCGGATGAAATTGTTCGGGTCCGGGGTCGTGGTGAAGCGGAGGACGGCGCCCACGGAGATGTTCGGGCCCTCCTCGTCGGGCGGCAGGACGACCAGTTCGCTGTCGGTCGCCGCGGCGGCCCGCACCAGGGCCGCGTCCGCCCGCTCCTGCTCGGGGTCGGTGATGCCGAACTCCTCGCGCAGCTCGGCGGCGGTGGCGGCGACCTGGAACGGGTCCGGGCCGATCCACAGACGGGCGTCGGAGTCGGGGTCCGCGGTCAGGAGCAATGTCTCCACCTGGCCGTGGCGGAGGGCCGTGGTGGTCTCGGTGAGGCCCGACACCGCCCGGTCGCCGTTCGCGAGTTCGCGGTCGAAGCGCTCCGCGACCGTCATGACGCGCTCGTAGGTCTTCAGTCTCAGGAGGCGGCGCAGCTCCGCGTCGATGTCCGGGTCACCGATGTCGGTGTTCTTGTCGGTCTCGACGGTGTGCTCCAAGACGCGCTCGGAGATCTCCTCCAAGACGGCGTTCCGGACACGCGTGTCGCCCGCGATCACGACGGCCTCAGCGCCGCAGCGGTCGGCGGCGCGGTCGATCTCGTGGGCGACCTTCTTCGCGTTGATCTTCCATGTGTTCTCCGCGGCGCGCTGGAACCGGGACTGGTTCCAGTCGCCCGCCTTCGTCTTGCGGATGGGGTAGTCCTCGTCCCCCTGCACGTCGACGTGCGAGCGCTCGCCGCCGGCCGTCACGCAGTCGATCGCGCCCCCGCGGCGGTCGACGACCGCCATCAGGTGCGGGATCTTCTCACCGCGTTCGGCCAGGTAGGGCAGGACGTCCGGGAGCGGCCCGAGAGTGGCGTGCGGGTTCTGCGGCGGGCTCGGCAGCCGCTCGTCGTACAGCACCTCGCCGTCCGCGGCGAAGACCACGATGCCCTCCGACCGGCGCAGGACGATCTCCTCGTCGATGGCCCGCTCCACCGCGCGCAGGGTGTCCTCGGGGGTGTTCTGGTCCTCCAGGTCCGCGCGCAGCGCCCGCCACCGGAGCTCCACCGCCTTGACCGCGTCCTCGGTGGTCCGGGTCAGGTCGGCGTACACCGACGCGTAGGGGCCCGGACGTTCGTACAGCGTCTTGAGGAATGCCAGATCCATGGGATCGCCCTACCCCGCCCAGCTGGGACAAACGTAAAGAAGGTGGACGTCAGTCCCCTTCCGCCGCCTGCTGGAGGCGGGCGTAGGCGAGCTGGAGCCAGTCCGAGCCGGCCACCGCCGTCATCGTCGCGCCGGCGAGTCGGGTCGCCTGCGGGGCGAAGACCAGGCCCGCCGCGTAGGCCGTCGCGACCCACTGGGCCGTGCAGAACGGGCAGGTGATCAGCTCGCCGACGGCGTGCCGGACGCCCCTGCCGCGCACCTCCTCGGCCAGCTCGGACGGGCCCGCCGTCCCGGAGTACCGGGTGAACGGCGCGCGCAGCGGGCTCGTCACCGGGTCCTTCGCGATCAGCCTGGAGAGCTTGTGCGTGGTGAGCGTCATCAGCGCGAGGTCGGCGACGCCGATCGCCGGCGGACGGTCGCGGAGCCTGCGTCCGAGCAGGGCCAGCGCGCCCGTGGTGAGCGCGTACACGCCGAGGGTGCCGAGGTAGGAGCCGAGCGGGCGGTCCTCGCCGGCGGCGTACTCCTCCTTCTGCTTGCGCGCCGTGTCGACGACCGCGTTCATGTCCTCTCCTCTTCGGGCGGGCGTATCAGGCAGAACTCGTTTCGTAGCCGAGTGCGGCGGCCCAGAAGCCCGCGAGGGCCTCCGGGTCGCCACAGTCCAGGACGAAGGCGAGTTCCATCTAGTGGTCGCGCAGCGCCTTGACGAGCTCGGACTTGTTCATCGAGGAGCGTCCCTCGATGCCGATCTCGCGGGCGCGGTCGAGCAGCTCGTCCTTCGTCCAGTCGTCGTAGGAGAGGTTCTCGCCGCCCTTGCGGCCGACGTTCTTCTTCCCGCGGTTCGCCGAGGCGTTGGCGATGCGCGCGGACTTCTCCTTGCTCTCGCCCCTGTCGCGAAGCTTCTGGTACGTCTTCTCGTCCTTGATCTGCGCTCTAGGCATATCCGGACAAGTACCCGACACGCGCGGTCCACACATCGGGAACAATGGCACGGGGGAAGGGGACACGTGCGCATCGGCATCCTGGGCCCGCTCGACGTGCGGGACGAGGCCGCGCGGCCCGTCGAGGTCGGCGGCCGGCGGCTGCGCGCGCTGCTCGTCCGGCTGGCGGCCGAGGCGGGCCGTCCCGTGTCGGCCGAGCGCCTGCTGGACGACCTGTGGGACGGCGCGGCGCCCGGCGGCAACGCGCTGCAGGCGCTCGTGTCCCGGCTGCGCGGCGTCGCCGGGCGGGACGTGGTCGAGCACGGCCCCGGCGGCTACCGGCTCGGGATCGACCCGTCCGAGGTCGACGCGGTCGCGTTCGAACGGGCGGTCGCGGCCGCCCGCGCCGAAGGCGATCCGGCGCGGCGCGCCGACGGGCTGCGGGCGGCGCTCGCGCTGTGGCGCGGCCCCGCGCTCGCCGACGCCGCCGACGCCGACTTCGCGTACGGCATCGCCACCCGGCTGGAGGAGCTGCGCCTCGCCGCCGTCGAGGACCGCGTCGAGGCCGAGATCGCGCTGGGGCTGCCCGTCCCGCCGGTCGCCGAACTGGAGCCGCTCGCCGCCGCCCACCCGCTCCGCGAACGGCTGCGCGGGCACCTCATGCGCGCCCTGTACGCGGCGGGACGGCAGGCCGAGGCGCTGGAGGTGTACGAGGAGACGCGCCGCGCGCTCGCCGACCGGCTCGGCGTCGACCCCTCCCCGGAACTGGCCGCCGTGCACCTGTCGATCCTGCGGCGCGAAGGCCCGGCTCCGGTTCCGGCCCGGGAGCCTGCCGTCGAGGCGCCGTCGTCGCCGCGCACGAACCTGCCCGCGCAGCTCACCAGCTTCGTCGGGCGGGAGGAGGAGTCGCGCCGGGTCGGCAAGCTGCTCCGCGAGACCAGGCTCGTCACCCTCAGCGGTCCCGGTGGCGCCGGCAAGACGCGGCTGGCCGGGGAGAGCGCCGCCGCGCTCGTCGAGGAGATGCCGGACGGCGCCTGGTTCGTCCCGCTCGCGCCCGTCAGCGACCCCGCCGACGTGGTCCAGGCCGTGCTGTCGGCGCTCGGCGTCCCCGAGACCGTCCGCCCGGGGGAGACGCGCGTGGTCGTGCGGCCCCTCGAACGGCTCACCGACTTCCTCGCCGCCAAGCGGATGGTCGTCGTCCTGGACAACTGCGAGCACCTCGTCGACGCCGTCGCCCGGCTCGTCGGCCACGTCCTCGCGCAGGCGCCGGGCGTGCGGGTCCTCGCGACCAGCCGCGAGCCGCTCGGCATCACCGGCGAGTCGCTGTGCCCCGTCCCGTCCCTGCCGTTACCGGACGAGGACGTCGCCGACCCCGCCGAGGCGCTCGGCCACGCGTCGGTGCGGCTGTTCGCCGACCGGGCCGCGGCCGTCCGCCCCGGGTTCGCCGTGGACGCCGGCACCGTCGCCGACGTCGTCGCGATCTGCCGCGCGCTCGACGGCATCCCGCTCGCGATCGAACTGGCCGCCGCCCGGCTGCGCGCCCTCACCCCCGGCCAGGTCGCGGCGCGGCTCGGCGACCGGTTCCGGCTGCTGACCGGCGGCAGCCGCACCGCGCTGCCCCGGCACCGGACGCTGCGCGCCGTCGTCGACTGGAGCTGGGACCTGCTCGACGACGCCGAGCGCGCCGTCCTGCGCCGGCTCTCGGTCTTCGCGGGCGGCGCCTCCCCGGAGGCCGCGGTCGCCGTGTGCGGCCTGGACGCGGCCGAGCCGCACGACGTCATCGACGTGGTCGCCGCGCTCATCGACAAGTCGCTGGTGATGGCGGACGGCGACGCCGACGTCCGCTACCGGCTGCTGGAGACCGTCCGCGTGTACGCGGCGGAACGGCTGGAGCAGGCCGGCGAGACCCGGCGCGTCCGGGACGCGCACGCCGGCCACCTCGTCCGGCTCGCCGAGGGCGCCGAACCGGAGCTGCGGCGCCACGACCAGCTGCGGTGGGTGGAGCGGATCGCCGCCGAACGCGACAACATCACGGTCGCGTTCCGGCACGTGATCGACACCGGCGACGCCGAGACCGGGCTGCGCCTCATCGCGGCGCTGCTGTGGTTCTGGGTGCTGCGCGACATGGAGCGGGAGGCGGGCGGCTGGGCGGTCGCCGTCCGCGGCATGGTCGGCGGCACCGCGCCGCCCGGTCTGGAGGAGGCGTACGCGCTCTGCGCCGTCACGGCCGGCCTCGTCAGCGAGATGACGAAGGAGCCCGGCCCCACGCAGGACTCGATGCAGGAGACGCTCGACGGGATCCTCGCCGTCGTCCCCGACGCGCCGAGGCATCCCGTCCTCGCCCTCATCGAACCGACGTCCGCCATCTTCCACGGGGACATCGGCGAGGTCCGGCGGCGGCTGCGGGGCGTCCAGGACCACCCCGACCCGTGGGTCCGCGCGATCGCGCGCGTCCTCCGCGCGCACATGGGGATCCACGGCGGCGACATCGACGAGGCCGCCACCGAGGCCGCCGACGGCTACGCGCGGCTCCGCGGCCTCGGCGACCGCTTCGGGATGATCGTCGCGCTGGGCGCGATGATGCAGGTCGCGCTGGCGCGGGACGAACCGGCGGAGGCAGTCCGGTTCGGCGAGGAGGCCTACGGCTACGCCACGGTCGGTGTCAGCCCGGAGCAGGGCGCGGCGATCCTCACGCAGCTCGCCCAGGCACGGGCCCGGCTGGGCGACGTCGCGCGCGCCCGCGAGGACCTCGAGCACGCCATGGCGCAGATGGAGCGGATCGGCGAGTTCGCCGACGCGGCGACCGCCTCGCTGCTGCTGTGCGAGCTGGCGCTGCAGGAGGGCGACCGCGAGGCCGCCCGCGCCCTCGCGGGCAACGCGTACGCGTGGGTCGAGCGGCGCGGGCACCGCCCCGACTTCGCGCAGGCCGTCCGCCGGACCTACAGCCGCCTCGGCTGCCTCGCCGAGGAGGACGGCGACCTCGACGCCGCGCGGGACTGGCACCTCAAGACGTTCGCCGGCCTGCGGAACGACGCGCTGATGGGCAATCCGACCGTGGCGTCCCTCGTCGAGGGCCTCGCCGCCTACGCCGCCGCGCGGGGCCGTTTCGTCCGGGCCGCCGAACTGCTCGGCACCGCGCACAACCTGCACGGCTACCGGGACGTCGCGTCCTACGAGGTCGGCCGGACGCTGGCGGCGGCGACGCAGGCGCTGGGCGACGCCGCCTTCGACGCCGCCTACGAGCGCGGCAGGCGGCTCACCCGCGAGGAGGTCTTCGAGCAGGGCGACGACCTGATCGCGTCCATCTGACCGCCGGCGGCCCCGCGGCTCGGTCGCGGGACCGGGCACGGGACGGCGATGGCGCGCGCCGCCCGGGACCGTGCGTCCGGGGCGGCGCGTCCGCGGGGCGGCCGGATTCAGGACCGCCGCGAGTACATGCGCATGGCGAGGGGGAACGTCACCAGCGTGATGCCGGCGGCCCACGCGAGCGTGTACCAGAGGTGGCTGCCGATCGGCCCGCCGACCGTCAGCGCCCGCACCGTCTCCGCCAGGTGCGTGACCGGGTTGACCTTCGTCCACGCCTCCAGCCAGCCCGGCATCGTGGACGTGTCCGGGACGAGGATGCTGCTCCCGAACGTCAGCGGCATCACCCACAGGAAAGCCAGCCCCTGCACCGTCTCCGGCGACGGCGCGATCAGCCCGACCAGCACGGACACCCACGACACGGCCAGGTAGAACACGTACGCCACCGCGAACGCCGCCAGTACCGAGAGCGGATCGGTGTGGAACCTGAACCCGAGGATCGACCCGAACCCGACGAGCATCGTCATCACGACGAGGAACCGGGCGGTGTCCCCGAGGACCGTCCCGATCAGCGGCGCCGAACGCGCGATCGGGAGGCTGCGGAACCGGTCGAACACGCCCTTCTGGATGTCCTCGTTCAGCGCCGTCCCGAGCCCCATGGTGGCGAACATCGCCATCTGCGCGACGAGCCCGGGAAGCAACTGCTGCAGGTACGAATGGGTGTCGCCGGAGACCGCACCACCGAACACGTAGAGGAACAGCAGCAGGAACACGATCGGCATCAGCGTCGTGTCCAGCAGCTTCTCCGGCGAATGCCTCAACTGGGCGATGTTGCGCCAGGCCAGGGTGAGGCCATGCCGCAGCGTGCGCTGCGGGCTGACCCGCGCGGGCGGCTCGGCCGCGGCCGGACGGGCGTGGGCGGTCATCGTGGTCATGCCACGCTCCCCTCGGGGACGAGTGCGGACTGTGCTTCTTCGGCGAGGTGGCCCGTCAGCGTGAGGAACACCTCGTCCAGGCTCGGCATCCGCAGCGCCAGCTCGGCCGCCACGATGGACGCCTCGTCCAGCCGCCTGACCAGTGCCGACAGCAGCTTCGGATCGTTCACCGGCGCCGTGACGAGCCCGGACGCCTGCTGCGCCTCGGGCCGCTCCCCGGTCAGCTCGGCGACGATCGCGGTGAGCTGGGCGGTGCGGTACGGCTCCGCGGCGCGCACCACGAGGGTCTGCCGGCCGATCTGCCCCTTCAGGTCGCCGGACGTCCCCTCGGCGATGACGCGGCCGTGGTCGAAGACCGCGATCCGGTCGGCGAGCGCGTCGGCCTCCTCCAGGTACTGCGTGGTCAGCAGCACCGTCGCGCCGTCGGCGACGACGTCCCGGACCGTGTCCCACACCTCGTTGCGGGCCCGGGGGTCCAGCCCGGTCGTCGGCTCGTCCAGATAGATGACCTCGGGATGGTTGATCAGGCTGGCGGCCAGGTCGAGCCGCCGGCGCATACCGCCCGAGTACGTCTTGACGGCGCGCGACGCGGCATCGGTGAGACGGAACCGGTCCAGCAGCTGCGCGGCCCTCGCCTTCGCCTCCCGCCTGCCGAAGTCCAGCAGCCGGGCGATCATCACGAGGTTCTCGGTGCCGGTCAGCTCCTCGTCCACCGACGCGTACTGACCGGTGAGCCCGATCTTCGCCCGGACGCGCGCCGCGTCCTTGACCACGTCGTAGCCGGAGACGTGAGCCCGTCCGGCATCGGGTCTGAGCAGCGTCGCCAGCACGCGCACGGCGGTCGTCTTGCCGGCCCCGTTCGGCCCGAGGACGCCGAGCACCGTGCCGCGGCGCGCGACGATGTCCACCCCGTCGAGGGCCTTGGTCGCCCCGAACCGTTTCCGCAGCCCCTCGGCGCGGATCACTTCGTCCATCGATCTCGCCTTTCACCTGTCCGTCATCTGTGACGGTCACCACCGTGGAGGAGGGCGCTGACATGCCGCGGACATCGGCGTCCTGACGCTGACACGCCACTGACACGGCACTGATCAAAAGCTCGTCGAAGCAGGGTTCACCTGCGCTTTCACGAGTTCGACGGGATGCGGCGCCGGAACCGGCCCCGGTGCGGGAGATGAGCCTGGGCGGACGTGCGGCGGCGCTGATGCCCCTGCGGGCGAGGGCCTGTGGGCCCGACATCGATTTGACGGGCCGTCCAGTGCTGCTAATGTCTGTCGTGCCCCAAGGGGATGCGGGACGCCGACAGGCGGACGGCCCCGGGGGAAGCCGACAGAGGAAAACGGTTCGCAGCCTGCTGCGGGTCGGGGTACTCTTGAAAGGCAAGCCCGATCGGGATGCAGGACGCCGCGAGGTGGCCGGTCCGCAGGGCATCTCCTACGGAACGATCATCGCCAGGTCTTCGGCCTGGGGGTGTGTCGTCGCCGCAGGGGACTGGGACGCCTCCGAACGTCAAAAAGATCTTCGCTGATCGGCTTGACAACGGAAGCGGAACAGGTAAGTTAGAAGGGTTGCCCCGGAGCCGGGGCCTGCGGGAGCGGGGTTCGGCGCGGTGGGTGTCCGTTTCTTGAGAACTCAACAGCGTGTTAAAAGCCAGTGCCTTTATCGGCTCGGTCAGTTGGCCGGGCCGCCCCGTGGCCATCTTCGGATGGTGGGGATTTCTTTGAGGCAATGCGC
>NZ_SMJW01000295.1 GCF_004348335.1 Actinomadura bangladeshensis | reverse complement strand
CGCCCGGCCCGCCCGCCATCGCGCCGCCGCCGAGCTTCGGCAGGACGTAGGCGAACACGAACACGAACAGCACCGGCTGCACCAGCACCCGGACGAACGTCGACAGGAAGTTCTTGCGCATGACCCGCGCCTCGCGCGCCATCATCGCGGCGAACGTGCGCGGGACCGTCGCGCGCGCCGGGGGCGGCGGCGCCAGGACGGCGGGAGCGGCTGAGGCGGTCATTCGCGGTATTCCCTTCCGGTGAGGGCGAGGAAGACGGTCTCCAGGCTGGGGCGGAGCTGGGTGGCGTCGGTGACGCCGACCCCGGCGGAGGAGCCGATCGTGACGAGCTCGCCGAGGATGCCCTCGGGGTCGGCGGCGAAGACGCGGACCTGGCCGTCGGTCACCTCGACCCTGCTGATGCCGTCCCGGTCGGAGAGCCTCTTGATCTCGTGCGGGGCGGCGGCGTCGTAGCTGACGGTGATGACGGTGTCGGCGCCCGCGCTGGACTTCAGCTGGTCGACGGTGCCGCTGGCGAGGATCTTGCCGTGGTCGACGACCGCGACCCGGTCGCAGAGGGCCTCGGCCTCCTCCATGTAGTGGGTGGTGAGGACGATCGTCTGCCCGGCGGCCTGGAGCCCGCGCAGCACCTCCCACAGGTTGGTGCGGGTCTGCGGGTCGAGGCCGGCGGTCGGCTCGTCCAGGAACAGCACCTCGGGGCCGTGCATGAGCGCCCGGCAGATCATCACGCGCTTGGCCTGCCCGCCGGAGATCTCGAACGGGTTGCCGCCGCGCGTCTCGGTCAGTCCGAACAGCTCCAGCAGCTCGGCGGCCCGCTTGCGGGCGTCCCGGGCGCTCAGCCCGAAGTACCGGCCGCGGAACTCCAGGTTCTCGACGACGGTCAGGTCGCTGTCGAGGGTGTTGTTCTGCGAGACCACGCCGATGCGCCGCTTGATCTCGACGGCGTCCTTCACCACGTCCAGGCCGGTCACGTGCGCGCTGCCGCCCGTCGGGACGACCAGCGTGGTGAGCATGCCGATGGTGGTGGACTTGCCCGCGCCGTTCGGGCCGAGCAGCCCGAAGAACTCGCCGCGCGGGACGTCCAGGTCGATGCCCTGCACGGCGGGCACCGCCGGGCGCGGCCCGGACGCGGGATAGGTCTTCTCCAGGCCGGCCGTGCGCACGGCGGCCTCCGGGGGTTCGGTCATGCGCCGTCTCCCTCAGCTTCCTCGTCGTTGTCGTGGGAGTAGTTCTCGAATCGTTCGATCAGCCCGAGCAGGAACCGGCGGACGGCCTCCACGTCCTCCTCGCCGACGACGTCGTAGAGGCGGCCCAGGTCCCGCCCGATGGGCTCGGACTTCTCGGCGAGCAATCGCCGCCCGGAGTCGGTGATGCGCAGCATGACCCCGCGCCGGTCGCGGTGCGAGGGCTCGCGCCGGACGTGCCCGTTGCGCTCCAGCGTGTCGACCACCGAGGTGACCGTGGCGGGGGTCACGTGCAGCCGCTTGGCGACCTCGCCGGGGCGCAGGCCGTCCTCGACGATGAGCAGCCGCAGCAGGAAGTACCCGGCGGGGCTGATGCCGTGCTTCTCGACGATCCGCCAGACCACGGGGCCCGCCAGCCGGGAGGCCGCGGCGAAGAGCCTGCCGACCGGCCACTCCTCCCTGGGGCCGTACAGCTTGAGGTCGTCGATACCGAAGTTCCCCATGGCGAATGATGTTAGGGGTCTGAACTTTAGATGGCAAACCTTTAGCCCTCTAAATACTCGCCGTTCGTCCCATCCCGTCAACATAGGTTGACGTGGCCGCCATGTCAACCTGCGTTGACGAACGAGGGCGCGGGCCGTGTGGCGCTCATCTCAGCAGGTGGGAAAACCGCACCCCGGCGTTGAATAGACATCCAGGGTCCTGCATACTCTTGCTTGTTGTCTTCGAGAGGGCATGGGGAGATGGGAATCCGGACGGCGGTCGCCGGCGCCAGCGGGTACGCGGGCGGCGAGCTGCTGCGCATCCTGGCGGGACATCCAGAGTTCGAGATCGGCGCGCTGACGGCGGGCTCCAACGCGGGCACCGAGCTGGGCGCGCACCAGCCCCACCTGCGATCCCTGGCCGGGCGCGTCCTGGCCGAGACCACCCCCGAGACCCTGTCCGGCCACGACGTGGTGTTCCTGGCGCTGCCGCACGGCCAGTCCGGCCCGCTCGCGGCGCGGCTCGGCGAGGACGTGCTGGTCATCGACTGCGGCGCCGACCACCGGCTCACCGACGCGGCCGCCTGGGAGGCGTTCTACGGCACGCCCCACGCGGGCACCTGGCCCTACGGGCTGCCCGAACTGCCCGGCCACCGGGACGCGCTGCGCGGCGCAAGGCGGATCGCCGTGCCGGGCTGCTACCCGACCGCCGTGTCGCTCGCGCTCGCCCCGGCGTTCGCCGCCGGGCTCGCCGAGCCCGACGCCGTCGTGGTCGCCGCGTCCGGCACCTCCGGCGCGGGACGGGCCCTCAAGCCGCACCTGCTCGGCAGCGAGGTCATGGGCGCGGTCTCCGCCTACGGCGTCGGCGGGACGCATAGGCATACGCCCGAGATGGTCCAGAACCTGAGCGCGGCGGCGGGGGAGCCGGTCACGGTCTCCTTCACGCCGACGCTCGCGCCGATGAGCCGCGGCATCCTCGCCACCTGCACGGCCAAGGCCCGCACCGGCGTCACCGCCGCGGCGCTGCGCGCCGCCTACGAGCGGGCCTACGCCGGCGAGCCGTTCGTCGGCCTGCTGCCCGAGGGCCGGTGGCCCGCCACGTCCATGACGCTCGGCGCGAACACCGTCCTCCTCCAGACGGCCCTGGACGAGGCGGCCGGCCGCATCGTCGTGGTCGCCGCCGTCGACAACCTCGCCAAGGGCACCGCGGGGGGCGCGGTGCAGAGCGCCAACATCGCCCTCGGCCTGCCCGAAGAACTCGGGCTCACCACGATCGGAGTCTCCCCGTGAGCGTCACCGCCCCCAGGGGTTTCCGCGCCGCCGGCGTCGTCGCCGGGCTGAAGGACAGCGGCAACCGCGACCTGGCCCTCGTCGTCAACGACGGGCCGTCCCGCGCGGCGGCCGGCGTCTTCACCCGCAACCGCGTCAAGGCCGCGCCCGTCCTGTGGTCGGAGCAGGTCCTCAAGGGCGGCCGGGTCCGCGCGGTCGTGCTGAACGCGGGCGGCGCCAACGCCTGCACCGGCGCGCCCGGCTTCCAGGACACCCATGCCACCGCCGAGAAGGCCGCCGAGCTGCTGGAGGACTCCGCCGGCGAGATCGCGGTGTGCTCCACCGGGCTGATCGGCGAGCGGCTCCCCATGGACCTGCTGCTGCCCGGCGTCGACAAGGCCGCCGCCGAGCTGTCGCGCGGCGACGGCGGGCTCGCCGCCGCCGACGCGATCCGCACCACCGACACCGTCGCCAAGATCTCCTTCCGGCAGGGCGCCGGCGGCTACATGATCGGCGCGATGGCCAAGGGCGCCGGCATGCTCGCCCCGTCCCTCGCCACGATGCTGTGCGTCGTCACCACCGACGCCGACCTGCCCGCCGAGGCGCTCGACCGGGCGCTGCGCGCGGCGACCGGCGCGACCCTCGACCGGCTCGACTCCGACGGCTGCATGTCGACCAACGACACCGTCCTGCTGCTGGCGTCCGGCGCGGCGGAGACCGTCCCGGACGAGGAGGAGTTCACCGCGCTGCTCACCGAGGTGTGCGCGGACCTCACCCGGCAGCTGCTCGTGGACGCCGAGGGCGCCTCCAAGGCCATCGCGATCGAGGTCGTCGGCGCCGCGTCCGAGGACGACGCGGTCACCGTCGGGCGCTCCATCGCCCGCAACAACCTGCTCAAGTGCGCGATCCACGGCGAGGACCCGAACTGGGGCCGGGTGCTGTCGGCGGTCGGCACCACCGACGCGGTGTTCGAGCCCGACCACCTGAACGTCGCGATCAACGGCGTGTGGGTGTGCCGGAACGGCGCGTCCGGCGACGACCGGGACAAGGTCGACCTGCGCCCCCGGGACGTGACGATCACCGTCGACCTGGCCGCCGGCCCGCACAGCGCCACCGTCTGGACGACCGACCTCACGGCCGACTACGTCCACGAGAACTCGGCATACTCCACATGAGCGCGATCACCAGCGGCGCGGAGATCCGCGGCAACCGGGCGGGCGTGCTGTCGAAGGCGGAGACGCTCATCAAGGCGCTGCCGTGGCTGGAGCGCTTCCACGGCAAGACCGTCGTGATCAAGTACGGCGGGCACGCGATGACCGACGAGGAACTGCGGCACTCGTTCGCCGAGGACATCGTGTTCCTGCGCTACGCCGGGCTGAAGCCGGTGATCGTGCACGGCGGCGGCCCGCAGATCAACGCGGCGCTCGCCCGCAACGGCATCGACTCGACGTTCACCGCCGGGCTGCGGGTCACCACGCCGGAGGCCATGGAGGTCGTCCGGATGGTGCTGACCGGGCAGGTGCAGCGGGACGTCGTCGGGCTGATCAACCGGCACGGGCCGTTCGCGCTCGGCATGTCCGGCGAGGACGCGAACCTGTTCACCGCCGAGCGCAAGCACGCGGTCGTGGACGGCGCGAAGGTCGACATCGGCCAGGTCGGCGAGATCGTCGAGGTGCAGGTCGGGGCCGTCCGGGCGCTGCTGGACGACGGCCGCGTCCCGGTCGTGTCCAGCATCGCCCGCGGCGACGACGGCGAGGTCTACAACGTCAACGCCGACACGGCCGCCGCCGCGCTGGCCGTCGCGCTGGACGCGGCGAAGCTGGTCGTCCTCACCGACGTCGACGGCCTCTACGCGGACTGGCCCGACAGCGACGACGTGATCGACAGCCTCACCACCGACGAGCTGGCCGCGCTGCTGCCCGGCCTGTCCGCCGGGATGGTGCCGAAGATGGAGGCGTGCCTGGCCGCCGTCCGCGGCGGCGTCCCGCAGGCCCACGTGCTGGACGGCCGCGTCACGCACTCGCTGCTGCTGGAGATCTTCACCGACGAAGGGATCGGAACGATGGTGCTGCCCAGCCTCCCGGGCGCCCCCGCCGAGGTGACCGCCGAGGTGACCGCATGAGCGACCTGCGGACCCGGTTCGAGGCCGCGTTCATGCCGAACTACGGCGTGCCGCCGGTGGCGCTGGCGCGCGGCGAGGGCTGCCGCGTCTGGGACACCGCCGGCCGCGAGTACCTCGACCTGATCGCCGGGATCGCGGTCAGCTCCCTCGGGCACGGGCACCCGGCCCTGGTCGAGGCGGTGTCGGCGCAGGCCGCGGCGCTGGCCCACACGTCCAACCTGTTCCTGAACGAGCCCGAGGTGCTGCTCGCCGAGCGGCTGCGGGAGCTGCTCGGCGGCGACGGGCGGGTCTTCCTCGCCAACAGCGGCACCGAGGCGAACGAGTGCGCGCTGAAGCTCGCCATCAAGTACGGCAAGCAGAACGGGCGGTCCTACTTCGTCGCCGCGGAGAACGGGTTCCACGGCCGGAGCCTGGGCGCGCTGTCGCTGACCGGCAAGGCGTCGATCCGGGAGCCGTTCGGGCCGTTCGCCATCGACGTCCGGTTCGTCCCCTACGGCGACGCCGGCGCGCTGAAGGCCTCCGTCGACGAGGACTGTGCGGCAGTGTTCCTGGAGCCCACGCAGGGCGAGGCCGGGGTCGTCCCGCCGCCGGACGGGTACTTCACGGCCGCCCGGGAGATCTGCGACGCGGCGGGCGCGCTGTTCGTCGCCGACGAGATCCAGTCCGCGATCGGCCGCACCGGGACCTGGTTCGCGTTCGAGCACGAGAACGCCAGGCCCGACGTCATCACCCTCGCCAAGGGCCTCGGCGGCGGGCTGCCGGTCGGCGCCTGCGTCGCGTTCGGCCCGCACGGCGACCTGTTCGCCAAGGGCGACCACGGCAGCACCTTCGGCGGGAACCCGGTCGCGGCCGCCGCCGCCCTCGCCGTCCTCGCCACCATCGAGAAGGACGGCCTGCTCGCCCACGCCGTCTCGGTGGGGGAGGCCCTGGCCTCCGGGCTCGCCGCCATCGAGCACCCGCTGCTCGCGGGCGTCCGGGGCCGCGGGCTGTGGCGGGCCGCCGTCCTCACCGGACCGCACGCGGCCGCCGTGGAGGCCGCCGCCCGCGACGCCGGCTTCCTGATCAACGCGCTCCAGCCGGACGCGCTGCGGATCGCGCCGCCGCTCGTCCTCACCGCCGGGCAGGCGCGGTCGTTCACCGACGCATTCCCCTCGATCCTCGACGCCGCCTCCCCGGGCCAGGAGGGATGAGCATGACCAGGCACTTCCTCCGGGACGACGACCTCACCCCCGCCGAGCAGGCCGAGGTCCTCGACCTCGCCGCCGCCGTCAAGAAGGACCGGTTCGGCCACCGGCCCCTCGAAGGCCCGCGGTCGGTCGCCGTCCTGTTCGACAAGCCGTCCACCCGGACCCGGCTGTCCTTCACCGTCGGCATCGCCGAGCTCGGCGGCAACCCCCTCGTCATGGACGCGGGAACGAGCCAGCTCGGCCGCGGCGAGACGATTGCCGACACCGCGCGCGTCCTGGAGCGGCAGGTCAGCGCCATCGTGTGGCGGACGGCCGGGCAGGAGCGCATCGAGGAGATGGCCGCCGGCACCACCGTCCCGGTCGTCAACGCCCTCACCGACGAGTTCCACCCCTGCCAGATCCTCGCCGACCTGCAGACCGTGCGGGAGGCCAAGGGCGACCTCGCCGGCGCCACCCTCGCCTACTTCGGCGACGGCGCCAACAACATGGCGCACTCCTACCTGCTCGGCTGCGCCACCGCGGGGATGCACGTCCGCGTCGGCGCCCCGGCGTCCCTGCCGCCCGACCCCGCGATCGTCGCCCGCGCCACCGAGATCGCCGCCGCGACGGGCGGGTCCGTGACCGTCACCGACGACGCCGCGAAGGCCGCCGCCGGAGCCGACGTCCTCGCCACCGACACCTGGGTGTCGATGGGCCAGGACGGCAAGGACACCACGCTCTACGAGCCGTACTCGGTGAACGAGGAGCTGCTCGCCCGCGCCGACTCCGAGGCGATCGTCCTGCACTGCCTGCCCGCCTACCGCGGCAAGGAGATCGCCGCGTCCGTCCTGGACGGCCCGCGGAGCCGCGTCTGGGACGAGGCGGAGAACCGGCTGCACGCCCAGAAGGCGCTGCTCGTCTGGCTTCTGGAGCGGTCCCGGTGACCACCCCCATGACCAAGGCCGCCCGGCACGCCCGGGTGATCGAGCTGCTGACCCGGCACCCCGTCCACTCCCAGGGGGAGCTCGCGAAGCTCCTCGGCGACGAGGGCGTCGACGTCACCCAGGCCACGCTGTCGCGCGACCTGGTCGAGATCGGCGCGGTGAAGCTGCGCGCCGACGACGGCAGCCTGATCTACGCCGTCCCCGGAGAGGGCGGCGAGCGGATCCGGCGGGCCCGCACCGGGGCCGCCGAGACCTTCACCGGACGGCTCTCCCGGCTCGCCGCGGAGCTGCTCGTCTCGGCCGAGGCGTCGGCCAACCTGGTCATGGTGCGGACCCCGCCCGGGGCCGCGCAGTACCTGGCCTCGGCGATCGACCACGCCGAGTGGCCGACGATCCTCGGGACCGTCGCGGGCGACGACTCGATCCTCGTCATCTCCCGCGATCCAACCGGCGGGGAGGACGTCGCGGAAGCGCTCCTCAGGCTGACGGGCGGGCGCGAACGACGAAGCTAGGGGCCGCCGCGCGGCCCCGCATCCCAGCCTTCCGAATCCGAACACTTCGCACAGGAGACAATGACCATGAGCGAGCGCGTCGTACTCGCGTACTCCGGGGGCCTGGACACCTCCGTCGCCATCCCGTACCTCGCCGAGCAGACCGGCGGCGAGGTCATCGCCGTCGCGGTGGACGTCGGCCAGGGCGGCGAGGACCTGGACACCATCCGCAAGCGGGCCCTCGCCTGCGGCGCCGCCGAGGCCGTCGTCGTGGACGCCAAGGAGGAGTTCGCCGCGGACTTCTGCGTCCCCGCCATGCAGGCCAACGCCCTCTACATGGACCGCTACCCGCTGGTGTCGGCGCTGTCGCGGCCGCTGATCGTCAAGCACCTGGTGTCGGCCGCCAAGGAGTTCGGCGGCACCACCGTCTCGCACGGCTGCACCGGCAAGGGCAACGACCAGGTCCGCTTCGAGGCCGGCCTGTCCGCCCTCGCCCCGGAGCTGAAGGTCATCGCGCCCGCCCGCGACTTCGCCTGGACGCGGGACAAGGCCATCGCCTTCGCCGAGGACAAGGGCCTGCCGATCGACGTGTCGGCCAAGTCGCCCTACTCCATCGACCAGAACCTGTGGGGCCGGGCCGTCGAGACCGGGTTCCTGGAGGACATCTGGAACGGGCCCATCGAGGACGTCTACGACTACACCGCCGACCCCGCCGAGCCGCGCGAGGCCGACGAGGTCGTCATCGCGTTCGCGTCCGGCGTGCCGGTCGCGCTGGACGGCCGCCCGCTCACCCCGTACCAGGTCATCGCCGAGCTGAACCGGCGCGCGGGCGCGCAGGGCGTCGGCCGCATCGACATGGTCGAGGACCGGCTCGTCGGCATCAAGAGCCGCGAGGTCTACGAGGCACCGGCCGCGATCGCGCTGATGGCCGCGCACATGGAACTGGAGAACGTCACCGTCGAGCGCGACCTCGCCCGCTTCAAGCGGTCCGTCGACCAGCGGTGGGGCGAGCTCGTCTACGACGGCCTCTGGTTCTCGCCGCTGAAGGAGTCCCTGGACGCCTTCATCGCCGACGCGCAGAAGCAGGTGTCCGGCGAGGTCCGGATGACGCTGCACGGCGGCCGCGCCGTCGTCACCGGCCGGCGCAGCGACGCGTCCCTCTACAGCTACGACCTCGCCACCTACGACACCGGCGACGCCTTCGACCAGAGCCTCGCCAAGGGCTTCGTCGAGCTGTGGAGTCTGCCCAGCAAGATCGCCGCCAAGCGCGACCGCGACCTGGACGCCTAACGGACGCGCCACGGGCCACCGGGTACGGTGCTCGCGAAGCTCGTCGTTTGCTTGGTGGCGGGTGGGGGCTGGAGGACGGTGCTCCGAGCGA
>NZ_SMJW01000294.1 GCF_004348335.1 Actinomadura bangladeshensis | reverse complement strand
GGGGTCACCAGGTGGTGTTGGGGCCGTAGGGCTCCTGGCCGTAGTCGTCCTCCTGCGGGGACGGCTCGCGGCCCTCGCCGGCCCGGAAGGTCCTCAGGCCGTCGGCCGTCTCGGACGCGTAGTCGCCCTGGGCGCTGTAGTCGCCGCTCGGGATGCGGCCGCCCTGGTCCCGCGTCTCGTCGTAGCCCATGGCGGAGTCGTAGCCCAGGGAGGAGGGCGTGTCGTCCTGGCCCGCGTACTCCTCCCGGCCGTACTGGTCGTCCGGGTCCTGACCGCGGAACCGGTCTCGGTCTGTCATCATTCCCCCCGATAGAGACCTGGTGCCCGATAGATGGGTATTCGTCCGGGTTCTACCCCACCGCAACCGCGCGGCAACACCGGCCTCACCCACCTCAGCGCCGTCTACGGCTTTCTACGAAAAAGCGTAGAAAGCCGTAGACAAAGCCAGAGGCAATGCAAGCCAAATCTACGGCTCTCTACTTCCCGTGCTAGAGAGCCGGATATTCACTGGCGGCCACGTCCGGGCACGGCTTTCTATCGTTCTCTAGCCTTTTCGCTAGAGAACTCGATACGGACGGATCGGCCGTCAGGCGGGTTGCGAGCGGAGGAACTTGCCGAAGTGCGGCACCGTGAACGCGACCATGCCGCGCTCGGCGCTGTAGATGAGGCCCTTCTTGATGAGCCCGTCGCGGGCGGGCGACAGGCTGGACGGTTTGCGGCCCAGCGCGTCGGCGACCGCGGCCGTCGGCACGGGGTCGTCGCCGAGCGCAGCCATCGCGCGCATGTAGTCGCGCTCGGCGGGGGTGGCGCGCTCGTAGCGGCTGCCGAAGAAGCCGACCGCGAGCTCGCTCTCCGCCTCGGGGGCCGCGACCTTGATGTCGTCGGCCGTGATCGGGGTGTCGGGCGCCACGTCCCAGACGACCTTCGCGTACGCCTGGACGAAGTACGGGTAGCCGTCGGCCGCCCCGTACAGCGCGTCGAGGGCGTCCCTGGTGAAGGTGACGTCCTCCCGCTCGGCCGGCGCCATCAGCGCGAAGTCGGCCGACTCCCGGTCGAGCCGGTCGATCCGCGCGTACCGGAAGAGCCGCTCGGAGTAGGACTTGCTGGCCGACAGCACGGCCGGCAGGTGCGGCAGCCCCGCGCCCACCACGATCAGCGGCCCGCCGACCTGCGACAGCTCGTGGCAGGCGGCGCACAGCGCGGAGACGTCGTCGGCCGGGACGTCCTGCATCTCGTCGACGAACAGCGCGATGCCGACGCCGACGTCCGTGGCGACGGACGCGGCGTCGACGAACAGCTCGGTGAGGTCGATCTCCAGGTCGCCGGAGTCGGCGCGGCCGCGCGCCGCGGGCACGTCGATGCCGGGCTGCCAGCGGTGCGCCCGCGCCTTGCTCTTGCCGGCCGGCTCGGGCCCGGACTGCGCGAACGCCTTCAGCACGCCGAGGAAGTCCTCGATGCGGTCGGGCGCGCGGTGCCGGGGCGCGAGCTCCCGGACGGCGCGGTGCAGCGCCGAGGCGACCGGCCGCCGGATCGACTGGTCGGGCCGGGCCTCGATCTTGCCCGTCCCCCACAGCCGCTGGATGGCCTGCGACCGGAACGCGTTGAGCAGCACGGTCTTGCCCACCCCGCGCAGCCCGGTGATGATCATGCTGCGCTCGGGACGCCCGCGGGCGACTCGTTCGAGCACCACCTCGAACTGCCGGAGCTCGCGGTCGCGGCCGGCCAGCTCCGGGGGGCGCTGCCCGGCGCCGGGGGCATAGGGGTTGCGCACGGGGTCCACGCTCTCGGACTCTATGAGGCGATATAGCTGCGGCCGTAGATTTACGTAGAAATCGCTGCGGCGTGTCGCGTGCTCGCGCCGCCGCCCGCAGCGCGCGGGAGCCTCGGCTCCCCTCATGGCGGTCGCCACCATGCCGCCTCCCCGGGCGAGCGCTTCCGAACAGGTCGAACTTCTGTTCGACTATTCGAACACACTAGCGCACGCGTCCGCCGCCGTCACGCGAACGCGGACAACGACCCGGCGGGCTTCGTCACCGCCGCCGCGGCCACCCGTGCGGGCAGGACGGGGCCTGGTACGTCGGCGTCGGGCGGGCCCGCGGACGGCCCTGTCCGGAGCGGGGTATCCGGACAGGACCGCCTGCGGGGGTCAGGTGAGGGATTCGTCGGCGTCGGACCGGTGCGGGACCTGCTCGGCCGGGACGGTGCCCATCCGGCCGGCCTGGAAGTCCTCGAACGCCTGGACGATCTCCTCGCGGGTGTTCATCACGAACGGGCCGTAGCGGGCGACCGGCTCCCGGATCGGAAGGCCGCCCAGGATCAGGATCTCCCACCCGTTCGCACTGGCCTGCGGCTGACCGTCGGCGGCCCGCACGACGAGCCCGTCACCGTCCCCCTTGTGGTGGGAGCCGGCGAACACGGCGAGCTGCCCCTCGTCCAGCCCGACCTCCTCGACGCCGACCGTGCCGCGTCCGGACAGGACGTACACGAGCGCGTTGAAGTCGCGCGGCCAGGGCAGCGCGAGCCGGGCGCCGGGCGCGACCGTCGCGTGCAGGTAGTTGATCGGCGTGTAGGTGACGCCGGGGCCGTCGTATCCGGCGACCGACCCGGCGATGACGCGGACCAGCGACGAGCCGTCGTCGGCGGCCAGCAGCTTGACGTCGCGGGCCTTGATGTCCTGGTAGCGCGGCGGCAGCCACTTCTGGGCGCGCGGCAGGTTCACCCAGAGCTGGACGCCGTGGAACAGCCCGCCCTTGGCGACCAGCTCCGGGGGCGGCTGCTCGATGTGCTGGATACCGGACGCGGCCGTCATCCACTGCGTGGCGCCGTCGGCGATGAGGCCGCCGCCGCCCGCGGTGTCCTGGTGCTGGAACGCTCCGTCGATGATGTAGGTGACCGTCTCGAACCCGCGGTGCGGGTGCCAAGGGGTCCCCTTCGCCTCGCCCGGCGCGTACTCGACGGCGCCCATGTGGTCGAGGAGCAGGAAGGGGTCGGCCAGGGCCAGGTCGATGCCCGGGAAGGGGCGCCTGACCTGGAAGCCCTCGCCCTCGAGGTGGCGCTTGGCGGTCACGACCTTCGCGACGCGCCGCCAGTCGGTGTCCTCCTGCGGCAGCAGCGGCAGGCGGGGCAGGGTCAGCGGGTCGGCCATCACGGCGGGCATGGGTTCTCCCCTCGTCGGGTGCCCGTCCGGGCCGGGCGGTGCACTGCCTCCTGCAACATAGTTGATGGTTCAACTATTTTCGCGAACGGACGACCCGGCCCGTCCTGCTACCGTGAAGGTAGCGCGGACTAGTTGAATGTTCAACATATGAACTATACTTTGCGGTATGAGCGAACCTCGCTGGCTCGATGCCGCCCAGCAGCGCGATTGGCGGGCATACGTGGACGGCAGCGTCCGGCTCACCGAGACCATGGACCGCGACCTCAAGGCCAAGCACGGCCTGTCGGTGTCGGAGTACGAGATCCTCGTCCGGCTGTCGGAGGCGCCCGAGCGGCGGCTGCGCATGGCCGAGCTCGCCGAGAACGCCAGCCAGTCCCGCAGCCGCCTGTCGCACACCTGCTCCCGCCTGGAGGCCAAGGGCCTGGTCAAGCGGGACAGCTGCCCCAACGACAAGCGCGGCGTCTTCGCGCACCTCACCGATGAGGGGTACGCCGCACTCGAACGCGCCGCCCGCGACCACGTCGAGACCGTCCGGACGTTCTTCATCGACGTCGTCCAGCCGGAGGACCTCGAGGCGATCGGGCGCGCGTTCGGCCTCGTCCTGAAGCGGATCGGCCCCGCGACCTGACCCCCGCTAGAGCGGGACCATCACCCCGGTCAGGAAGCCCACCGACACGAGGGTCAGGAACCCCCAGGCGAGCATCATGCCGATGCCGAACGTCCGCCACCGGCCGCCGACCTGCCAGACGAGCAGCCCGCCCAGCCCGAACGCGAGCAGCAGCAGCGTGACGAACTGCGGCAGCAGGCTCGGGCGGCGGCTCATCATCAGCGGCGCCCACATCATCACGAGGTCGACGAACACGAACAGGCCGAAGCCCGCCGCGAGCGCCTTCACGTCCCGGCCGAGGAACGCGCCCGCGCGCTCCAGGACGGCCTGGGCCTTGTCCGCCGGCAGCCGCGGCCGCGCGGTCTCCGGCTCGACCTCCACATTGTGCGCCACCGCGAAGATCTCGTCTTCGAGGCTCGGCGGGTCGCTCTCCTGAGCTTCCGTCATCCCGGCTCCCTGGGACCGGACATCACCGGACGACATGCCCGGCGGTCGCTTGGTGTTCCACGCCGCCCCTATCCGGCGGGCGCGCCCTCAAACGCACCGTAGCGAATCGGTACCGCGACGCGAACGCCCCTCGGCCTGCGTATGCTGCGAAGATGCCAGGTAGAGGGCCGATTTCCAGCGCGACTTTCCTCGGTGTCCTGCTCACGGTGGCGCTCGCGGCGACCGGATGTGGCCGCGGCGGCGACGACTCGGGCGAGTCGGCGCCGCCCGCGACCCCGCCCACCGCGTCCGGCTCGGCGACGCCGTCGCCGTCCCCGACGAAGCCGGTCTTCCAGGCCGACATCACGAAGGTGACCGCCGGCGACCTGACGTCGTCCTGGCGGCGCGGCTGCCCCGTGGCGCCGTCCGGACTCCGGATGATCGAGATGACCTACTGGGGCATGGACGGCAAGCCGCACACCGGCGGGCGGCTCGTCGTCAACGCCAAGGCGGCCGACGACCTCGTCTCGGTCTTCAAGAAGCTGTACGCCATGCGCTACCCGATCGAGCGGATGGAGCCGGTCGACAAGTACGGCGGCAGCGACTTCGACTCGATCGAGGCCAACAACACCTCCGCGTTCAACTGCCGCAACGCGACCGGGTCCAGTTCGTTCTCCCAGCACGCGTACGGGCTCGCCATCGACATCAACCCCTGCCAGAACCCCTACGTCTACGCGGACGGGCGCATCGCCCACAAGGACTGCACGAAGTACAAGAACCGCAAGCTGGACGCGCCCGGCATGATCCACGCGGGCGACAAGGTGGTGAAGGCGTTCGCCTCGATCGACTGGGGCTGGGGCGGCGAATGGAGCGGCGCCAAGGACTACCAGCACTTCTCGGCGTCGGGCCGCTGACCTTCCGCCGGAGACCGCCTAGCCGAGCATCATGACCGCGCCGACGAGGACGGCGAGGACCGCCACCACGGCGACGATGCCGACGATCATGCCGATGTTCGGCCCGGACTTGCGCGGCTGCGCCTGGCTGGCGAAGTTCTGGAACTGGTGCGTCGTGCCCGCCGGATCATTCGGTGTCTGCGACATGCCGAAGAGGGTAACGGATCCCCTATGCCCGAGTAGGGCGGAGCGGAGAGTGTGGGATTCGAACCCACGAGGACTGTCCCCAGCCCTGGGCGCTTTCAAGGCGCCTGCACTAGTCCACTATGCGAACTCTCCCGGCGGCCGGTCGCCCGGCCACCGCCCACGATAGCGGTCAGGGGCCCCTGCCTTCGACCGCATACCAGGTCGCCTACGGTTCGTCCGGGACGCGGAAGCCGGGGATCGACGGCCACCGGACGGTCAGCACGACCGCCTCCTCCTCGGCCTCCCAGGAGTGGTCGACGCCCCGCCCCCACACCACGTAGTCGCCCTGCTCGGCGAGCACGACGTCCCGTCCGGGGAACTCCAGCCGGAACCGGCCGCTGATCAGGACGAGCAGGGCGGTGCGCTTGTCGCCGTCCGTCCACACGGCGCGCCGCTCGCCCTTCGGGTGCACGCCCCACTTGATCTCGACCTCGTCGCTGTGCCGCAGGTCGCCGGCCGGCTTGAAATGCCCGAGCAGCCACCCCCGGTCCAGAGCCGCGTCCGCCCCGGCCTTCCCCACATAGATTCCCCACGTCCGCTCGTCCCGCCCGTCATCCAGCACGGGGCAACTTTAGACGGGCCGCGCCGCGGCATCACGGAGCCGCTCACTGGAAGGCGTGCACTCAGGGCGACGAATGATCACAATTAGCGACCCAATGTGGCCATCAGTGTCATATGCCACTTACCCCGGTTGGAACGGATGCGATGCTCGGGCCCACGCATTGGGGGCAGAGCGAAACCGAACGGGGGCCTTGCATGTACTTCGCCATATCCACCGTGTCGACCGCATAGGGGCGGCGTGCGCGAACTCGACCCGGGAGATCCCGTCCGCCTCGGCGACTACCGGCTGCTCCGGGTGCTCGGCACCGGCGGCATGGGGAAGGTCTTCCTCGGCCGGCACGCCGCCAACGGCTCGTCCGCCGCCGTGAAGATCCTGACCAACCCGCGGCTGCGCAGCGGCGAGGCGCGCACCCGCCTCCGCAAGGAGATCGAGTCCTGTATGCGGGTCGGCGGCGAGCACACCGCGGCGGTGCAGGCGTTCGACGTGCAGGGCGACCCGCCGTGGCTGGCGATCGACTACCTCAAGGCCCCGACGCTGCAGGAACTCGTCGCCCTGCATGGTGCGCTCCCCGTGGACACGGTGCGGTGGATGGCCGTGCGGCTGGCCGCCACGCTGCTGACGCTGCGGAAACTGTCGATCGTCCACCGCGACATCAAGCCGAGCAACATCATCATGGCCGCCTCCGGGCCGAAGCTCATCGACTTCGGCATCGCCAAGGACCTCGGCCGGTTCCCGGCGTTCACCAGCGGGCGCAAGGGGACTCCGGGCTACATGTCACCAGAGCAGGCGATCGGCGGCACCGACCTGACCCACGCCACCGACGTCTACTCGCTCGGGATCACGATCGCGTTCACCGCCACCGGCAAGCACCCGCAGATCGAGGCGAGCGAACTGATCGTCCGGGACGCGGCGGGGCGGCCGCTGTTCTGCGACCTGCCCGCCGAGCTGGCGGACCTGGTCGCGGGCTGCACGCACCGGCGGGCCAGCGAGCGGTTCACCGCCGAGCAGATCATCGCGGCCTGCACGCGGGACGACCCGCGGACGCCCGCCGATCAGGCGGGCGCGGCCGAGCAGCGGCGCGGCGCGCTGACCGCGCTGCCGAGCCGGGCGGGCAAGGTGCTCGGCGAGTACGCCGAGCACGCCACCGAGGCCCGGCCCCGGGCCCGGCCGCTGCCGAACGCGACGGCGCCGATCGCGCTGCCGGGCCGGCCGGCGGGCCCGGCGGGGCGCGCCGCACCGCGCTGGCGGGTCCGGCTCGGCGGCAGGGGCTACTACGCCTCGCCCGTCGCGGTCCCGTCGGCCCGGCCCGGCGGGATGGTGTGCGCGGGCGGGCAGGACGGCCTGGTGCGGGCCTTCGCCGCCGCGACCGGGCGCGAGCTGTGGCGGGCCGGCCCCTTCGACCGCATCGACCGGACGCCCGCCGTCCATGCGGGCATGCTGTACGTCACCTGCGCCGACGGCCGGGTGCACGCGCTGCGGCTCAGCGACGGCACCGTCCAGTGGCAGGCGAGTGTGGAGCCCTCGGTCGCGACGACCCCGGCCGTCGTCCCCGCAGCGGGCGCCCTGGTCGTCGGCGACCTCACCGGGCTCGTGCGCGCCTTCGACCTGACCGGTCCGCGCGAGCGGTGGCGCTTCCAGGCCGGGGACGTCGTGGAGGGGCCCGCGGCCGTGGACCGGGGGCTCGTCTATCTCGGGTCCTGGGACCACCACCTCTACGCATTGAACGCCGGCACCGGCGAGGTGGCCTGGAGCCACGACGCGGGCGCCGCGATCACCTCGCCGCCCGTGGCGTCCGGCGGCCTGGTCCTGGTCGGCACGCTGGACGGCGCCGTGCACGCCGTGGACGCGCACCGCCCGGTGCGGCGCTGGACCTTCCGAACCGAGCAGGCGGTGCACGCGGCGGCGGTCGACAAGGGCGTCGCCTACGTCGGCAGCGACGACCACCGGCTCTACGCCATCGACATGGCCAGCGGACTCGGGATGTGGTCGTTCGCCACCGGCGGCGAGGTCCGCTCGTCTCCGCTGGTGCACGGCGGCCAGGTGTACGCCGGCAGCCACGACGGCAACCTGTACGCGATCGACGCCCTCTCGGGCTGGGAGAGGGGGCGCTTCACCACGGGCGCGTGGATCGACTCCTCCCCCTGCACCGACGGCGCGGCCCTCTACATCGGGGACTGGGACCGGTGGGTGACCGCGCTGGACATCGGCCCGCTCGACAGGCGATGAGAGGACCGCGGGGATGAGGCGAGCCGGTTTCGAACTGATAGAGCCGCTGGACACCGGTACGCTCGGCGACCGGCACCGCGCCGTGGAGATCAGGACCGGCGAGAAGGTGCTGGTCACCCGGTTGCACGCCCACTGGACGCGCGACGCGCCCTCATCCGCTCCGTTCCTGCGGCTGATCGACCGGATGCGGAGCCTGCGCGCCCCGTGCGTCGCCGCCACCCTCGCCGGCTGGGTCGACGACGAGGGCTGGTGGGTGGCCGCCGAGGATGTCGGCGGGGAGCCGCTGGACAGCTGGATCCTGGAGGCGGGGCCGCTGCCCGCGGGGCAGATCCTGTCGCTCGCGCACCGGATCGCCACGGGCCTGGAGGTGCTGCACCGCTACCGCCTCCTGCACGGCGCGCTCACCCCGGGCACCGTCCTCTGCGCGGGGAGCGGCCGGATCGTGCTGGCCGACCACGCGCTGCTTCCGCAGCTGGCGACCGACGAGGCGCGGCACGGGACGCTGCCCGCGGGGCACGCGCTGCGCGGCGATCCCGCCTACATGTCTCCGCGGGTCATGGCCGACCCGGCATGGGCCAGGCGCGAGGACGATGTCTACGCGCTCGGAATGGTGCTGCTGTACGCGGCGACGGGCGTCCGTCCCTACGGCGACCTCGACATGCTGGCCACCGCCGCGTGCGTGGTGCGGCGGGTGCCCCCGCCCGACCTGCGGGAACTGCCCTTCCGCGTCCGCTCGCTGATCGGCAGATGCCTGCGGCCCCCGTTCTACCGGCCCGAGCCCGCGCGCATCGCCCACCGGACGAGCCGCTCCCGATGGCGGCTGTACCGGCGGTACGACGCGACGCAGGAGTTGAGCCGCTCACCGTCCCCTCGAGAACCGTCGGAGGAGGATCCGGTGATCAGCCGCGACACGGGACCCGCCGCACACGTCGCCCCCGCCCTGCCCAAG
>NZ_SMJW01000293.1 GCF_004348335.1 Actinomadura bangladeshensis | reverse complement strand
CCGGATGATCTGCTGCAGCCGGCGCCCCTCGTCCTGGGTCAACCGCCGTGCTCTGACTGGCTCTGCCACCAGCCCGCCCCTCTCTCGATAACGACCTGTCGTCATCGAGGGTGGAGCCGATCAACCTCCCCGTCCCAGCCCCTGGCCGGCGTGTCACCCAACCCGGTGGACGTTTGTGGTCACCGCACTAGCGAGCGTCCCTACCCGGCCTCCTCCGCCACCTGCTTGGCCCACCGGTAGTCGGCCTTGCCCGCCGGCGAGCGCTTCATCTCCGCGACGAACGCGTAGACGCGCGGCACCTTGTAGCCCGACAGCTCGCGCCGGCAGTGCGCGTCCAGGTCCTCCGAGGACGGCGCGTCACCGGACGCCTGGATCACCGCGGCCACGCGGTTCCCCCAGCGCTCGTCCGGAATGCCCGTCACGACCGCGTCGTACACGCCCGGATGCCCCTTGAGGACGGCCTCGACCTCCTCCGGGAACACCTTCTCGCCGCCGGTGTTGATCGCCTGCGAGCCGCGCCCGTACACGGCGATCGAGCCGTCCTCCTCGACGGTGGCGATGTCGCCGGTGAGCAGCCAGCGCTTGCCGTCCACCACCGGGAACGTCTTCGCCGTCTTCTCCGGGTCGTTGTAGTAGCCCTGCGCGATGTGCCCCGTGCGGGCGACCTGGCCGATGACGCCCGACCCGGGCTTGACGGGCTGGAGCGCGTCGTCCAGGACGGTGACGTTCTCCACGTCCGGCGCGAACCGCAGGCCCTTCTCCGGGGTGGAGCCGGCGACCGCCTCGGCCGTCGAGCCCGACTCGGTCGACCCGAACCGGTCCAGGATCAGCACGTTCGGCAGCAGCTTCTGGATGCGGTCGCGGACCGTCCCGGTGAAGATCGCGCCCGTCGACACGTAGGCGAACAGCGAGGAGGTGTCGTAGTCGCCGCGCGCCAGCTCCTCCGCCATCGGGATCGCCATCGCGTCCCCGGTGATCGTCAGCGAGTTGACCTTCTCCCGCTCGATCGTCCGCCACACGTCGGCGGCGTCGAACTTGCGGGTGTAGACGAGCGTCGCGCCCATGAACCAGGCGATGAACGTGGCCACCTGCGCGGCCCCGTGCATCAGCGGCGCGACCGGCATCATGATCAGCGGCCCGCTGTTGCGGGCGTGCTCCACGATGTCCTCCGGCTTGGACGGGCGCGGCACCGTCGGGTTCCAGAACGCGAAGATGATCTGCTCGGCCGACCACATGACGCCCTTCGGCATCCCGGTCGTCCCGCCCGTGTAGATGATGTACAGGTCGTCGCCGGAGCGCGCCGGGAAGTCGCGCGCGCCGTCGGCGTCCCGCAGCGCCTCGTCGTAGGCGACCGCGCCCGGGATGGACGGCGCGCCGCCCACCGCGATCAGGTGCTTCAGCTCCGGCACCTCCGGGACGGTCGCGGCGACCCGGTCCTCGAACTCCACGTCGTACAGCAGCGCGACGCTGTCGGAGTCCCGGTAGACGTAGAGCAGCTCGTTCTCCACGTACCGGTAGTTGACGTTGATCGGCACGGCCCGGATCTTCATCGTCGCCAGCAGCGCCGCCGCGTACTCCACCCCGTTGTAGAGCTGGACGGCGACGTGCTGGCCGGGGCGGACGCCCGCGTCCCGCAGATGGTGGGCGAGGCGGTTCGCGTGCTCGTCGAGCTCGGCGTAGGTGAACCGCTGGTCGCCGCAGATCAGGGCGACCCGGTCCCCGATCGCATCCGCGAGTCCCTCGAACAGGTCAGCGTGGTTGTACTCCATCGGACGCCCTCCGAAGGGGATCTTCGCGCCTTTTACGGGGTCTGGGGTCGCCCCCAGAGACAGGGGTTGGGAGATCAGGGTTTGTCGCTGCCGACGATCCACATCGCGAAGAACTGGGCGCCGCCGCCGTAGGCGTGGCCGAGCGCGCGGCGCGCACCGTCCACCTGGTGGTCACCGGCCAGCCCGCGCACCTGCAGCGCGGCCTCCGCGAACCGGATCATGCCGGACGCGCCGATCGGGTTGGACGACAGCACGCCGCCGGAGGGGTTCCACGGGATGTCGCCGTCGAACGCCGTCGCCCCGGCCTCGGTGAGCTTCCAGCCCTCGTTGTCGCCGCAGAACCCGAGGTTCTCCAGCCACATCGGCTCGTACCAGGAGAACGGGACGTACACCTCGGCGCAGTCGAGTTCGCTGCGCGGGTCGGTGATGCCGGCCTGCCGGTACACGTCCGCCGCCGCGTCCTTGCCGCCCTGCGGGCTGACGGTGTCGCGGCCCGCGAACTGCATCGGCTCCGACCGCATCGACGTGCCGTGCACCCACGCGGGCGGGTTCGGGGCCTTCTTGGCCGCGTCCTCCGAGGCCAGCACCATCGCGCACGCGCCGTCCGAGGACGGGCACGTCTCCAGGTACCGGATCGGCTCCCACAGCATCGGCGTCGACTCGACCATCTCGCGGGAGATGCCGGGGATCTTCAGGTGCGCGTACGGGTTCCGCAGCGCGTTCTGCCGGTCCTTGACCGCGACGAGCGTGCCGATGTGGTCGGGGGCGCCGGACCGGGCCATGTAGGCGCGGATGTGCGGCGCGAAGTAGCCGCCGGCCCCGACGACCAGGGACGTCGTGAACGGCCCGTTCACCGTCAGCGCCCACGTCGCGTTCGACTCCGACTGCTTCTCCCACGCGATCGTGAGGACCCGCTCGTGCACGCCGGACTGGATCAGGTTCGCCGCGACGATCGCCGTGGACCCGCCGACCGAGCCGGCCGTGTGCACCCGCAGCAGCGGCTTGCCGGTGGCGCCGATCGCGTCCGCCAGGAAGAGCTCCGGCATCACGACGCCCTCGAACAGGTCGGGCGCCTTGCCGACCACGACGGCGTCGATGTCCTTCCAGGTCAGCCCGGCGTCGTCGAGGGCGCGGCGGGCGGCCTCGCGGAGCAGGCCGGCCATCGACACGTCCAGCCGCTTGGTCTTGTACTGGGTCTGCCCGACGCCGATGACCGCGCAGGATTTAGCCATTGTTCTCTCCCGACAGCACGCAGACGAGGTTCTGCTGGAGGCAGGGGCCGGACGCGGCGTGCCCGAGCGCCCGGGACGCCGTCCCGTCGTGGATGCGGGACGCGGCCTCGCCGATCCGGATGAGGCCCGCCGCCATCACCGGGTTCGCCGACAGCGCCCCGCCGGACGGGTTGACCGTGACGCCGTCGTCCAGGCCGAGCGCCTCGCGCAGGATCAGCTCCTCATGGCTGAACTGGGCGTGCAGCTCCGCGACCTCGATCCCGGCCGCGCCCGCCTTCTCCCCCGCGAGGCGGGCGGCCTCGGACCGGGTCAGGTCGCGGACGCCGAGCGCGTGCGGCTCGGTGCGGTGGTCGATGCCAGTGATCCACGCGGGCCGCTCGCACAGCTCCCGCGCCTTGTCGCCGGCCGCGAGCACGATCGCGGCGGCGCCGTCGGTGACGGGCGCGACGTCGTAGGGGCGCAGCGGCGCCACGTCGTAGTCGTCCCCTTCGGGGTCGGGCAGGTGCAGCGCGAACGGGTTGTCGCGGCCGGACGCCCGGGACCGCGCCGCGACCGCGCGCAGGTCGTCCTCCTTCACACCCGACCTGTCCATGTAGGCGCGGGCCTGCATGGCGGCCATCGACACCTGGTCGACGCCGAGCGGCGCCAGCGTGTAGGGGTCGAGCTGCTGGTTCATGATCGCGCGGAGGTCGCCCTGGGACGACTTGCCGAACCCGTACACCAGCGCGGTGTCGATGTGGCCGAGCTGGAGCTTCACCCACGCCTCGTACAGCGCCCACGCGCCGTCCATCTCGACGTGGCTCTCGGAGATCGGCGGCCACGCGCCCAGGGTGTCCAGCGCGGACACGAACGCGAACGGCGCACCCTGGAGGTAGTCGCACGAGCCCGAGCAGGTGAAGCCGAACCGGGACAGCCCGGTCCGCTCCTTGATCTCGGTGATCACCGGCAGGACCATCTCGGTCTCGGCGATCCCCTGGTCCTCGGCGCTGTGATGACTCTGTGCGAACGCGACGACTGCGACATCACGCATTACATGAAGTCCTTGATCTCTTCGAAGGGGACGTCGGGCTCGTCGATGGGCTCGAACCACTTGATGTTGGACATCGAGTGGGTCCACTCATCGCGGGGCCGCCACGCCGCCTTCACCCGCATGCCCATCCGCACCTGGTCGGCCGGGACGCCCGCGACGAGCGTCAGCATCGTCAGGCCGGCGCCGTCCAGCAGGACGTAACCGGACACGAACGGCACCTCGGGCGCGCGCGGGTCGGGGATGTTGTTCACCGCGAAGGTGGTGACGGTGCCGGTGTCGGGCAGCTCCACCTCCTCGGACGTGGGCACGCCGTCGCGGGGGCAGAACCCCTTCATCGGCACGATGACCTTCTCGCACACCGGGCAGCGGTGCCCGATGATCCGCCCCTCGGAGACCCCCTCCAGGAACCGGCCGAGCGCCCGGCCGCCCTTCAGCCGGTACTCCAGGCTCGCCTTCGGGTTGATCATGGTGACCTCGGGCAGGAAGCACGCGATGTCGCCGATCGTCCCGGTGCGCTCCGCGCGGTACTTCGGCCGCACCCGCATCCCGGTCTTGAGGAACTTCGGCGGCTTCGCGCCCGCCTCGAAGACGCCGAGGTCGAGGGCGTGCAGCAGCGCGGTGTCGGCGCCGTCCGGACGGACCAGCGCCCACGCGAACGGCCGGTCGAACGGGTGCTCCTTCGCCGGGTTCGGCACCCACGACCAGGTCGTGACCGTGCCGGCCGGGCCGACCTCGACGAACTCGTCCGTCACGTCCTCGCCGGTGTCGGGGTCGCACTCCTGCGGCGGGACGATCACCCGGCCGCCCGCCGTCCGGACGCCGACCAGCCGGCCGTCGCGCAGCTCGCTCAGGAAGCGCCCGACCACCGGGCCGACCGAGCGGGTGTAGCCGCCGGGGAACTCGACGACGTGGTTCGGGTTCTCGGCCGGCGCCGTGTTAGATGGCACTGTCGCGGTCCTTCCAGTACGGGTCCCGCAGCTTGCGCTTGAGGAGCTTGCCGTTGGGCTCGCGCGGCATCGTCTCGATGAAGTCGACGGTCTTCGGCCACTTCATCTTCGCCAGCCGCCCCTCCAGCGACGCGAGGATCTCGGCCGCGAGCTCCTCGCCGGGCTCGACGCCCTCGGCGGGCTCGACGACGGCCTTGATCTGCTCGCCCCACTCCTCGTCCGGGATGCCGAACACGGCGACGTCCCCGACCTTCGGGTGCAGGATGATCTCGTTCTCGATCTCGGCCGGGTAGATGTTCGCGCCGCCCGAGATGATCATGTCGGCCTTGCGGTCGGACAGGAACAGGAAGCCGTCCTCGGTGAGGTAGCCGATGTCCCCGACGGTGAAGAAGTCCTTGAGGCGGTTCTTCTCCGTCTTCTCCTTGTCGCCCTTGTACTCGAACTCGACGCCGGCCATCTTCATGTAGATCGTGCCGTGCGTGCCCGCCGGGACGGGCTCGCCGTCGTCGTCCACGATGAGCAGCTCGCTGATCGGCCAGGCGTTGCCGACCGTGCCGGGGTGGGCGCGCCAGTCGGCCGGGCTCGCGATCGTCCCGCCGCCCTCGGTCGCCGCGTAGTACTCCCAGATGCAGTCGCCCCACCATTCGAGCATCTGCTGCTTGATCGGCACCGGGCACGGCGCCGCCGCGTGGATCGCCCACTTCATGCTCGACACGTCGTACCGGGACCGGACGTCCTCGGGCAGGGACAGCAGCCGCTTGAAGTGCGTCGGCACCATGTGGGTATTGCTCACACGGTGTTCCTGGATCACTCTGAGGGTGTCCTCGGCGTCCCACTTGTCCATGTAGACGAGCGTGTGGCCCATCTGCAGGGCGGTGCCGCCGAACTGGGTGACGGCCGTGTGGTAGTTCGGCGAGGTGATCAGATGGGCCTGGTGCTCGCCCCCGGCCGGGATGCCCGGCGGGATGCCGAACAGGCCGAGCAGGAACGTCATCAGCTCGGCGCTGTCGTCGGGGTCGATGCCCATCAGCGCCCGCTTGACGCCCTTCGGCCGTCCCGTGGTGCCGGACGTGTAGTGCATCGTGGCGCCGTTGCTGCGGTCGTCCGGCAGCGTGTCGGGCTGCCCCTCGACCAGCTCCTCGTAGGGGCGGAAGCCCTCGACGTCCCCGAACGCGAACCGCCGGTGCGCCTCGATCTCCTCACCGGCGCGCACGCCCTCCCGCGCGTACCGCTCGTGGACGAAGAACGCCTTGGCCTCGCTGTCGGAGACGATGTACCCGATCTCCGGCCCGGTCAGGTGCCAGTTGATCGGCGTGTAGTACCAGCCGGCCTGGAGCGCGGCCAGGTACAGCACGAGGCCGTCGGCACCGTTCGGGACGAGGCCGCAGATGCCGTCGCCCTTCTCCAGCCCCAGCGCGCGCAGCCCGTGCACGAGCCGGTTCGCACGGGCCAGCAGGTCGCCCGCGGCGTGCTTCGTCCCGTCCGGGTCGACGCACGCGACCCAGTCGGGATCGGCCTGCGCCAACCGCCAAAAGCCCAATGACCCCATCGGAACTCCCCTAAGTGATCACGGTGAGCACCGTCACACGGCGGCACTCGGCGATGAAAGTAGATCACGTTCTCGTTTTGGAGTTCAACCCCTACCGGTAGGGCAGCGGCTTAACTAGAATCTGTTCTCGTTTGACATCCGAGCTGGAGGAACCATGGCGGAACGGCTGCCGATCAGCACCGAGCACTGCATCGTCGAGCGGGACGGCCACGTCGTCATCGTCACGATGAACCGGCCGGAGGCGCGCAACGCGCTCAGCACCGCGATGCTGGTCGGTCTCGCCGACGCCTGGGCCTACATCTCGGACACGCCCGAGGTCCGCGTCGGCATCCTCACCGGAGCCGACGGGACGTTCTGCGCCGGGGCCGACCTGAAGGCGATGAGCCAACCGCCCTCCGACCCGCGCGTGCAGGAGCGGGCCGCGCAGATCACCGACTACCACTGGAAGGGCCTGCTGCGCGACGGCCGCCCCACCAAGCCGCTCATCTGCGCCATCGAGGGCTACGCCGTCGCCGGCGGCACCGAGCTGCTCACCGGCACCGACCTGCGCGTCGTCGCCGAGGGCGCCACCCTCGGGCTGTTCGAGGCCAAGCGCGGCCTGTTCCCGATGGGCGGCAGCGCCGTCCGCCTGCCCCGCCAGATCGGCTACGCCGCCGCGCTCGACATCCTGCTCACCGCCCGCGAGGTGACCCCGCGGGAGGCCCTCGCGATGGGGCTGATCAACAAGGTCGTCCCGGACGGGCAGGCGCTCGCCGCGGCCCGCGAGATGGCCGACCGGATCGCCGCGTGCGCGCCGCTGTCGGTCCAGGCGATCCTGCGCGCCGTCCGCGAGACCGAGCACCTCCCCGAGGAGGAGGCCCTCAAGATCTCCGACGAGATCGGCTGGCCGGTCTTCGCCTCCGAGGACGCCAAGGAGGGCTCGCGCGCCTTCAAGGAGAAGCGCCCCGCCGTCTACCAGGGCAAGTAGGCGAAACCGCCCGCGCGGCACCGGCACCCGGTGCCGCGCGGTTCGGGCATTAACGGGCGTCCGTAAATCCGTCCGGGTTTGCCGGATTCCTGACGTGGCACCGCTTGTGGCGAAGCGAGTCACGGAAGGACTGAGCAGGCCATGGCCTTGCAGATACGACGCAGACGGCCGGAGACCACGGAGCAGGCGCCGCGGCGGCTGTGGCCGCGGCGGAGCGCCACCGACGACACCGGGAAGACCGTGGTGGTCGAGCGCAAGCCCGCGCGGTGGCGGCGCAGCAGGCCGAACCCGGTCAGCGCGATGATCATGGCGGCGGGCTGGGCGGCCGCCGCGATCCTGGCCCTCGGGATGCTGCTGACCTGGGGCGAGGCGAACCCGGGCAACTCCCTGGTGGACGCGACGCTCGACGCGGGCCGCTGGCTCGCAACGCCGTTCCGGGACGCCTTCACGCGCACCGACCCCGAAGAGCAGCTCTACATCAACTGGACGATCGCCGCGGTCGTCTACTACGTCCTCGCCCGCGCCCTCTCCTGGATGACCCGGTTCTGAGCGCGGCGAGGCCCCGGCGGCGCCTGAGGGGAGGGCGCCGGCGGGGCCTCTTACCGGGGGGCCGTCAGGCCTCGGTGATGGTGTTGAGCCGTTCGAGGGCCTCGACGTACTCCTCGATCAGGTCGTAGACGACCTGGGCGGCCGGCTTGACCTGGTTCATCGAGCCGACGATCTGGCCGACCGGGAAGGTGACCAGCTCGCCGTCGCCGGAGCGCTGGATGCGGGGCAGGGCGTCCGCGATCAGCATGAACTGCAGCGGCATCGGCAGGTAGCCGGGGGACTTCTCGCTCTCCCACGCCTCCGTCCACGCGGTCTTGAGGAACCGTGCGGGCTTGCCCGTCCAGGCACGCGACCGGACGGTGTCGCGCGAGGTGGCGTTGAGCAGCTTCGGCAGCGCCCGCTCGGGCGTGTCGGCCTCGTCGACGGTGAGCCAGATGGACCCCGTCCAGACGCCGTCCGCGCCGAGCGCCATGCCCGCCGCCATCTGCCGTCCGCGCCCGATGCCGCCCGCCGCGAGCACGACGGTGTCCTCGCCGACGGCGTCCACGACCTCGGGGATCAGCACCATCGTGGACACGTCGCCCGTGTGGCCGCCGGCCTCGGTGCCCTGCGCCACGATGATGTCCACGCCCACGTCGACCTGCTTGCGCGCGTGCCGCGCGTTGGACGCGAGCCCCGCGACCTTGACGCCGTGCTCGTGGGCCTGCTCGACGACGTCCGCCGGGGGCGGGCCGAGCGCGTTGGCCAGCAGCGCGATCGGGTGCTTCAACGCGACCTCGACCTGCGGCCGGGCGGTCTGGTCCGTCCAGCCGAGCAGCGCCTTCGTCGCCGTGTCGGTGGACGGCTCGACGCCGTGCTCGGCGAGCAGCTCCTCCAGGAATTTCCGGTTCTCGGCCGGGATCATCCCCTGCAGCTTGCCGAGCATCTCCTCGGCGTCGCCGAGGTCGGCGCCCTCGTACTTGGCGGGCATGACCACGTCCACGCCGTAGGGCTTGCCGCCGACATGCTCGTCGATCCACTTGAGCTCGAGCTCGAGCTCCTCGGGGGTGAAGTGCAGGGCGCCGAGGACGCCCATGCCGCCGGCGCGGCTCACCGCCACGACCACGTCGCGGCAGTGACTGAACGCAAAGATCGGGTACTCGATGCCGAATAGTTCGGTGACTCGTGTCCGCACGTCCTCGACCCTAAGCGCGCATCCGCAAAACTGCAACAGGTTCTACTTACAAATCTCACCCCCGCCCCACAACCA
>NZ_SMJW01000292.1 GCF_004348335.1 Actinomadura bangladeshensis | reverse complement strand
GCCACCTGGAGGACGAAGCCGGGCGGGACGGGCGGCGCGGGCGGCCGGTCGCGGAGGCGGGCCAGGCCGGACGGCGGCGTCCAGAAACCGGTGGCGGTCAGCGGCTCGTCCGCCAGGTCGAGAGGGTCGGGTTCGGTTTCGGTCGCGCGCCGTAGGGCGGTCAGAAGCTGGTCTCTGCCTCGTCCGTTCCACTGGAGGATCAGGAACGGGTCGTCGTCGAACGCCTCGGCGAGCAGGTAGAGGACGGCCGCGGCGTGCTTGCACGGGTCGCCCCAGTCGGGGCAGTCGCACATCAGGTGCAGGTCGGACGCCGAGCCGGGGAACAGCGCGAGGCCGAGCTCGGCGAACACCCACTCGATCTCCGGCGGCATCTCCCCGGCGAGCAGCCGCGCGCGGAACACCGCGCGGGACGCCAGCTCCTTCTCGACGGCGCGCCAGTCGCCCTCATCGATGGCGTCGATGCCGAGCGCCACCTCGTACGGATCGGGCGCCGAGCCGTGCACCTTAGCGGTCACCTCGTACGGCTCCACGCGCAGGTCGAACACGTTGCCCTTGCGGGCGTAGGTCCGGCCGCGCTGGAGGCGGCCCTTGTCGGCGAAAGACTCGACGAGGTCGATGAAGCGCCGCGACCACCACTCGGTGCCGATCGAGCCGCGCTTGTTGCGCGCCTTGATGCCGTCCGCCATCAGTCGCTCACCGCCTCGGGGGACAGCCGCAGGACGTCCCGCAGCTCGGCGACGGACAGCTCGGTCAGCCAGTCCTCGCCGGTGCCGACGATCGACTCGGCGAGGGCCTTCTTGCGCTCGATCATCTCGTCGACGCGCTCCTCCATCGTCCCGACGCAGATGAACTTGCGGACTTGGACGTTGCGGGTCTGCCCGATGCGGAACGCGCGGTCGGTGGCCTGGTCCTCGACGGCCGGGTTCCACCAGCGGTCGACGTGCACGACGTGGTTGGCGGCGGTCAGGGTCAGGCCCGTCCCGGCGGCCTTGAGGGAGAGTAGGAAGACCGCTGGTTCCTCGTCGTTCTGGAAGTGCTGGACGAGGTCGTCGCGCGCCTGCTTGGACGTCCCGCCGTGCAGCCACAGGACGGGACGTTCGAGACGTGCGGCCAGGTAGGGCTGGAGCATTGAGCCGAACTCGGCGTACTGGGTGAAGACGAGCGCCTTCTCGCCCTGCTCCAGGACCTCGGCGCAGATCTCCTCCAGCCGTTCGAGCTTCCCGGAGCGGCCGGGCAGCCGGGAGCCGTCCTTCAGCAGCTGCGCCGGATGGTTGCAGACCTGCTTGAGCTTGGCCATCGTCGCCAGCACCAGCCCGCGCCGCTTGGTCTCGTCGGCCTCGGCGATCTGCTGGAGCATGTCGTCCACGGTCGCCTGGTACAGGGACGCCTGCTCGGTCGTGAGGTTGCAGTAGACCTTGATCTCCTGCTTCTCCGGCAGATCGGAGATGATCGACTTGTCGGTCTTGAGGCGGCGCAGAATGAACGGCTGCGTGGCCCGTTTCAGCGCCAGCGCGGCCTGCTCGTCGCCCTCTTTCTCGATGGGGACGGCGAACCGCCGCCGGAACTCACTGCGCGGCCCGAGCAGGCCGGGGTTCGCGAACTCCATGATCGACCACAGTTCGGTCAGATGGTTCTCGACCGGGGTGCCGGTGAGCGCGATCCGCGTGCGCGCCGGGATGCCGCGCACCGCCCGCGCCTGCCGCGTCCCGCTGTTCTTGAGCGCCTGCGCCTCGTCGCAGACGACCCGCCCCCACTCGATCGGGGCGAGCATCTCCGCGTCCCGCGCCGCCGTCCCGTAGGTGGTCAGCACCAGATCGGCGCCCGCGACGGCCTCGGCGAGATCCTCGCCGCGCTGCCGCCCCGTCCCGTGGTGGACGTACACGCGCAGCTTGGGCGTGAACCGCGCCGCCTCCCGCTGCCAGTTCCCGACCAGCGACATCGGCAGGATCAGCAGGGTCGGGTCAGGGCGTGCGCCGTTCTCCCGCTCATGGACGAGAAGGGACAAGACCGACACCGTCTTGCCCAGTCCCATGTCGTCCGCGAGCAGGGCGCCCAGCCCCAGATCGTTCATGAACGTCAGCCAGGCGAGGCCGCGCTCCTGGTAGGGGCGCAGTTCGGCGTCCAGCTCGTCCGGTGTGCGCATCGGGGTGAGGCGGCGGTCGGCCTCGCCGGAGAGCAGGTCGCCGAGCGGGCCGCCCGCGTCGACCTCGGTGAGGGGCAGGACGTCGTCCCCGGCGTGGACGATCGCGCGGATCGCCTCGGCGGCGGTCATCCGGCCCCGGCGCGGGTGGCGGAGGAAGTCGAGGGCGGCCTCGAGCTGCTCCTCGTCCAGCTCGACCCACTGGCCGCGCAGGCGGACGAGCGGGGTCTTGAGGCGGGCCAGCTCCTCCAGTTCGGCCTCGTCGATGCTCTCGTCGCCGATGGCGAGGTCCCAGCGGAAGTCGACCATCGCCTTGAGGTCGAACCCCGACGGCACCGCCGCCCCGGCGGACGCCTCCGGATCCTCGTTGCGCGCGGTCAGCTTCATGCCGAGCTTCGCCTTGCCCGCCCACTGGGGGAGCAGGACGCCGAAACCGGCGGCGGCGAGCATCGGGGCCGCCTGGCGGAGGAAGCGGAACGCCCCCGCGGTGTCGAGGAGCAGTTCGCTCGGCGCCGGGCCGTCCAGGGCCGGCGCCATGTCGGGGAAGAGCCGCAGGGCGCGGCCGAGGCCGGCGAGGAGCGTCTCCTCCGCGTCCGGGATCGAGGTGGCCTCGCCCTCCCAGACCATGGCGGCCGGGACGTAGAGGCTCGGGTCGTCGGTGCCCTGGAGGGCGAACTCGACCCGCCACGAGTCGTCCCTCTCCTCGGCCTCGCCGGACTCGGCCTCCCCGAACTCCTCCGCGCCCGGTTCGGCGAGGCGGAAGCAGACGCGCAGCGGGCCGGACGGGCGGCGCGCCGCGGCGGCCCACGCGTCCAGCTCGGCGATCAGGTCGGCGGGGTCGTCGCGGGGCTCGCGGGCGACCGCGGCGGACGGCCCGGTCAGCGCCATCACCCAGCGTTCGGCGAGCGGCAGCCGGTCGGGCTCCTTGCGCCGCGACACCAGCAGCGGATGCGGCACCACGCCCCGGACGGCCGTGTCGACCAGCCCCGACAGCGCCTCGCGCAGCACCCCGGCGGCCGGACGCCCGCCGTCGGCGGCCCGGCAGGCGGCGGGCATCGCGCGCACGAGCTCCCGGAACCGCGCCGGATCGTCGATGACCGGACGCCACCGCGCCACGAGGTCGCCGTCCTCGCGCAGCAGCGCGGGCAGGACGTGCCCGCGCGAGGCGAGGTGGACGGCCTCGTCCGCGAGCATGCACAGGAACCGCAGGTCGGTGCCGGGGACGACGTCGGCGCTGTGCTCGGCGGCCTGGAGCAGCGCCATCGCGGGGAACGGTTCGAGGACCAGCGCCGGCACCCGCCACGGGCGCAGCCCGGGCTCGTCCGCCACCGGCTCGGGGCCCAGCTCGGCCGACGGCAGCGGGCGGTCGCCGAGCGTCGGCAGCGTCATCGCCAGCTCGACCGGGAACGCCGTGCGGACGAGCGGCTCGTACGACGTCCCGGTGAAATCGCAGGTCGCGAAGGGGTGGACGTCCGGTGCGGGCTCGTACGGGCCGGTGCGCTCGGCCCACAGGCAGAGCGCACCGCCATGCCAGGTGGCGTGGGCGACGAGCATGGTCCCCGAAGCTACCAGCCGCCTCCGACAACCCCGCCCATCACAAGGGTCGCGTCCCGTCACTGGCTAGGCTCGGGGCGTCCGCCACCGAGTTTGCGCAGGAGGATCGCCGTGGGCGAGTTCGTACGGGTCGAGATCGAGGACGGGATCGCGACGATCAGGCTGGACCGTCCGAAGATGAACGCCCTGAACGCCCGGATGCAGCGCGAGCTGATCGACGCGGCACGGCAGGTGTCCGAGGACGCCGAGGCCGGCGCGGTCGTGCTGTACGGCGGGGAGAAGGTGTTCGCGGCCGGGGCGGACATCAAGGAGATGGCCCCGATGTCGTACGCGGAGATGTCGGGCGCGCCGTCCCGCCTCCTGCAGGACTTCACCAGGGAGCTGGCCGCGATCCCGAAGCCGGTCATCGCCGCGATCACCGGGTACGCGCTCGGCGGCGGCCTCGAAGTGGCGCTGACCGCCGACTTCCGGGTCGCGGGCGAGGGCGCGAAGGTCGGGCAGCCGGAGATCCAGCTCGGCATCATCCCCGGCGCGGGCGGCACGCAGCGGCTCGCCCGGCTGATCGGCCCGGCCAGGGCCAAGGACCTGATCTTCTCCGGACGGCACGTGAAGGCCGGCGAGGCGCTCGCCCTCGGCCTGGTCGACCGGGTCGTCCCGGACGCCGACGTCTACACGGCGGCGAAGGAATGGGCGGCGACGTTCGCCGGCGGTCCCGCGATCGCCCTGCGCGCCGCCAAGCAGGCCGTCGACCGGGGCCTGGAGGTCGACCTCGAGACCGGCCTGGAGATCGAGCGGACGCAGTTCGCCGCCCTCTTCGCCACCGACGACCAGGCGAACGGCATGAAGAGCTTCATGGAGGAGGGCCCCGGCAAGGCCACCTTCACCGGCCGCTGACCGCCCCCTCCCGCGCGTCCAGCACTTCGTCGGCGTAGCGCTCGGTCCACCGGCCCAGGGCGGACAAGGGCTCGATCAGCCCCCGCCCCGGGCCGGTCAGCTCGTACTCCACGCGCGGTGGCGCCTCGGCGTAGCGGCGCCGCACCACCAGGCCGTTCTGCTCCAGGCGCACCGGATGGTGCGGAACGGATTGCCTAGCGTCCCGTCCGACGGTAATCGAGCGGGAGGTCATCATGCGGATCGGAGTGCTGGGCGCCGGGAACATGGCGGACGCGCTGGCGACGCAATGGACGCGCAGCGGGCATGAGGTGCGGATCGGGGCGCGCACGCCCGCCAAGGCGGTCGCGCTCGCCGGCCGCATCGGCCACGGCGCGACGGGGGGCTCGCTGCGCGAGGCGGCGGAGCACGGCGACGTGGTGCTGCTCGCCGTCTGGCACGAGGGCGTCGAGGACGTCCTGCGCGCGGCGGGCCCGCTGGCGGGACGGGTGCCCCGCTGTGCGGGGACGACGAGGAGGCGCTGACCGCGGTCCGGACGCTCGTCGCCGACCTCGGCTGCGTGCCGATGGACGGCGGCGGGCTGGAGCGGGCGGGGCTGCTGGAGGCGGCGACGGCGTTCCTGGTGGGGCTGTGGGTCGCGGGCGAGGACCCGTCCGCGATGCTGCCGCCGCCCGAGTTCGCCGGCGGCGACCCGCGGCGCACCTCGATAAGTGAGGGTTAAACCGTTACTTCTGTTTTCGAGTGTGCTGCCGGGGTCGTTGGGGTTCCGCCGATAGCATCTGCCGCCATGCGACACGCGTACCGAACCGCGCTCGTGACGGGCGCGTCCAGCGGGATCGGGGAGAGCTTCGCCCGCCTGCTCGCCGGCCGCGGCACCGACCTGGTGATCGTGGCGCGCCGCGCCGAGCTGCTGGACGGGCTGGCCCGCGAGCTGGTCGAGCGGTACCGGGTCGCGGTGGAGGTGGTGGCCGCCGACCTCACCGACCCGGCGCAGCGCGCCGAGGTGGAGGGGCGGCTGCGCACCGACCCGGTCGAGCTGCTGGTCAACAACGCCGGGTACGGCGCTTTTGGAGCGTTCGAGGAACTGGCGCTGGACGACCACCTCGCGCAGATCGAGCTGAACGTGACGGCGCTCGTGCGGCTCACCCACGCCGCCCTGCCGGGCATGGTCGCGCGCGGCCGGGGCGGCGTGCTGAACGTCGCCTCCATGTCGGGGTTCGCGCCGTCGCCCGGCAGTGCCACCTACGGGGCCACCAAGGCGTACGTGGCGTCGTTCTCCGAGAGCCTGCACGCGGAGGTCGCGGGCAAGGGCGTCCATGTGACGGCGCTGTGCCCCGGTTTCACCCGGACCGAGGACGAGCAGCCCGGCGTACACGGCCCGGCCGACCTGCTGTGGCTGCGGCGTGACGATGTGGCGCGGGCCGGGCTGGACGCGGTCGCCGCCGGGCGCGCGCTGTCGGTCCCCGGCGTGCAGTACAAGGCGGCGCTGCCCGCGCTGAAGCTCGTCCCGAGACCGCTGCTCAGGGCGGCCGTGAACCGCATGTGGCAGCAGGCCGCCGACACCCGGTGACAGGGCGTCACCGGTCTTTTTTTGCTCCGGTCTACAAAAGTTCCCGCCGCTTGATTGTCGCGGGGCTGACTTGACGGGGGTCACCGTGAGTGGCGACGATCGAACCTACGCTTGAGTAGGTTGTGTGTACGGCCTGCTGGGCGGCCATGATCGAGCCGCAGGCGCGGCGGCACGTCCGGCAAGACCACTCGTCCCAGCGAAGGAACCGCATGTCCGTGACCCCCGAAGAGAAGTTCCAGACCGGCATCCTGCACGACCTTGAGCCGGTGGTCGAGAAGGAACTGAACCGGCACCTCTCGATGGCCAAGGAATGGTTCCCGCACCAGTACGTCCCGTGGAGCCAGGGCCGCGACTACGACGGGCCGCTGGACGGTGAGGCCTGGTCGCTGGAGCACTCGAAGCTGAGCGTCGAGGCGCGCGAGTCGCTCATCGTCAACCTCCTCACCGAGGACAACCTCCCCGGCTACCACCGCGCCATCGCCACCGTCTACGGCCGCGAGGGCGCCTGGGGCACCTGGGTCAACCGGTGGACGGCCGAGGAGAACCGGCACGGCATCGTCCTGCGCGACTACCTCACCGTGACCCGCGCCGTCGACCCGGTCGCGCTGGAGCGCGCCCGCATGCACCACATGGAGGCCGGCTACGAGGCCGACCACGGCGACTCGTTCCTGCATGGGTCGGCCTACGTGTCGTTCCAGGAACTCGCCACGCGCGTGTCGCACCGCAACACCGGCAGGGCGTCCGGCGACCCGGTCTGCGAGCAGATGATGGCCCGCATCGCCGCCGACGAGAACCTCCACATGATCTTCTACCGGAACCTGATGGGCGCCGCGCTGGAGGCCGCCCCGAACGAGACGATGCGCGCGATCACCGACGTCGTGAAGTCGTTCCAGATGCCCGGTCACAGCATCGACGGGTTCCTCCGCAAGTCCGTGATCATCGCGAACGCCGGCATCTACGACCTGCGGCTGCACCACGACGACGTGCTCGTCCCGGTGCTGCGCAAGTGGGGCGTGTTCGACCGCACCGACCTGTCCGGCGACGGCGAGAAGGCCCGCGAGGAGCTGGGCGAGTTCCTTGGGCAGCTCGACGCCGCCGCCACCAGGTTCGAGACCCGCCGCGAGGAGCGCCGCGCCCGCCAGGCCGCCCGCAAGGGCTGACCGGAAGACCGCCGAACCGCTGATCACGGGAACGCGGAGCCCGTTCCTCGCGTCAAAGGATGCATGGGGACGCATCGGCGACTGGGCGGTTATCGGTTGCTGGACGAGATCGGCCGGGGGAGCACCGCCGTGGTGTACCTCGCCCTGGACTCCCAGGGGCGCGAGGTCGCCGTCAAGGAGCTGGTCCCGGAGCTCGCGGGGGTCGGGGAGGCGATCGACCGGCTGGCGCGCGAGGTGCGGGCGCAGGCGCGGGTGCGCAGCGCCCACGTCGCGCGGCTGCTGGACGGGGCGGTCACGGCCGAGCGCCCGCACGTGGTGATGCAGTACGTGCCGGGGTGCCCGCTGAACGACCTGGTCCCCGCCTACGGGCCGCTGCGCGGCGACCGCCTGGCCCGGTTCGCGCGGCGGCTGGCGCTCGCGCTCGGGGACGTCCACGACGCGGGCGTCCTGCACCGCGACGTGTCGCCGGGCAACGTCATCGTGCTCGGCGACCGGCCGACGCTGATCGACTTCGGGATCGCGCACGAGTCCGGCGCCGCGCAGATCACCCGGCGCGGGATGGTCGTGGGGACGCCCGCCTACCTCGCCCCCGAGCTGATCGAGGGGGAGCGCGCCACCACCGCGTCGGACGTGTTCTCCTGGGCGGCGACCGTCGCGTACGCGGCGACGGGCCGGCCGCCGTTCGGGCGGGGCTCGCTGCACGGGGTGTGCTTCCGGATCCTGCGCGGGCAGGCCGACCTGGACGGCGTCCCGGCGCCGCTGGCCGGGCTGCTGCGGGCGGCGTTCCGGCGCGACCCGTCCCGGCGGCCGTCCGCGCGGTGGTTCGCCGGGGCCCTCGCACCGGCCCCCGCTCCGGCCTCCGCTCCGGCCTGCGGGAGGGCCCTCGGGACGGCGGCCGCCTGATGCCGATTAGATCTTCTCGGTGGAATCGGCGAGGGTAGGGTTTCGGAAACGATGAAGGGAGCCGTCACGTCCGGGGACCGAATCGGCCACTACAGCGTCCTGCAGACCCTGGGGGAGGGTGGCATGGGCGTCGTCTACCTCGGCGCCGACCCCGAGGGGCGCAACGTGGCCATCAAGGTGCTGCGGCCCGCGGTCGCGGGCGACGCCACGGCGCGCCGCCGGCTGGCCCGCGAGGTCGACTCGATGCGCAGGGTGCACAGCCCGCACGTCGCGGAGATCCTCGACGCCGACGTGACCGCCGACCAGCCCTACATCGTGACCCAGTACGTCCCCGGCCGGACGCTCGAAGAGGTCGTCGAGGACGGCGGGCCGATCTACGGGCCGGGCCTGCAGCGGCTCGGGGTGGGGCTGGCGGCCGCGCTGTCGGCGATCCACGGCGCCGGGATCGTGCACCGCGACATGAAGCCCGGCAACGTGATGCTCGTGGACGGCGAGCCCGTCGTGATCGACTTCGGCATCGCGCAGGCCGCCGACGCGACCCGGCTCACCGCGACCGGCATGGTCATCGGCACCCCCGGCTACCTCGCCCCGGAGATCATCGAGGGCGAGGACGCGGGCCCCCCGTCGGACGTGCACGCCTGGGCCGGGACGGTCGCCTACGCCGCCACCGGCCGGCCGCCGTTCGGCTCCGGCACCTTCGAGTCGATCTTCTACAAGATCATGCAGGGCACGCCGGACCTGGAGGGCGTCCCGGACGCGCTGCTGCCCGTGCTGCGGTCGGCGATGGCGCGGCACCCGGCCGAGCGCCCCACCGCGGTCACCCTGGTGCAGCTCACCCGGCGGATCCACCTCGAGGCGACGATCACCGACCAGACCCGCGTCGACCAGCACTACCCGGCGGCCGGCGCGGCCGGGGCGTCCGCCGCGTCCGCCGCCGGCACGTCGCTGGACGAGCCGGCCGCCGACCACTCCCGGATGTTCTCCATGCCGGTGACCGGGCCGCCGCCGGACTCCGCGTCCAGGGACGTCCCCGCGCGGCCCGCCACGCCGGGCGGAACGGGGATCCCGGCGGCCGCGCCCACCCCCGCGCC
>NZ_SMJW01000291.1 GCF_004348335.1 Actinomadura bangladeshensis | reverse complement strand
GGGTGGTCCCGGTGGCCCCGGTGGGCCCGGTGGGCCCGGTGGGCCTGGACGGCGCGGGGCGCCGGTGCCGCCGCAGAAGAAGGGCATGCTCGGGCACCTGCGGTCCCGGGAGACCGGCTGGCGGCGGTTCATCCCGTCCTGGAAGGTGGTGGCCGGCGTCGCCGGGCTCGGCATCGCCGCGTTCGTCACGCTGATCTGGGTCGCCTACAGCAACACGCCGACCCCCGCCGAGCCGACCGTCGCCGGCGTCGAGGACCAGGCGTCGATCTTCTACTACACCGACGGCACCGAGATCGGGCGGATCGGCAAGAAGCGGCAGAGCGTCGAGTTGAAGCAGGTCCCGCCGTTCGTCCAGAACGCGGTCCTCGCGGCGGAGAACCGCAGCTTCCGCACCGACCCGGGCTTCTCGGTCAAGGGCACGACGCGCGCCGTGTGGGACAACCTGACCGGCGGGTCCGGCGGCGGCTCCACGATCACGCAGCAGCTCGCGAAGAACTACTACTCCGACCCGAACAACCGGACGGTGGACCGGAAGTTCAAGGAGCTGTTCATCTCGGTGAAGCTGGAGGACAAGTACACCAAGGACGAGATCCTCAAGCTCTACCTGAACACGATCTACCTCGGCCGCGACACGTACGGGATCCAGGCGGCGTCGCGCGAGTACTTCGGCAAGAACGTCTGGCAGTTGAAGCCCGACGAGGCGGCCGTCCTCGGCGGCATCATCCAGAACCCGAACCGGGACGCGGGCGACCCGAAGAACAAGGCGTGGGTGACCGCGCGCTACCAGTACACGCTCCGGGGCATGGTCTCCATGGGCAAGCTGAGCCAGGCGGACGCCGCCAAGTACATGCAGCGGCTGCCCAAGATCAGCAAGCCGGGCAGCGACAAGCAGCTGTACGGCGGCCAGCGCGGCTACATGCTGACCCGCGCGATGGAGGAGCTGCGCCGGCAGGGCATCGACCGCAAGGAGCTGACGACCGAGGGCCTGCGCGTCTACACGACGTTCGACCGCAAGCGGATGGCGATGGCCAAGCGGGCCGCGGAGAAGACCGTCCCGCAGGTGAACCCGAAGAAGCTCGCGAAGAAGAAGATCCGCGTCGGGCTGGTGTCGGTGAACTCGGCGAACGGCGAGGTCGTGGCGTTCTACGGCGGGCCGGACTACCTGGACCAGTCGTTCAACAACGTGTGGCAGGGCTCGGCGCAGGCCGGCTCGGCGATGAAGCCGTACGTGCTGGCGACGGCGCTGAAGCAGAACTACAGCCTGAAGAGCATGGTCGAGGGGCGGTCGAAGACGCCGATCGGCCCGGACGGCAGCGTGGTGTCCAAGGACGACCCGAAAGCCACGATCGTCCCGAACAGCCATGACGTCGGCCCGGCGATCAACCTGATCACGGCGACGCAGGACTCGGTGAACACCGCGTTCATCCAGCTGATGGGCAAGGTCGGCATCGAGGAAGTGATGAAGACCGAGACGGACGCCGGCATCGCGCCGGACCTGCTCGAACCGCACAAGTGCTGCCTGAACCTCGCGCTGGGCGTCAACAACATCCGCCCGGTCGAGCAGGCGGCGGGCTACGCGGTGTTCGCGAGCGGCGGCGTCTACCACCAGCCGCACGTGATCCGCGTCGTCCGGTACAGCGACAACAAGCGGGTCCGGCTGAAGCCGAAGGTCGAGACGCACCGGGTCTTCAGCACCAAGGTCGCGGCGGACGCCACCTACGCGATGCAGCAGGTCATCAAGGCCGGTACCGCGACGGCGGCGGCGCTGCCGGACGGACGCCAGGCCGCCGGCAAGACCGGTACCACCGACCGGAACGTCTCGTCGTGGTTCGTCGGGTACGTCCCGCAGGTCTCGACCGCGGTGACGATCTACAACGACGCGACCGGCCCGGACGGGAAGAAGAAGTCGGTCATCCTGCCGCAGATCGGCGAGGTGGAGGGCGGCACGATCCCCGCCCGCATCTGGCGGTCCTACATGTCGAACGCGCTGCAGGGCATCGACGCCAAGGCGTTCCCGCCGCCCGTGTGGGGCGGGATCGTGCAGAAGTGGGCGAAGCCGCCGGAGAAGAAGAAGGACCGCAGGCCGCCGTGGTGCAACAACCCGATCGGCCAGCACGACCCCCGCTGCCAGGGCGACGGCGGTGACACCGGCGACCTCCCGCCGTGCCCGGGGCCGTTCTCCAACGGCGGCTGCGACCCGAACAAGCCGCCGAGCAACCCGCCGCCCGACTGGTGGTGCCAGATCCACCGCGGGGACCAGGCCTGCCGCCAACGCCGCGGCGGGCGGGGCTTCGAGACCCAGTCGCGGAGCCTGTCGCCACTGCTGCCGTTGGCGAGGCCCCCGGAATGACCTCCGTGACCAGCGCCGGCCCGGTCGGCGCACCGAACCGGCGGTCCGGCCGGCGGGCCGTCGCCGCCACCCGTCCCGTCCATGTGCCACCTGGGGGTGTGACATGAAGCATGTTCGCGAGTATCCGCATGCCAGCGGTACCGCGCGCTCGATCCCGCCCGGCCGGAGGAAGGGCAGCCCTGCCTCATCGGCCTCCCCTGCCACGGGTGCGCAGTACGCTCGGACGACGCATAGCCGTCCCCCAGTTGATGAGGCCGCGTGAGTAACCGATACGGACCGGACTACGGAGAGAGTGCTGGCCGCCGGGGCTCCCCCCGCCCCGGCTCCGCGGGCATGCCGTCCGGCGGGCAGCGCGGCGGGCCGTCCTCCGGCTCGCCGACGCCCGGCCGGGCGCCGCGTCCCGGCGGCAGGGCCGGCGGACGGGCCGGAGGGCCCGCGCGGATGGGCGGCGCCGGCGGCGGACGCCGCCGCGGCGCCCCGATGGCATCCCGATCGGGCCCGGCCGGGCCGCCGCCGCAGCGCGGCCAAGGCGGTCCCGGTGGTCCGGGTGGTCCGGGTGGTCCTGGCGGACGTCCGCCCGGCCCGGGCGGTCCCGGAAGTCCGGGCGGTCCGGGCGGGCGCGGTCCGGGTGGCCGCGGTCCGGGTGGCCCCGGCGGTCCCGGCGGCGGGGACGACTTCTGGGGCGGCGCCGAAGGGCGCGGCCGCCGTGAGAAGCGTCCCGACGACCCCGACAAGAAGACCGGCTGGCGGCGGTACGTCCCGAACTGGAAGATCACGGTCGCGGCCGTCAGCGTGCTGATCCTCGGCATGTCCGTGCTCGTCGTCGTCGCCTACGCCAACACCCCGCTGCCGACCAAGAAGCAGCAGGACGCGCTCCGGCAGGAGTCGGTGATCACCTACGCGGACGGGTCGACCCTCGCCCGGATCGGCACCCACCGCGAGGACATAGCGCTCAAGGACGTCCCGCAGTTCGTCCAGAACGCGGTGCTCGCCGCGGAGGACCGCAACTTCTGGACCGAGCCGGGCATCTCGCCGACCGGCATCGCGGGCGCGATCTTCCGCGCCGCCACGGGCGGCGAGGTCGCGGGCGCGTCGACGATCACCCAGCAGCTGGCCCGCAACTACTGGGCCAACCTCAGCCAGGACCGCACGGTCAGCCGCAAGTTCAAGGAAATCCTCATCTCCATCCGCATGGGCAAGGAGATGGACAAGAAGAAGATCCTTGAGCTGTACCTCAACACCGTCCCGTTCGGACGGCGGTCCTACGGCATCCAGGCGGCGTCCCGCGCCTACTTCCACAAGCCCGTCACCGAGATCAACGAGTCGCAGGCGGCGATGCTCGCCGCGATGATCCAGCGGCCGAACTACTTCGCCACCTACGGCCCGGCCTCCAACCCGGCCAAGCAGGCGCTGATCAACCGCTGGAACTACGTCCTGGACGGCATGGTCGAGAAGGGCTGGCTCGACCAGACCAAGCGCGCGTCGGCGAAGTTCCCGCAGACGCAGAAGAACTGGAGCGACGCCCCCGACGACCCGAACACCGGCTACCTCCAGGACCGCGTGCTCCGGGAGCTGAAGGGCCTCGGCATCGACGAGTCGCTGCTGGAGACCGGCGGGTTGAAGATCACGACGACCTTCGACAAGGGGCTGCAGGCCTACACCAACAAGCTCGTCAAGCAGATGCGGAAGGAAAAGGGCCTCAAGTCCGATATCAAGTTCGGGCTCGCCGCCATCGACAACAAGACGGGCGGGGTGGTGGCCGCCTACGGCGGTGCCGACTACCGCAAGCAGCAGTTCGACAACTCCTTCCAGGGCAACGTGCAGCCGGGTTCGTCGTTCAAGCCGATCGTGCTGGCCACCGCGCTCGACCAGGGCATCAGCCTGAAGACGACGATGGACGGCCGCTACAAGCGGACGATCAACGGTGCGACGTTCACCAACGACAGCACGTCCGAGAACGGCGTCTACAACCTGAAGCAGATGACGGCGATGTCCATCAACACGGCGTACGTCGAGCTGGGGCAGAAGGTCCAGCTGACCAACGTCATCGACATGGCCAAGAAGATGGGCATCCCCAAGGAGACCGAGAACCTCAACCCGACCTACACCTCGCTGCCGCTCGGTGTCATCGACGCCAGCCCGGTCACGATGGCGTCGGTCTACTCGACGTTCGCGGCCGGCGGCAAGCACCGCCAGGCGCACGTGATCGCCAAGATCACCGACGCCCGGGGCAACCCGGTCATGAACAACGAGCACGAGTCGCTGGAGAAGCTGCCCTGGCAGAATCCGACCACCGCCTTCTCCGAAGGCGTCGCGGCGGACGCCACCGACGCGATGCGGGCGGTCGTCACGTCCGGTACCGGTAAGGGCGCGAGCCTCGGCGCCCGTCCGGTCGCCGGCAAGACCGGTACCACGGACGAGAACAAGTCCGCCTGGTTCGTCGGCTACACGCCGCAACTGTCGACGGCGTCGGCGATGTGGCGGGAGGACAAGTCGGGCAACCGCAAGTCCCTGATCGGTGTCGGCGGATACAACCAGGTCTACGGTGGTACGGTCCCGGCCGAGCTGTTCAAGCGCTTCATGCTGAAGGCGCTGGAGGGCAAGGAGATCACCCCGTTCCCGCCGGCGGTCAACGGCGGGCAGCTCGCCCCGTGGGCCAAGGCGAAGCCGGAGCCGAGCCCGTCCACCTCGCCGAGCCCGTCGACGTCGCCGAGCTGCCGCCCGGGGCAGAACCCGCCGCAGCCGGGCTGCACGCCGACGACCCCGACGACGCCGACCTCGCCGTCGCCGCCGACGGGGGAGGGCAAGCCCTGCAACGAGTTCAACATGCCGCTCAACTGCGACCCGAACCTTCCGCCGGAAGGGGACAAGAGCTGGTGGTGCGCGAGGCCAGAGCACCGCAACGACCCCGCCTGCCGGAACGAGGAGCCCGCGGGCCCGAACCAGGGCGCCTAGCGGAACGCGCATGGTGAAGGACGGCCCGGAGCCCGTGGCGGCTCCGGGCCGTCCCTCATGATCGTCGCGGTTGTGATCGCGGAGTGCCGCGGGACGAATAGTCTTGCTGTCCATGTCGTCGTCTTCTGAGAGGGTCGCGATGTCCGCCGGCAGCGACACGGCGGACCGTCCCGGCCGGCTGATGCGGCTCGCACCGGTGCTGACGGGGCTCACCGCGCTGGTGTGCCTGCTCGGCTGGCTGCAGAAGCAGCCGTGCGCGTCGGTGCGGTTCGACTTCCTCAAGACGACGGCGAACGCCTGCTACACCGACGTCTACCCGCTCTACTACGTGCGCGGGCTGAGCGACGGCAAGATCCCCTACTTCGACTCGCTCCCCGGATCCGACATCCACTACGTCGAGTACCCGGTGCTCAGCGGCGGGTTCATGCAGCTCGTCGCGTGGCTCGTCCAGCCGTTCGGGGTGGACGCGCGCGGGATCGCGTTCTACAACGTGACCGCGCTGATCCTCGCCGTCCTCGCGGTCGTGGCCGTCCTCGCCACGGCGTACGCGGCGGGACGGCGCTCGCTGCGCACCGGGCTGATGGTGGCCCTGTCCCCCGCGCTGCTGCTCACCGCCTACATCAACTGGGACCTGCTCGCGGTCGCGCTGTCCGCGCTGGCGGTCGCCGCGTGGTCGGCGCGCCGCCCGGCGCTCGCGGGCGCGCTGCTGGGGCTGGCGATCGCCGCGAAGTTCTACCCGCTGCTGTTCCTCGGCCCGCTGGTGCTGCTGTGCGTCCGCGCCGGGCAGTGGCGCGCGCTGGGGCGGCTGCTCGCCGGCACGGCCGGGGCCTGGCTGGCCGTGAACCTGCCCGTGATGGTCTTCGCGTGGGACGGCTGGAAGGAGTTCTACACCTTCAGCCAGCAGCGCGGCATCGACTGGGGCTCCATCTTCTTCGTCCTGCAGGACCACGGGCTGGAGAAGCCCGCCACCGACACCGGCCTGCTCAACATGCTCGGCACCGGGACGTTCCTCGTCCTCGCCGCCGGCATCGCCGTCCTCGCGCTCGCCGCGCCGCGCCGCCCGCGCCTCGCGCAGCTGATGTTCCTGGTGCTGGTCGCGTTCATGCTGCCGAACAAGGTCTGGTCGCCGCAGTACGTGCTGTGGCTGCTGCCGCTCGCGGTGATGGCCCGGCCGAAGCTGCCCGCGTTCGTCGCGTGGCAGCTCGGGGAGATCGTCTACTTCTTCGGGATCTGGTGGTTCCTGCTGTCGGTGTCCGGCCAGACTCCGGGGCAGGACCTGTCCGGCACGGTGTCGGCGGTGCTGAGCTTCGACGCGCCGGAGGGCGGCATCAGCCAGGACGTCTACTCGCTGGCCCTGCTCGCCCGCTTCGCGACCGTCCTGCTGCTGGCGGTGCTGGTGGTGCGGGACATCGTGCGGCCGTCCGCGGACATCGTCCGGTCGGACGGCGCGGACGACCCGGCGGGCGGTTTCCTCGACGGCGCCGCCGACGTGATCTCGCTGGGACGCCGGCGTGGCGTGCGCCGCGCCGGCGCCCCAGCGCCGTCCTGATCGGTCCTAGTCGCGCCGGTCCTAGTCGCGCAGGGCCTCGGCGAACCACTCGAACGACGGGGTCATCGCGGGCCAGACGGGCCAGCCGTTGATGATGGCGATCAGCTGCCAGTAGCGCTCCGCGCGCCGGTCGGTGCCGATCTGCGTCCGCCTCCGCAGCTCGCGCCTGAACTCGGCGCCGTCCGCGGTGCCGAAGGCCGCCGCGTAGGCGGCCACCAGCTCGTCGACGATGGGGCGGGCCGCGTCCGAGCCGGGCTCGATCCCGTCCGCGATCGCCGCCGCGGCCTTCTCGCCGGTCAGCCGGCCGAGCTCCGCGGGATCCTCGGGGTAGGTGCCGTTCTCGTTGTCGGCGGCCTGGTGCTCGGCCATCCGCCGCACCGACGCCCGGAAGTCGGGGTCGCCGACCAGCTCCGCCAGCTCCACCCAGGCGTCGATCTGCTCGGGCTCGGGGTCGTCGGGCAGTTCCGGCAGCGTGGACCGCATCTTCGCCTCGAAGTCGGGGTTCAGGTCGAGTCCGGCGAACGACGCGTCGATGAAGTCGGTGATGATCCGCCGGCGCTCCTCGTCGGACAGCCGGGCGAGCTTGTGCATGAGTTCGATCTCCTCGGGGTCGGATCCGCGTTTCGCCACCGCCCGCAGCACGGCCCGGCGCAGCCGGAGCGTCCGGATCTGCACGTCCAGTGCCTCCGCGTGCGCCGCCGCGACGTCCCCGACGCCGATCTCGCGGTCCAGGACCCGCTGGATCGTGCCGAGGTCGACGCCGAGGTCGCGCAGCGTCCGGACGAGATCGAGGCGCGCGGCGGCGTCCGCGTCGTACAGCCGGTAACCGGCTTCGGTGCGGCAGGTGGGCGGCACGACACCCTCGTCGGAGTAGAACCGGATCGTCCGCACCGGGAGCCCGGTGCGCCGGGCCAGCTCCCCGATCGTGACCAAGGTGTCGCCGTCCATGACCCTCACCTTGCGGCCTCCACCCGCTGGAGACTCAACCCCCGACTCGGTGCCCGCGCCCCCACGGGATCGTCCGCGCGGCTTCCACCCCGATGACGGTGCTGATGGCCGGCGCCGGGGTGGAGGCGGCGGGCGTCCCCCGGCCCGGCCGAACGGTCAGTACGTGCTGCCGCTGCTCGCCGCGAACATCGCGATGCCGAGTAGGTAGAAGAGCCAGAAGATCAGCCAGCCCGCGCTCACCAGATAGCCGAGGATCAGGCCGGTGACGGCCATGCCGTGGCCGCCCTCGCCGGTCCGCTTGATCTGGCTCAGCGAGACGTGCCCGAAGATGATCGCCAGGATGGACGTGACACCGCAGGCGAAGAAACCGATGAGCCCGCACACCAGCGACGCGGTCGCCATTCCGTTCGTCGGCGGGGCGACCGGCACCGAAGCCCCGTAGTAGTGGTGCTGCACGGCCGGGGGCTGCGAGTACGACTGGGCGTAGGGGTCCTGCTGGCCGTAGCCGTAGGGGTCGTAAGGGGGCTGTGCCATGTGCTTCCCGATCGGTTCGCGCGCCCGCCGCCGGAGAGAACGCGCGTGCGCTGGGGGCTGGGTTCCGGATTATGCCAGTGTGACGTGACCTTCGGATTTTGTCGTCAGGCTGGTCGTGTAGGGGGTTAGATGTCGCGCACACGCTGCGGGTTCCAGTGACGCCCCCGACTTTCCCCGGTCAGAGCTTCGAACGCAACCACGCGATGTCGTCGGCCTGCCCCGCCGCCGGCGTCTCCACCACCACGGGGGCGCCCGCGGCCCGGACCACTCCGAGGATCAGCTCCGGATCGATCTCGCCGTTGCCCAGGTTGGTGTGCCGGTCGGCGCCCGACCCGAACGCGTCGCGGCTGTCGTTGCAGTGCACCAGGTCGATGCGGCCGGTTATGGCCTTGATCCGGTCGACGGCGTCGACGAGGCCCTCCCCCGCGGCGTGCGCGTGGCAGGTGTCGAGGCAGAAACCGAGCTTGGACTCCAGCCCCTTGACACCGGACAGCACCTCCCACAGCCGGGCGATCCGGTCGAACTTGCGCGCCATGGCGTTCCCGCCGCCCGCGGTGTTCTCGATGTAGACCGGAATCGGGCACTCGACCCGCTCGAACACCTTGCGCCAGTTCTCGAAGCCCGCCTCGGGGTCGTCGTCCTTCAGCACGTGCCCGCCGTGGACGATCAGCGCCTTCGCCCCGATCGACGCGGCCGCCTCCAGTTGCTGGGCGAGGTTCTTGCGGCTCGGGATGCGGATCCGGTTGTTGGACGTCGCCACGTTGATCGTGTACGGCGCGTGGATGAAGACGTCCACCCCGGAACCCGCCAGCGCCTCGACGCCCTCCGGCAGGACGGGCTTCTTCCAGCCCTGCGGATCGCCCAGGAAGAACTGGACGACGTCCGCCCCGACCGCGCGGGCGTTGTCGAGCGGACGGTGCTGGTCGACATGGGCTCCGATGCGCATGACCACGAGCCTATCCGCGCCCTACGACACCAGGCACGCCGCGCCGCCGCCGGGGCAGGCGGGGAACGGAGCCGCGCCCAGGGTCTCGGGGGGC
>NZ_SMJW01000290.1 GCF_004348335.1 Actinomadura bangladeshensis | reverse complement strand
GGGCAAGGGGCGGGGGCTGGTGGTTCAGGATGGTCGCGCGACCATGCGGCCGCGTCCGGGCAGGCGCGCAGCGGCGCCACCGCCTACTTCGCGCCGAGGATCATGCCGGCCGCGACGGTGTTGCCGGTGGCCTCGTCGATCAGGATGAAGCCGCCGGTGAGGCGGTTGCGGGCGTAGTCGTCCACGAACAGCGGCTGCGTGACGCGCAGCGAGACGCGGCCGATCTCGTTCAGGCCGAGCGACTCCGCCTCCTCGTCGCGGTGCAGCGTGTTGACGTCCAGCCGGTAGTGCAGGGCCTTCACCAACGTCTTCGCGGTGCGGGTCGTGTGCTTGACGACCAGCTTGGAGCGCGGGGTGAGGGTGCGGTCCGGGGTCATCCAGCAGACCATCGCGTCGAGGTCCTGCGCGACCTCGGGCCGGTTGTTCGGCCGCGCGATCATGTCGCCGCGGGAGATGTCGATGTCGTCGGCGAGGCGGAGCGTGACCGACATCGGCGCGAACGCCTCGGTCACCGGGCCGGACGGGCCGTCGATGTGGGTGATCGTCGTGCTCAGCCCGGACGGCAGGTGCACGACCTCGTCGCCCGGCTTCAGGACGCCGCCCGCGACCTGCCCCGCGTAGCCGCGGTAGTCGTGCAGCTCGGGGTCGGTCGAGGCGTGCGGCCGGATCACGTACTGCACCGGGAACCGCACGTCGATCAGGTTCCGGTCGGACGCGATGTGGACGTGCTCCAGGTGGTGCAGCAGCGACGAGCCCTCGTACCACGGCATGTTCACGCTGCGCTCGACGACGTTGTCGCCGTGCAGGGCGGAGATCGGGATGAACGTCAGGTCGGTGACGTCCAGCTTGGACGCGAACGCGGTGAACTCGTCCACGATCCGCTGGTAGACGGCGCGGTCGTAGTCGACGAGGTCCATCTTGTTGACCGCCACGACCAAGTGCGGGACCTGCAGCAGCGTGGTGAGGAACGCGTGCCGCCGCGACTGCTCCAGGATGCCCTTGCGGGCGTCCACCAGGATGATCGCGAGGTCGGCGGTCGACGCGCCCGTCACCATGTTCCGGGTGTACTGGATGTGCCCCGGCGTGTCCGCGATGATGAACTTGCGGCGCGGCGTCGCGAAGTAGCGGTACGCGACGTCGATCGTGATGCCCTGCTCCCGCTCGGCGCGCAGGCCGTCGGTCAGCAGCGCGAGGTTCGTGTACTCCTCGCCGCGCTCGGTGCTGGTGCGCTCCACCGACTCCAGCTGGTCCTCGAAGATGGACTTGGAGTCGAACAGCAGCCGCCCGATCAGGGTCGACTTGCCGTCGTCGACGCTGCCGGCGGTGGCGAACCGCAGCAGGTCCATCGGCTTGCCCGCGGGCTCCTCGTTACCGGCCATCAGAAGTAGCCCTCCTTCTTGCGGTCCTCCATCGCGGCCTCACTGGTCCGGTCGTCGGCGCGGGTCTGGCCGCGCTCGGTGATCCGGGTCGCCGCGATCTCCTCGATCACCTCGTCCAGCGTCGCCGCCGACGACTTCACCGCGCCCGTGCAGGACGCGTCGCCGACCGTCCGGTACCGGACCGTCGCCGCGAACTCCGGCTCGTCGTCGCCGCGGTGCGCGAAGCCCGTCTCGGCGTCCAGCAGCAGCCCGTCCCGCTCGAACACGCGGCGGGTGTGCGCGAAGTAGATCGAGGGGAGGTCGATCCCCTCCCGGCGGACGTAGTCCCAGATGTCGAGCTCCGTCCAGTTCGACAGCGGGAACACCCGGACGTGCTCGCCCTGCTCGATCTTCGTGTTGAACAGGTTCCACAGCTCGGGGCGCTGGTTCTTCGGGTCCCACTGGCCGAACTCGTCGCGGAACGACACCACCCGCTCCTTGGCGCGGGCCTTCTCCTCGTCGCGCCGCGCCCCGCCGAACGCCGCGTCGAACCGGTGCTCCTCGATCGCGTCCAGCAGCGGCACGATCTGCAGCCGGTTCCGGGACGCGCGGCGGCCCTTCTGCTCGGCCACCCGGCCGCTGTCGATCGCGTCCTGCACCGACGCCACCACCAGCCGCACCCCGAGCTCGGCCACCCGCCGGTCGCGGAACTCGATCACCTCGGGGAAATTGTGCCCGGTGTCGACGTGCATCACCGGGAAAGGGATCGGCGCCGGCCAGAACGCCTTCTCGGCCAGCCGCAGCATGACCAGGCTGTCCTTGCCGCCCGAGAACAGCAGCACCGGCCGTTCGAACTCGGCCGCCACCTCCCGGAAGATGTGGATCGACTCGGCTTCAAGGACGTCCAACTGCGACAGCAGGTAATCCGAACGCTGCATGGTCTGGGTCTCTCTCCACGCTGGTCTGGCAGATGCAACCGATGGTCACGGGACGGGACGTCCCACCCGGAACAAATCAATCGGGCTGTGCGCCGCTGACTCCCGCGATGCCGGTCAACAGCATGGGCGCCGAGACGGGATGGCACACCAGGATATCCGGGAGCCGCGGGTCCTCCCGGTTGTACTCCAGCGGCGACCCGTCGACGCGGGACGCGTGCGCGCCCGCGCCGAGCGCCACCGCCGCAGGCGCCGCCGAATCCCACTCGTACTGGCCGCCCGCGTGCACGTACGCGTCGACCTCGCCGAGCAGCACCGCGGAGATCTTCGCGCCCGCCGACCCGATCGGCACCAGCTCCACGTCGACGTCCAGCTCCGCGGCGAGCCGCCGGACGAACTCCGGCGGCCGCGTCCGGCTCACCGCGATGCGGAGCTTGCCCGCGTCCGGCGCCGGTACGTGCAGCGGGACCTCGCGCGGCTGCGCGGACCCCGGACCGGCCGTCACCGGGTCGGGCTCCCCCGGGTCCGTCCGGACGAGCGAGGCGCCGCCCGTCGCGTCCGTGCGCAGCGTCAGGCCCTGCGCCGGCAGCGCCACCGCGCCGGCGGCCAGCCGGCCCCGGCCGGAGGCGTCCCGCTCCCACAGCGCCACGTGGACGGCCCAGTCGCGGCGGCCCTCCTCGGAGAACTCGCGGGTGCCGTCCAGCGGGTCGACGATCCACACGCGGCCGGCGGTGAGCCGCTCGGCGGTCGCGGTGTTGCGGGTCGGGGCGCGCTCGTCGCCCTCCGCCCGCTTCCCCGCCACCGAGGAACGACCCTCCTCCGACAGGACGGCGTCGCCCGGACAGCGCTCGGCCAGCGCCGCCATCAGGTACTCGTGGGCCCGCAGGTCGCCGGTGTCCTTCAGGACGCGCGCGTCCCCGTACCCGACCTCGTCCCGAACACCGAGCAGCAGCCGCCCCGCCGCACCGGCGAGCTCCGCCGCCAGCGCGTGGTCGTCCACATCCCTCATCCGCTGATCACATTCCCGACTCGAATGGTCTGTTCGGTCTACTTTCTCATGCCTACCCGAGCCGGCCCGATGCCCGGTCCCGCTCAGTAGGCCCCGGAGCCCCTCAGGACCGCCGACCAGGTCTTCCACATGATCTGGAGATCGAGCGCCAGCGTCCAGTTGTCGACGTAGCGCAGGTCGAGCCGGACCGACTCCTCCCAGGACAGGTCCGAGCGCCCGCTCACCTGCCACAGGCCCGTCAGCCCCGGCTTCACCACCAGCCGCCGGTACACGTCGCCGCCGTACTGGGCGACCTCCTCGGGCAGCGGCGGGCGCGGGCCCACCAGCGACATCTCGCCGCGCAGCACGTTGATCAGCTGCGGCAGCTCGTCCAGCGAGTAGCGGCGCAGCCACCGGCCCACCCGGGTGATCCGCGGGTCCTCGCGGATCTTGAACAGCACGCCGTCGTTCTCGTTCAGCTGCACCAGTTCGGTCTTGCGGGCCTCGGCGTCCTGCACCATCGTGCGGAACTTCAGCACGGTGAACTCGCGGCCGCCGCGCCCCACCCGGACCTGCCGGAACATCACCGGGCCCGCGCTCGTCACCTTGATCAGGAACGCGACGATCAGCATCAGCGGGCTCAGCGCCAGCAGTCCCGCGAGCGCGGCCGTGCGGTCGAACAGGCCCTTGAACAGCTTGCGGCCGCCGTCCAGCTCCGGGTGCTCCACGTGCAGCAGCGGCAGGCCCGCCACCGGGCGGATCGAGATCCGCGGGCCGGTCACGTCCATCAGCGCCGGCGCCACCACGAGCTCGATGTCGTTGCGCTCGATCTGCCACGCCAGCCGACGCAGCGCCACCCCGTCCATCTCCGGGCACGCCAGCACCGCCACCGACTCCGCGCCGATCCGCTCGGCGACCGCCGCCGCCTGCGCGAAGTCGCCCAGCACCGGGACGTCCTCGACCGCGGCGACCGCGTCGTCACCGGACGCGAGCGCCGGCGGGAGGCACACCGCCACGATGTCCATGCCGTGGTACCGCTTCTTGCGCAGCTCCCGGATCAGGTCGGCCACCGACGTGCGGTGCCCGACCGCGACGACCCGCCGCATGCATTCGCCGTTCCAGCGCCGCTTGTGCAGCCACTTGCGCAGCCGGTACCGCGCGACCAGCGCGAGGAACGTGCCGAGCGGCAGCGCCATCACCACGTACCCGCGCGCCACCTCGGTCTTCGTCGCGTACGCCACGATCGCGACCGCGGCCGTCAGGATGAAGCCCGCGCGGATGACGCGGTGGAACTCCTCGTACCCCACGCCGATGTAGCGGGGCTGGTAGGCCCGGCACATCATCAGCGTCGGCAGCCACAGCAGGGGGAGGGCGACGGTCAGCGCGACGTACGGCGCGTTCGCCGCGTCCGGATCCATCGGCACCCCGGGGAACCGGAGCACGAACGCGATCACGCCCGCCAGCAGCATGCTGACGAAATCGAGGCACCGGGCGACCCGGCGGTACGACCCGCTCCAGTTCTGCGAGGGCGCATGCCCCCGCTCATGGCGAATCGATGACTCGGCCTGCACCTTGTCAACGACGGCCATAGACCACTCACCAATCCCCTGTAACGCGCGCCCCGACAGCACGGTTCACACCGAAGACGGCTGAACGTCGCGTGAGGTTCACATGCATCTCGAACCTCGATCGAGCAGCATCTTACGTGTGCTTTGCCGTGGTCACGGAGGGAACGCCTCCATCACCCCAACAACATCGGCAAACCACGATGAACCCGGACGAATAGTCAACCGCAGCGGCATGATCGACCGCTGTCCAGGCCCGTCCGCGGCCGGATCCGGTCAACCCGCGTGGAACACGTTCTGCGCCGCGGCCAGCCCGTCCGCCATCAGGGCCTCCACCGCGTCCGCCGCCCGGTCGACCTCGAGCGCCAGGTCCTTGCGCTCGGCCGCGGAGAAGTCCTTCAGCACGAACGCCGCCGCGTCCATCCGCCCCGGCGGCCGGCCCACGCCGAACCGCACCCGCTGGTACTCCCTCGACCCCAGCGACTTCGTCAGCGACCGCAGGCCGTTGTGACCGTTGTCACCGCCGCCCTGCTTCAGCCGCACCGCGCCGAACGGGATGTCCAGCTCGTCGTGGACGACGACCAGCCGCTCCACCGGCACCTTGTAGAAGTCGCACAGGCCCTTCACCGGCCCGCCCGACTCGTTCATGAACGACCGCGGCTTCGCCAGCACCGCCCGCGTCCCCGCGAGCCGGCCCTCCAGCACGTCCGCGCGCGCCCGGTGCGACTTGAACCGGCCGCCGGCCCGCGCCGCCAGCACGTCCAGCACCATGAACCCCGCGTTGTGCCGGTTCCCCGCGTACGAGGGACCGGGGTTGCCGAGCCCCACCACCAGCCAGAGATCCGCGCTCACCCGAACTCCTCACGCACGAACGCTCTCCATGCACGAACACGGCCCCCGCCGGTGCGCACGCACCCGCGGGGGCCATGAAGGAACCATGCGGCGAAACGCCGTCCGCCCTACTCGGCGGCGGCCTCCGCCTCACCCTCGGCGGCCTCGCCCTCGCCCTCGGCGGCCTCGGCCCCGGCCTCGGGAGCCGTCGCCGCCGTCGCGTCGAGGATCTGCAGGATCAGCGTGTCCTCGTCCGCCGCGAGCGTCGTCCCCGACGGCAGCCTCAGGTCCTTCGCCAGCACCTGCGAGTCGACCCCCAGGCCGGAGATGTCCAGGTCGACCGACTCCGGAATGTTGGTCGCCTCCGTCTCCACGGAGATCTCCACCTCCGTCTGCGCCACCTGGCCGCCCGCGACCACGTCGCCGACGACGTTCACCGGCAGGTCGACGACGACCTTCTCGCCGCGCTTCACCAGCAGCAGGTCGACGTGCTCCAGGAAGCCCTTGATCGGGTCGCGCTGCACGTCCTTCGGCAGCGCCAGCTCCGAACCGCCGCCGAGACCCTCGATGGTCAGCAGCACGTTCGGGGTCTTGAGCGCCAGCATCAGGGCGTGCCCCGGCAGCGAGATGTGCTGCGGGTCGGTGCCGTGACCGTAGAGGACGGCGGGCACCTTGCCGGCCCGGCGGGTGCGCCGCGCGGCACCCTTACCGAACTCGGTGCGCGGCTCGGCGGCAATGCGTACCTCGGACACGGCGAAAACTCCCTGCTTGTTGCGATCCACGGCCGTCCGGCGTCGGACGTCCGCTACGGACAGTTGCGATCCACGCACGCCGACTAAGGGCGGGCGCCTCAAAGATTCGTTGCGTCCCCCGGGGAGTGCGGCCCCTGTACCGGCACCGCACTGAACGACCCGGAGGCATGCGCGATTCAAAGAGTCTAGCCGATCGCCGCGCCGCGAAACGCCAGAGCCCGCCGAGACCCGCGCCACCCCGCAGGGCTAGCTGTGGCCGCCGAAGAGGCTCGTCACCGAACCGTCGCTGAACACCTCGTTGATCGCGCGGGCGAGCAGCGGAGCGATCGGCAGCACGGTCAGCTTGTCGAACCGCTTGTCCTCCGGGATGGGCAGCGTGTTCGTCAGCACCACCTCGGAGATCCGCGAGTTCTTCAGCCGGTCCACCGCCGGGCCCGACAGCACGCCGTGCGTCGCCGCCACCACGACCTTCGCCGCGCCCTGCTCGAACAGCGCCTCCGCCGCCTTCACGATCGTCCCGCCGGTGTCGATCATGTCGTCGACCACCACGCAGGTGCGGCCCTTGACCTCGCCGACGACGTCGAAGACCTTCACCTCGTTGGCCACGTCCGGGTCGCGCTTCTTGTGGATGATCGCCATCGGCACGCCGCCCAGCCGGTCCGACCAGCGCTCGGTCACCCGCACCCGGCCCGCGTCCGGCGCGACCACCGTCACCAGCGAGGTGTCCAGCCGGCTCTCGAAGTGCCTGGCCAGCAGGTCCAGCGCGAACAGGTGGTCCACCGGGCCGTCGAAGAAGCCCTGTATCTGCGCCGTGTGCAGATCGACCGTGATCAACCGGTCCGCGCCCGCCGTCTTGAACAGGTCCGCCATCAGCCGCGCCGAGATCGGCTCGCGGCCGCGGTGCTTCTTGTCCTGCCGCGCGTACCCGAAGAACGGCGCCACCACGGTGATCCGCTTGGCGGACGCGCGCTTGAGCGCGTCCACCATGATCAGCTGCTCCATGATCCACTGGTTGATGGGAGCCGTGTGGCTCTGGATCACGAAGGCGTCCGAGCCGCGCACCGACTCGAGGAACCGTACGAACGTCTCACCGTTGGCGAAGTCGTACGCCGACGTCGGAGTCAGCTCGATGTGGAGGTTGTCGGCGACTTCCTTGGCCAGGTCCGGGTGGGCTCGGCCGGTGAAGAGCATCAGCTTCTTCTGACCGCTCGCTTTGATCCCACTCACCTCTGACAACTCCCCCTCAATGGAACGTGCCTTACCCGTGGGGTGTCGTCCCCACTCCCCCGCGCACCACAAGAGCCGGGCGCACGGGTTGCTCTGTTGTCACCGGAAGACGCCGCTGTCCTCCACGTCCCCGCTCCGAAGCGGGGCAGTCCTCACCGGACCGCGCTAGGGCGCGCCCTCCTCCTCGGCCTTCGCCCGCCGGGCCGCGTCGGCCGCCGGCGTACCGGGCCGCCTGCGCTCCACCCAGCCCTCGACGTTGCGCTGCCGCGCCCGCGCGACCGCCATCGCCCCCGGCGGGACGTCCTGGACGATCACCGATCCGGCCGCGGTGTAGGCGCCGTCGCCCACCGTCACCGGCGCGACGATCATGTTGTCGCTGCCGACCTTCACGTGCGACCCGATGACGCTGCGGTGCTTGTCCACACCGTCGTAGTTCACGAACACCGAGCTCGCGCCGATGTTGGAGCCCGCGCCGATCTCGGCGTCGCCCACGTAGGTCAGGTGCGGCACCTTCGTGCCCTCGCCGATGTCGGCGTTCTTGGTCTCGACGTACGTCCCGATCTTGGCCTTGCGGGCCAGCCGGGTTCCCGGCCGCAGATAGGCGTAAGGACCGACCGAGGCCTCGGGCCCGATCTCCGCCTCCACGCAGACCGCGTTGATCACCGTGGCGCCCTCGCCGACCGTCGTGTCGGTCAGCGTGCACCCCGGCCCGACCCGCGATCCCTCGCCGAGATGCGTCTTCCCGTGCAGCTGCGTGCCCGGGTGGATCTCGGCGTCGGGCTCGGCGGTCACGTCGACGTCGATCCACGTGGACGCGGGGTCGACGATCGTGACCCCGGCCCGCATGTGCGCTTCGAGGATCCGGTCGTTCAGTTGCCTGCGCGCCTGCGCGAGCTGGACCTTGTCGTTCACGCCCTGGGTCTCGACCCAGTCGGCGACCAGGTGCGCACCGGCGCGGTGCCCGTCCTCGCGGACGATCGCCACCACGTCGGTGAGGTACTCCTCGCCGCCCGCGTTGTCGGTGGTCACCCGCTTCAGCGCGTCGGCCAGCAGCGCCCCGTCGAACGCGTACATGCCGACGTTGATCTCGTTGATCGCCCGCTGCGCGTCCGTCGCGTCCTTGTGCTCGACGATCGCCTCGACGCCGCCGTCGGCGGCCCGGACCATCCGCCCGTACCCGGTGGCGTCCGGCATCTCGGTCGTCAGGACGGTCGCGGCGTTGCCCTCGCCCTCGTGCACCCGCACGAGCGCCTGCAGGGTCTCGCCCCGCAGCAGCGGGTGGTCGCCGTTGGTGACGACCACGGTCCCGTCGAGGGCGCCGGTCTGCTCCAGCGCCATGCGCACCGCGTGGCCGGTCCCGCCCTGGTGCTCCTGGACGACGGCCTCGGCATCGGGCGCGTGCGCGCCGAGATGCTCGATCACCTGCTCGCGGCGGTGCCCGACGACGACGACGAGCCGCTCGGGCTCCAGCCGCCGCGCCGCGGCCAGCACATGCCCGAGCATGCTGCGCCCGCACAGCTCGTGCAGGACCTTCGACTTTCGGGACTTCATCCGGGTGCCCTCGCCCGCGGCGAGAACGATGACGGCGGCCGGTCGGCTCGCAGCGCTCACAAGGAGGCTCCTCGGCATCGCGGACGGGATCGGTCTAGGACGCGCCCACCTGCGAGATCACACCACGGCAGGCCGGAACGCACCCAACACGGGCAGGATACCGCCCGCTCCCCACCTGTCACCC
>NZ_SMJW01000028.1 GCF_004348335.1 Actinomadura bangladeshensis | reverse complement strand
TCGCCACGGCGAGGGACGGCAGCATGTCGGTCAGCATGTTCACGACCAGGAGCTGGCGGGTGCTGAGCGGTGCCCGCCCGCCGAGGGCCGTGCCGAGGACGGTGAAGGCCACCTCCCCCGCGTTGCCGCCGACGAGGATCGCGGCGGCGTCGCGCACGCTGTGCCACAGGGCGCGGCCCTCGCGCAACGCGTCCAGGATGAGCGCGGTGTCGGGCGCGGTGAGGACGAGGTCCGCGGCGGACCGGGCCGCGCCGGAGCTGCGGCCGGCGACCGCGATGCCGACGTCGGCGCGGCGGATGGCGGCGGCGTCGTTGGCGCCGTCGCCGGTCATCGCCACGACCCGTCCGGCCTTGCGCAGGTCGCGCACGATGCGGACCTTGTGGGCGGGCGAGACCCGGGCGAAGACGGCGGCGCGCTCGACGGCCCGGACCCGCTCGGCGGCGGGCATCGCGTCGAGCTCGGCGCCGGTGACGACCCGGTCGGCGTCCGGGATGCCGAGCTCGGCGGCGACGGCCGCGGCGGTGTCGGGATGGTCGCCGGTGATCATGGTGACGCGCACGCCCGCCCCGTGCAGCCGCTGCACCGCCTCCTCGGCGCTGGGGCGCGGCGGATCGGCGATGCCGACGAAGCCGAGCAGGGTGAGGTCGGCGACGTGGCCGGCGAGCTCGCCGCGCGCCGCGGCCGCGTCGGGGACGGCGCGCTCGGCGATGGCGAGGACGCGCAGGCCCTGCCCGGCCAGCCGCCGGACCGCCGCGGCGGCCGCCCGGCGCCCGGCGGCGGTGAGCGGCGCGTCCGCCCCGTCCCGCCCGGGGATCCGGGAGCACTTGGCCAGCAGGACCTCGGGCGCGCCCTTCACCGCGATGACGGCCCGGTCGCCGTCGTGTCCGAGGGACGCGGAGAAGCCGCGGGTGGTCTCGAACGGCAGTTCCTCCTCCAGCCGCCACCGGCCGTCGGGCGGCAGGTTCGCGGCGCGGTCCAGCACGGCCCGGTCGGTGGCGTGCGGGGCCTTCCGGCCGCCGGGCGGCGGGCAGGCGCGGGCGGCGGTCCGCAGGATGCGGCGGCCCTCGTCGCCGGTGAGCGGCAGCGGGCGGGCGGGCCCGGCCGCGCGGACGAGGCGGAGCCGGCCCTCGGTGAGGGTGCCGGTCTTGTCGAAGCACAGGGTGTCCACCCGGCCGAGGCCCTCCAGGGCGCGGGTGGAGCGGACGAGCACGCCGAGGCCGGACAGCCGCCGGGCGGCGGCGAGCTGCGAGGCGGTGGCGACGAGGGGCAGTCCCTCGGGGACGGCGGCGACGGCGACCGCGACGCCCGATTCCAGGGCCCGGCGCAGCGGCAGGCCGCGCAGCATGCCGAGGACGGTCACGGCCGCTCCGCCGAGCGCGGTCGCCGGCAGGGCCTGGTGGGTGAGTTCGGCGAGCCGCGTCTGCATGCTGGCGGAGGCGTCGGCGGCCCCGGCCAGCGCGGCGGCGCGTCCGGTCTCGGTGGCGTCGGCGGTGGCGACGACGAGGGCGACGGCGCCGCCCGCGACGACCGTCGTCCCCTCGTAGACCATGCAGTGCCGGTCGGCGGGGTCGGCGCCGGGGGACGGCTCGACGATCTTGTCGACGGGGACGGACTCGCCGGTCAGCGTGGCCTCGTCCACTTCGAGGGACTCGGACCACAGCAGCCGGGCGTCCGCCGGGACGACGTCCTCCGAGCGGAGCAGGATCACGTCGCCGGTGCGCAGGCGGTCGGCGGTCACCTGGTCGCTCGCGGCGTTGCGGAGCCGCGCGAAGTCCGGCTCGCCGGCCGGCGGCGGGACCGCGGACACCCGGCGCGCCTGGATCCGCTGGCCGAGCATCAGCTCGCCGAGGGCGCGCTCGGCCCGCATCCGCTGGACGCCGCCGATGAGGGCGTTTCCGGTCATGACCCCGGCGACCAGCGCCGCGTCCACGCTGGAGCCGACCACCGCCGAGGCCGCCGCGCCGAGCGCGAGGATGGGCGTCAGCGGGTCGTCGAGCTCCTGCCGGACGGCCGCGGCGAGGCGCAGCAGCGTCCCGGCGGGTCCGGGCGCCGGCCGGTGCCGCGGCGGCGCCTGCGGCCGCCCGCCCGCGCCGGGGACCAGCCGCCGGTACGCCTCTTCGGCGGTGAAGACGTGCCAGGCGTCCCGGATGATGGGCGGCGGCAGCGGGCGGTGGTTCAGCCGCCGGGCGCTGAGCGCGTTCGCCAGCATCGCCGACAGGGAGGCGGCGTGCACGGGCGGGATGTCCTGCCAGGAGCCGGTGAGGCGGCGCAGCCTCCCCCGTCCGATGCGGCGGCGCCGTCCGACGATGAGCAGCGCGCCCAGTGCCGACGCGCTCAGCGCGAGCTGCGCGGACCGGTGGGCGGCGCGGCGGGCGAACGGGACGGCCGTCAGCAGCCGCCACGCCTCGGCCAGCCCCGGCCCGCAGACGAGGTCGGCGCGCCAGTCGGCGAGCCCGTGCCCGCGCAGGACGCTGACGCCGACGTCGGCCGCGTCGAGCGCCTCGTCCCGGCCGCAGGCGATGGCGAGGACCCCGTGTCCTTCCTCCTGCAGCTCCCGCACCGACTGCGCCAGGTCCTCGACGGCGGTGGGGGTGTCGTCGCCCCAGGCGAGCAGTTCCCGGGTGCTGGCGTGCTCGGTGAGGACGACCACGTCGGCCGCCTCGTGCGCCGCCGACAGCAGCGCTTCGGCCAGGCGGTCCAGCGAGCAGCCGGCCCGGACCCGGCCGCACCGCTCGCCCCGGTCGTCGAGGAGGTCGAGGGTGACGCCGTCCGGGTCGGCGGGGCCGGCGGACGGTGCGTCGGCCGCCCGCTCCAGCCGCCATCCCGGCTCCGGCCGGCCGGGGTCGGGCTTCTGCGGCCACGGTCCCGGCCGGGCGAGGTCGTCGCGGCCGTACCCGGCGAGCACCGCGCCGGCCAGCCGCCACACGTCCGCGTCATCGAGCGCGCCGCTGGTGGAGACCGCCGACAGCAGCCGCAGCTCCCCGTCGCACAGCACCGCCGAGTCGATGACGACCGCGTCGACCCGGTCGAGCCGGCGCAGCGCTCCCGGGTCCAGGGCGACGACGCCGCGGCGCGCGAGGTCGTGGCCCAGCACGGCGGCGAACGCCTCGCGGCCGGACCGCGCCGCCTTCGGCACGGTCGCGAGCAGCATCTCGGCGACGGCGGACGGGTCGTGGGTGCCGGCCATGACGCCGGCGGAGCCGAGCAGGTCGGCGAGCGCGGTGCGGTTCGCGGCCCGCTCCACCGGCCCGTCCGGCAGCGGGCACGGCCGCTCCGCCGGCCTTCCGCAGTCCTGCGGCAGGCGGCCCGCCACGGCCAGCTGCGGCTCGCGGCGCCGCCACGCGTCGCGGCGCGCCCGGATCTCGTAGAGCTGGAAGACGCGGTGCACGGCGTCGGTGGCCACCGGCGCGACGCCCTGCCCGGCCCCCTGGACGATCGCGTTGGCCGCGCCGAGCAGGGCGTCCGCGCGGAGTCCGCCGAGCCGCCGCTCCAGCGTCGACCGGAGCTGCGGGACCGAGTCGGCCAGCGCCACCGCCGCGCGCACCGGGCTCGGCACCGGCGGGAGGAGCAGCAGCCTGCCGGCCAGGGCCGCCGCGGCGCCCGCGCAGTCGGTGGCGAGCGTCGTCACCGCGCCCGTCCACGCCATGTCGTCGTCCGGCCGCCGGGCGTGCGCGGACTCGTCGAAGCCGCCGGCCTTCTGGGCGTCCTCCACGTCCTCGACGGCCTGGACGAGGGTGTCCAGATCCACGGAGCCCTGCGCGTAGGAGACGAGGACGTGGCCCGCGACGGCGTTGACCTCCGCCCAGCGGACACCGTCCAGGCGCCGCAGCGCCTCGGTCAGCGCCCGCGCGTACCGCCTCTGCCGCAGCCCGTCGCCCGCCAGGCCGTTCGCCTGGATGTGCGCCCGGCCGCCGTGCGCCCACACCCGCCGCGCGGGTCCCCCGGCGGCGAGGACCGCGACGGAACCGGCCGTCCGGCGCACGCCCGTGCCCAGGTCACCGATCCCGTGGGCGGCGCCCGCGGCGGCCCGCGCGCCGGTGCGCGCCCCGGCGGCGGTCGTGCGCGCGCCCAGCGCCGCGCCCTGCAGGGCCAGTTTCGACGCCGTCTCCGCCGCCGCGACCGGGACGGAGAGCGCCGTCCTGGCGAGCGACATCCCCGGAATCCCCACCGCCCGCTCCTCCGACCTGCCGAAACCGAGACCGACCAGGCACCCCGAGTACCCCGCCGGAGGCCCGGCAAACGGTGCGGCCATGCTCGGGGCGGGTCACCACCGGCCTGCCCACCACCGGCCTGCCCACCACCGGCCTGCCCACCGCCTACCTGCCCACCACTGGCCTGCCCACCGGACGCGCGGTGATCGTGCCCGGCCGCCCCGTCAGGGCCGCGGCGCCGGTTCCGGGCGGGGCGCCTCCAGGAGCCGCGTCTGGGCGATCTGGAGCCGGTCGACGACGAGTTCGGTGAAGCGGCGGGTCAGCTCGTAGCCGAGCGCGGGGTCGATCGCGCTGAGCGTGCGGATCAGCCGCCCGTCGAACTCGACGGCCCGCACGTCCGACAGGGCCGTCGCGCCGAAGCGCCACCGGTACGGGTGGAACAGCCAGGACCAGCCGAGGGCGGCGCCGGGCCCGAGCGTGTCGACGACGACCGTGCCGCGGTCGGGCACGCGGAGGTCGAGGGCCACCGTGCCCTCCCGGATCAGCCAGAACCTCTCGGCCGGCTCCGCCTCGGCGATGATCCGGCGGCCCGCCGGGAAGGCGGCGGGACGGGCGGTGCCCGCCAGCCGCGCCAGGTCCGCGGTCCGCATCCCGCGCAGGAAGGTGTCGCGTGCCAGGTCGGCCGCGGTCATGGTGCTCACCGGGTTCGCCCCCCGATCGTGTCTCGAGTGTTCGCGCCCCTCCATCTCACTGCCGGGGTGATCGGCGACACAGGGCCGAAGGGCCCTTTGGCGGCGGGACCTCTGCCGCCCTCCGGGGCCGGGGACGCCCCGGCGGGCCGGGCGATGCCCGGTTCGGGACCTTGGTCCTCCGGATGGCGGGACGTCCGATGATGTGACGCCGCACGGCCGGCGGGTAACGTCCATTCCGTCAGTGACGAGGGGCGAAGGACGATGCCATGACCGGCGATGCCGCCAGGACCGATGCCGCCGAGACCATCCGGGTGTTCCTGCTGGACGACCACGAGGTCGTCCGCCGCGGGGTGGCCGCACTGCTGTCGGCCGAGGACGACATCGAGATCGTCGGGGAGGCCGGCACCGCCGAGCACGCGCTGGCCCGCATCCCCGCCGCCCGCCCCGACGTGGCGGTACTGGACGTCCGGCTGCCCGACGGCGACGGGGTCGGCGTCTGCCGCGAACTCCGCTCCCAGATGCCCGACCTGGCCTGCCTGATGCTGACCTCCTTCGACGACGAGGACGCCCTGTTCGAGGCCGTCATGGCCGGCGCCGCCGGATACGTCCTCAAGCAGATCCACGGCTCGGACCTGGTCGGCGCCGTCCGCACCGTCGCCACCGGCCAGTCCCTGCTCGACCCCCGCTCCACCGCCCGCATGCTGCAGCGGCTGCGCGACCGGCAGGACAAGCAGGACCCGCTCAAGGGCCTGACCGACCAGGAGCGCCACATCTTCGACCTCATCGGCGAAGGGCTGACCAACCGGCAGATCGGCGAGCGCCTCTTCCTGGCCGAGAAGACCGTCAAGAACTACATCTCCAACATCTTCGCCAAGCTCGGCATGAGCCGCCGCACCCAGGCCGCCGCCCTCGCCGCCCGGCTCAAAGCCGATCGCAACGCGCCCCGCCCCTGATGGCGACGGCTCTCGCGCCCTACCGCAGGCCCGCCGGGGACGTCGTGCGCGATCTCGGCGGGGACGCGTCCCAGGGGCTGGCGCCGGCCGAGGCCGCGGCCCGGCTGGAGCGCGAGGGGCCGAACACGCTGCCGGTGGCGCGCGGCCGCGGGCCGGTCGTGCGGTTCCTGCTGCAGTTCAACAGCCCGCTGATCTACGTCCTGCTCGCGGCGGCCGCGGTGACGGCGCTGCTCGGCGAGCACGTCGACGCGATCGTGATCCTCGGCGTGGTGGTCGCGAACGCGATCGTCGGGTTCGTCCAGGAGTCGCGCGCGGAGAAGGCGCTCACCGCGCTCGCCGCGATGGCGCGGACCACGGCGGTGGCCGTCCGGGACGGCGTGCGGCGGCGGATCCCGGCGGCCGACCTGGTCCGCGGCGACCTGGTGGAGCTGGAGGCCGGCGACAAGGTCCCGGCCGACCTGCGGCTGCTGCGCACCGACGAGCTGGCCGTGGACGAGTCGGCGCTGACCGGCGAGTCGGTGCCCGTCGCCAAGGACCCGGCGGAACTGCCCGAGGTCTCCCTCGCCGACCGCACCGCGATGGCCTTCTCCGGGACGCTGGTCACCGCCGGCCGGGCCGCCGGGCTGGTCGTGGCGACCGGCGCGGACACCGAGCTCGGCGGCATCGACCGGCTGGTGCACACCACGGCGACCGTGCAGACCCCGCTCACCCGCAAGATCACCCAGTTCAGCAAGGTCGTGACGGTGGCGATCCTGGTGCTCGCCGCGGTCACCTTCGTGATCGGGATCCTGCGCGGCCGGGACGCCACCGAGATGCTGACCGCGGCGGTGGCGCTCGCGGTCGGCGCGATCCCGGAGGGACTGCCCGCCGTCGTGACGATCACCCTCGCGCTGGGCGTCGCGCGGATGGTGCGGCGCGGCGCGATCGTCCGGCACCTGCCCGCCGTGGAGACGCTCGGCGGCACCACCGTCATCTGCACCGACAAGACCGGCACGCTCACCCAGAACCAGATGACCGTCACCGCGGTCACCGCGGGCGGGCGCGACTACACCGTCACCGGCACCGGCTACGCCCCGGACGGCGGCATCGAGTGCGGCGGGCGCGCGGTCGACCTCGCCGAGCACCCCGTCCTGAAGGAGACGCTGCTGACCGGGCTGGGCTGCAACGACGCGCAGCTCGTCGAGAAGGACGGCGGCTGGCAGATCACCGGCGACCCGACCGAGGGCGCCCTGGTCACCAGCGCCGCCAAGGCGGGGCTCGGCCGCGTCCCGGCCCGCACCGCCACGCAGCCGTTCAGCTCCGAGCGCCGCTACATGGCGACGCTGCACGAGGACGGCACCGTCTACGTCAAGGGGCCGGTCGAGCGGATCCTGGAGCTGTGCGACGGCGCCGCCGGACCCGGCGGTGAGCCGGTCCCGCTGGACCGCGCCGCCGTCGCCGCCCGCGCCGAGTCCTACGGCGGCGAGGCGCTGCGCGTGCTGGCCTTCGCCCGCGGGCGCGCCGCGACGCTGGACGAGCTGCCCCCGCTGACCTTCCTCGGCCTGCAGGCGATGCTCGACCCGCCCCGCCCGGACGCCGCGCAGGCCGTCCGGACCTGCCACGACGCCGGCATCCAGGTCAAGATGATCACCGGGGACCACGCCGCCACCGCCGCCGCCATCGGCGCCCGCGTCGGGCTCGGCGGCACGGTCATGACCGGCGCCGACCTCGCCGCCGACGACTCCCCCGAGCGCATCCGCGACACGACCGTCTTCGCCCGCGTCTCCCCCGAGCAGAAGCTCCGCCTCGTCCGGGCCCTGCAGAGTTCGGGGCACGTGATCGCGATGACCGGCGACGGCGTCAACGACGCCCCCGCGCTCAAGCAGGCCGACATCGGCGTGGCGATGGGCCGCACCGGCACCGACGCCGCCAAGGAATCGGCCGACATGGTGCTCACCGAGGACGACTTCACCTCCATCGAGCGGGCGGTGGAGGAGGGCCGCGGCGTCTTCGACAACCTGGTGAAGTTCATCGTGTGGGCGCTGCCGTCCAACATCGGGCTCGGCCTCGTCCTCGTCGCCGCCATCGTCGCCGGGACCGCGCTGCCGATCCTGCCGCTGCAGGTGCTGTGGCTGAACATGACCGCGGTGCTCGTCCTCGGGCTGCCGTTCGCGGTCGAGCCGAAGGACGAGCACATCATGCGCCGCCCGCCGCGCGACCCGGCGCTGCCGCTGCTCACCCGCGCGATGACGACCCGCATCCTGCTGGTGTCGGCGATCCTGCTCGCCGGCTCCTTCGGGCTGCAGCACTGGGAGCGGTCGCACGGCGCGTCCCCGGAGGTCGCGCAGACGATCGTCGTCAACGTGTTCGCGCTGACCCTGCTGACCTACATGTTCAACTGCCTGTCCCTGGACCGGCCGCTGCTGTGGGGCGGCGTCCGCCGCAACCCGTGGGTCGCCGTCAGTGCGCTGGCGCTCGTCGCGATCCAGGTGCTCTACACCTACACGCCCTTCATGAACGACGTGTTCGGCTCCGCGCCGCTCGACGCGGCCGCGTGGGCCCGCATCGCGGTCATCGCCGCCGCGTCGTACCTGCTGGTGGAGACGTTGAAGCTCGTCCAGCGGGCCCGCTGACAGAGCTACCCGACCTCCGCCTCGACGCGCTGGAGGAGCGTGGCGAGGACCTCTTCGGCCTGGGCGGGGTCGAAGTCCTCGCCCAGGCGCTTGCGGACTCCGTCGTCGCTGAGCCGGTGGTGGACGTCGGGCGCCACGTCGTGCCGGTCGAGGCAGTGGCGGGCGCATTCCAGTGCGCAGCCGTCGATGGCGATGATCCGGCGTCCGCTGGTGGCCTTGCGGACCAGGCTCTTCACATCGCCGCCGACGCCCGCGATGCAGGACATCTCGGCGACGCCGCGGCGGTCGAGCTGGATCGCCAGCCAGTTCGTCATCTGCGCGGCGCTTGAGCAGCCCGAGCACGAGTAGACGAGCGGAAGGTCACGGCGGTCGGTCATGGACGATCCTCCTAGGTGGTGGGCAGGGCGGTGGCGATGAGGACGATGCCGACGGAGCCGACGAGCGAGGTGATCGCCATGGCCCGCGCGAAGGACGGATGCCGGGAACTGGCCCAGCCGTGCACGCCGGCCACGGCCACGACCGCGCCGAACAGCAGCAGCTTCGCGGCCAGGATGCGGCCGTAGCCGGGCTCGGCGAGCGACGCCCACGTGACGCCCTTGTGCCGGGCCATGGCCACGCCCGTGGTGATCTGCACCGGGAGGAAGACGGCACCGGTGAAGATGCCGAACCGGCGGCCGACCTCGCGCGCCATCCCGGCGAACTGCTCCGCGGGCAGCCTCCGCCGGGCGAGCGGCAGCAGGACCAGCGAGATGGTGAGCTGCCCGCCCACCCACAGCGCGGCCCCCGAGACGTGGAGGAAGCGGATGACGGACCACCAGGTCATCGGGTCACCTTCAGGATGCCGTGGGCGCCGGATTCTCCGTGCCGCATGTCGTGGTCGACGAAGGGATAGTGGCCGGGCTCGGGGACGACGGTCTCGACGAAACCGCCCTGGCCGGGCGCCAGGTCCAGGATCTGCGCACCGCCCGGATCGCCCTTGCGCAGCAGGTAGGCGCCCTCCTTATAAACCGTGTCGAACTGCGCGCCGACGATGTGGAACGCGGTCCCGGACGAAGGGCCCGCATCCACCACCCAGACCCGGACCCGGTCACCCGCACGAGCCGTCAGCGGGGCATGGTCGTAGCCGGCAGCGGTCCCGTTGAACATCCACGCGTCCGGACGCCCCTCACGCATCTTGCCCACCTGCGCGTCGCTGCCGGGCTGCCCCAGGTACAGCTCGCCCTGAACGAGGACGTATTCGCGGTCGACACGGGGCAGGTCGGGCGGATCGATGACGACCGCGCCGTACATGCCGTTGGCGATGTGCTGCAGCATCGGCATTGTCGAGCAGTGATACAACCACGCACCCGCACGCTGAGCCTTGAACCGGTAGGTCAAGCGCTCACCCGGCTGAATCGTGCGCATCGGCACATCCGGCGCCAGCGTGCCCGCATGGAAATCGATCCCATGCCCCATGGTCGAGTCGTTCACCAACGTGATCACGAAGACATCACCGACCTTGCCGCGCAGCACCGGAGCCGGGACCGTCCCACCGAACGTCCACATCGTCTGCCGGACCCCGGGCGCCACCTCCAACTCACGGTCGCTGGCACGCAACTCCACACGGTGCTCCTTGGCACCCGGCGCAGGCTTGAGCACCGCGTCATACGGCTTCCAGCCCGGCGACATCGCCGCCGCCAGGTCCAGCTGCCCCGTCCCCATCGCCGTATGGCCCATCGCCTGGTGATCCATCGCCGACGCGGGCCCGGAGGAGGACGCCGTCTTGATCTGCATGGTCATCCCGGCCGCGCGGTGACCGGGCACCGTGCACCAGCCCTCGACCGTGCCCTTCACCGACGGCACCGTCAGCGTCGCCGACTCCCCCTGACCCAGCATCGGCGTCGCCTGACCCGACTCCAGGCGCAAGTCATGCCGCATCGCATCCTTGTTCGTCACCTTCAACACCAGACGCGTACCAGGCGGCGCTTCGATCGTCCCCGGACGGATCCGCATGTTCGCCAGCGTCACCTCCACCACCCGCGTCCCCGACGCGGCCACCGTCTGCACGGGCGCCCCCGTCTGGCCGCTCGACGCGAACGCCACCGCGAGCGCGGTCAGCAGGCAGCCAGCCGCGACGCCCGCGATGGGCGGCGACACACGGGACCTCAGCGAACCGATGACGGCGACGACGGCGAGCAGCACGAATCCTCCGAGGATGGGCGCCAACAGCGGTTCGAGGCCCTGCGCGACCTCGGCCGGCGGCCGGGTGGCGACGACGGCCGCGTCGGCGGCCAGGGCGGCGAGGAACCAGCCGGCCGCGGCGGCGAGCATCCACGCGGCAAAGGCGTGCGGACGCCGCCGGGCGCGGACGAACGGGACGAGCGCCAGGGCGGCGCCCGCCGTGTAGAGCAGGAGCCCGGCCAGCGCGATCCAGCGGGCGCCCGCGGACAGGGCGACCGCGGCCACGACCAGGCCCGGCACGGCCAGCCGCAGGGACAGCCGGGAACTCGCGGCGGTGCCCCGGACGCGCAGCACCGCCGGCCACAGGGCGTGCAGGGTGCCGAGCATGGCCAGGCCGACCCAGCCGAGGAGGTTCACGTGCATGTGCGCGGCCTCCAGCCGCATGTGCCACATGGCCGGGGCCCGCCCGGACGCCATCCAGCCGCCGAGCGTCCCGCCGGCGATCAGCGCGAGGCCCGAGCACGCGTACCAGGCCACCAGGTGGCCGGACCGGCCGCGCCACGCGCGCCGCGACCGGACGACCAGCACGGTCACGTGCGCGCACACGATCCCGACGACGACCGCGGCACCGGCCGTCGCCAGCTCCGGATGCCCGTTGGTGGCGCCGCGCAGGACGGCCGCGATGCCGGCGTTCAGGACCAGGAGCCGGACCGCCGGCCACCACCGGGCCGGGGCGGGCAGCCGCAGCCGCGCGGCGGCGAAGCGGTCCGTCCAGGCGACGACGGCGTTGGTCACCGCACCGAGCAGGAACACGTGGATCAGCAGCCAGTCCGGGGCGGGCAGACGGTCGCGGGCGAGCACGGCCAGCGCGCTCAGGACCAGCCAGGCGGCCACGACGGCGTTCGCGGCGGCATGCCGGGACGCGCGGGGGCGGTGAGCGATCACGATCCCAGCGTTCCGGCCGTCCGCGCGGCGCCAGGAGGGCCCAAGGTCCCATCGTTGGTCCCCACCGTGCGGGACCTTCGGCCCTGGGGCGGCCGAGCGGGCGGGCGGAAGCCTGGGGAGGCACAGCGGCAGCACGAGGAGGTGCGGCATGCCCCATCCGTTCGCGACGCATGTGGGGGTCCGGCGGCTGGTGACCGCGGCCATCGCGGCGCCGTCGGTGCACAACACCCAGCCCTGGTTCTTCCGGCTGGACGAGGACGCGGCGGTCATGGAACTGCACGCCGACACCGGCCGCGCGCTGCCGGTCATCGACCCGCGCGGCCGGGCCCTGCACATCAGCTGCGGCGCCGCGCTGTTCAACCTGCGGCTCGCGATCCGGGTGACCGGGCACCGGCCGCTGGTCGAGCCGCTCCCGGACGCCGGGCGGCAGCCGGCGCTGCTGGCGGCCGTCCGGGCCGCGGACGCGACGATGCCGTCGCCGGGCCAGGCGGAGCTGTACGCGGCGATCCCGCACCGGCGCACCAACCGCGGCCCGTTCGGCAAGCGGCGGGTGCCGCAGATCGTCCGGGACGAGCTGACGGCCGCGGCCCGGGAGGAGGGCGTGGTGCTGAGCCTGCCCGGCCCGCAGACCACGGCGTACCTGCTCAGCCTGATCGCGGCGGCGGACGCGAAGCTCACCGCCGACCCCGGCTACCTCGCCGAGCTGGCCCGCTGGACGCCGGACCGCACCCGCGGCGACGGCGTCCCCTGGTACGCGTTCGGGCCGCGGCCGAGCGGGCGGGGCCTGCCGCTGCGCGACTTCGGCGCGGCCGGCGCGTCCGCCGGGCGGGCGGCCGACGACTTCTCCGCGCGCCCCCAGCTCGGCGTCCTGCTCACCAGGGGCGACGGCCCACAGGACTGGCTGCGGGCGGGGCAGGCCCTGCAGCGGGTCCTGCTCACGGCCGCGCGGCGCGGCGTGGCGACCTCGATGCTCACCCAGCTCCTGGACACGCGCGGTGCCAGGACGGCCGGGGACCGGCCGCACGGCCACATCCAGTCGGTCATCCGGTTCGGCTACGGGCCGACCGTGCCCGGCACGCCCCGCCGCCCGTTCCCCGAGGTCCTCGAACGGGTCTGATCTCCCGAACACAGAAAGGCGAACGATGCCGACACTCGTCCAAGAGTTCACCGACGTCTTCCGGACGGAGCACCGCGGTGTCCGCGACCTCCTGCTCGATCTGGTGGAGGCGTTCCGGCTCCGCGACACCGAGCGGGTGCGCGAGCTGGTCCGGGCCGTCGACGCCGCGACCGGGCCGCACTTCCGCTACGAGGAGGAGTCGATGTACCCGCAGCTCGTCGCCGTCTTCGGCGCCGAGTACGTGGCCAAGCTGCTCACCGACCACGACGGCGCGATCCGCAACGTCCGGCGGCTGTACGGGCTCGCCGAGCACGACCGGCTGACGCCGCGGCTGGCCGAGCACGGGATCGCGCTGACCCGGCAGATCCTGCCCCACGTCAGCGACTGCGACGGGCTGTCGATCATGGTGGAGACGCTCCCCGACGACACGGTCGAGGCGATCCTGGCGACCCGGCGCGACGCGCGCGCCGCCGGCCTGACCCTGCTGACGTGGGCGGCGACCGCGCGGGACCGGGATGTCTGAGCCGGCGGGGCCGCGCATCGTCCAGGGCGGCATGGGCGCCGGCGTCTCCGGGTGGCGGCTCGCGAGCGCCGTCGCCCGGACCGGGCAGCTCGGCGTCGTCTCCGGGGTCGCGCTGGACGCGCTGCTCGCCCGCGGCCTCCAGGCCGGGGACGAGGGCGGCCACCTGCGCCGCGCGCTCGCCCACCTGCCGCTGCCGGGGATCGGCGAACGCATCCTGGAGCGCTACTTCGTGCCGGGCGGGATCGCGCCCGGCCAGCGGTTCCGGCCCGTGCCGAAGCTCGGCCTGCGGGCGAACCGGACGCGGGACGAGCTGACCGTCGCCGGGAACTTCGCCGAGGTGTGGCTCGCCAAGCAGGGGCACGGCGGGCCGGTCGGGATCAACTACCTGGAGAAGATCCAGCTCGCCACCCCGGCCGCCGCCTACGGGGCGATGCTGGCCGGCGTCGACTACGTCCTGATGGGCGCGGGGATCCCGAGCGAGATCCCGGCGCTGCTGGACGCGCTGGCCGCCGGGTCCCCGGGCCGCGTGACCGTGGCGGTCGCGGGCGCCGACGAGGGCCGCCCGTTCGCGTTCGACCCGGCGTCGCTGTCCGGCGGCCCGGTGAAGCGGCCGCGGTTCCTGGCGATCGTGTCGTCGTCCGTCCTCGCCCTGTACCTGCACCGGTCGCCGGTGACCCGCCCGGACGGGTTCGTGCTGGAGACGGCCGTCGCGGGCGGGCACAGCGCGCCGCCGCGCGGGCGGCTGCGCCTGGACGAGGCCGGCGAGCCGGTCTACGGGCAGCGGGACCGGGTCGACCCGGCGAAGGTCGCCGCGCTCGGCCTGCCGTTCTGGATGGCGGGCGGCTACGCGCGGCCCGGCACGCTCGCCGAGGCGCGGGCGGCCGGCGCCGCCGGCATCCAGGCGGGCAGCGTGTTCGCGCTGTGCCGCGAGTCCGGCCTCGAACCGGGGCTGCGCAAGGAGCTGATCGACCGCGCGCTGGACGGCACCCTCCGCGTCCGCAACGATCCCCGCGCCTCGCCGACCGGGTTCCCCTTCAAGGTCGCCGCGCTGCCCGGCACGCTCTCCGAGCCGGACGTCTACACGAGGCGCCCCCGCCTCTGCGACCTGAGCTACCTCCGCACCCCCTACCTGAAGGAGGACGGGAAGGTCGGCTACCGCTGCCCGGCCGAGCCCATCGACGCCTACGTCCGCAAGGGCGGGGCCATCGAGGAGACCGACGGGCGCCGCTGCCTGTGCAACGCGCTCGTCGCGAACATCGGCCACGGCCAGCACCGGCCCGACGGCTATGTCGAGCCGCCGCTGCCGACCCTCGGCCAGGACCTCGGCTTCCTGCCCGACCTCGTCCGCGCGACCGGCGGCGACTACACCGCCGCCGACGCGATCGACTACCTGCTGCGAACGTGAGCCCGCCATGACCGTGGAAGCGACCGTGAAACAGATCCGCGTGCCCCGGCACGACACCGCCGAGCGGCCGTTCATCGTGATCTGGGAGGCGACGCAGGCGTGCCCGCTCGCCTGCCGGCACTGCCGCGCCGAGGCCCGGCCCGACCGGGACCCCGGCGAGCTGAGCACGGCCGAGGCGTTCGGCCTGATGGAGCAGGTCGCCTCGTTCGGCAGCCCGCCGCCGATGTTCGTGATCACCGGCGGCGACCCGTTCCAGCGCCCGGACCTGCTCGACCTCGTCCGGCACGGCTCGCGGATCGGCCTGCCGGTCGCGGTGTCGCCGTCGGGCACGCCGACGCTCACCGAGGCCGGCCTCACCGGGCTGCGGGACGCGGGCGCGCGGGCGATCTCGCTCAGCCTGGACGGCTCGAACGCGCGGATCCACGACGACTTCCGCGCCACGCCGGGCGTCTACGGCTGGACGATCGACGCCTGGCGGACCGCCCGCGACCTGGGCCTGAAGGTGCAGATCAACACCACGGTGACCGGGCACAACCTGACCGACCTGCCGGAGATCGTCCGGATCGTCCACGAACTGGGGGCGCTCACCTGGAGCGCGTTCCTGCTCGTCCCGACCGGCCGCGGCAAGCTGCTCCCCGGGCTCGGCCCGCGGGAGGTCGAGGACGTCCTCAACTTCGTGTACGACGCCGGCGCCCACATCCCGGCCCGGACGACCGAGGCCCACCACTTCCGCCGGATCGCCGTCCAGCGGGAGATCCTGCGGCGGCACGGCGCCGACCACGTGGCCGCGCTCGGCCTCGGCCCGCTCTACGCCGGCCTGCGGCGGCGGCTGGCCGAACTGGACCTGCCGCTCCGGCGCGCCAGGCGCGCGCCGATGGACGTCGGCTCCGCGCGCGGGTTCGTGTTCGTCTCGCACCGCGGCACCGTCCACCCGAGCGGTTTCCTGCCCACCCCGGCGGGCAGCGTCCGGACCGGGCGGCTGCCCGACATCTACCGGACGTCGCCCCTGTTCGTCGGCCTGCGCGACCCCGCCAACCTCACCGGGAAATGCGGCGCCTGCGAGTTCCGGACGATCTGCGGCGGCTCCCGCTCGCGGGCCCTCGCCACGTCCGGCGACCCGTTCGCGTCCGAGCCGTGGTGCTCCTATACCCCCGGCACCTTCCCCTACCAGGAGGAACTCGCCGCCTACGGCGTGGTCGCGCCCGCCCGGCCAGGACCCCTCCCGGAAAGCCGGGATCCCGCGACATATCCGCTGTGAGCTGGGTAGATGACGCCGTAGAAGGGGTTTTCCGTACAACGGCTGGACGAGACATGTTCGAGATCGAGGACATCCGGGAATGGCGCGGCCGGACGGTGATCGACGAGTCCGGCAGCAAGATCGGCGAGCTGGAGGCCGTCTACGTCGACACCCTCACCGACCAGCCGGTCTTCGCCACCATCAAGACGGGCATGCCGATGCGGCAGCGGCTCGTGTTCGCGCCGCTGGACGGGGCGACCGTCGGGCCGGAGCACCTGCGCGTCGCGCACCCGAAGAAGCAGATCAAGGGCGCGCCCGCCATCGGCACCGACGGGGAGCTGCCGGCCGGCGACGAGAGCGCCGTCTTCGCCCACTACGACCTGGCCTACGAGGCGGCACCCGAGGAGCGCCGGCTCGCCCGCCGCTGACGTGCGTCCAGGAAGGATCGAGCCATGGCCCTGTTCCTGTTCATCCTGCTCGTCGCGGTGGCGCTCGGCATCGTCGGCGTCGTCGTGCACGGCCTGTTCTACCTGCTGATCATCGGCATCGTGCTGTTCCTCATCAACCTGGTGTGGAGCGGCATCCGGGTCGGCCACCGCCGCGGCTCCCGCCCGGCCCGCTGACCTGGGCGGCCGGCCGTTAGAGGCGAGCATCCCCGGGTAGCCCGTAGCGCGACGGCCGGACGCGCCGGCGAGCCGCGACGGCGACCGCCGTGACGGACAGACCTGTGAAGCCATACGAGACGGGGGCAGAGATGACCACGCCTGAGGAGAACGCGCCGAAGACCGACGACACCGATCAGGTCGTGATGAAGCGCGGCGGCGGCCCGGACCGGGACGCGGGCCGGGAGAAGCCCCGGCCGGGCCCGGACACGCGCAACGAACTCGGCGCCGAGCTGGAGGACAAGATGGCGGAGAAGGGCCTGTCCCGGGACGACTTCAGCGAGTCCTGACCCGTGGCCCGCGGCTGACGCGCCCCCTCCCCTCCCGGGCCTGTCTTCCGAACCCGCAGCTGGCGAGCCCGCGGCCGGTCCGGCCGCGGGCTCGCTCGCGCATGCCCGCCCGGAAAATAGGTGTATAGCCAAGAGGTCACGGTTGTGACGCAGCGCACCAGGGGGGCCTTGACATGGCAGTGTGACCGGTAACAGTGTGTCCGGGGACACCGGCACCACCCCCGAGGTGAGACGTGAAGCGTAGGAAGTTCGTCAGCCTGGCGCTGGGCCTCGGCCTCGCGCTCGGCATGACCGCGTGCGGCTCGACGCAGAAGACCGTCGACAAGGAGAAGGCCGAGAAGAAGCCGGCGGCCGGCGCCCTGATCGGCGTCACGATGCCGACCCGCTCGTCCGAGCGCTGGATCCACGACGGCGACAACCTCAAGAAGCAGCTGGAGCAGCTCGGCTACAAGGTCGACCTCCAGTACGCCGAGAACGACATCCCGACCCAGGCCAACCAGATCGACAACCAGATCACCAAGGGCGCCCGGCTGCTGGTCATCGCCTCCATCGACGGCACGGCGCTGACGACGCAGCTGCAGAAGGCGGCCGACAAGGGCGTCCCGGTCATCTCCTACGACCGGCTGATCCGCAACTCCCCGAACGTCGACTACTACGCCACCTTCGACAACTACAAGGTCGGCGTGCTGCAGGCGACGTCCCTGCTCGTCGGGCTCGGCCTGAAGAAGGCCGACGGCTCGGAGGGCACCGCCAAGGGCCCGTTCAACATCGAGGTGTTCGCGGGCTCCCCCGACGACAACAACTCCTCGTTCTTCTACAACGGCGCGATGGACACCCTGAAGCCGTACCTGGACAAGAAGACCCTCGTCGTCAAGAGCGGCCAGACCGACTTCAAGACGATCGCGACGCTCCGCTGGGAGCCCGAGCGCGCGCAGAAGCGCATGGAGGACCTCCTCACCCGCTACTACGGCGGCGGGACGAAGGTCCAGGGCGTCCTGTCCCCCTACGACGGCCTGTCGATCGGGATCCTGTCGGCGCTGAAGTCCAACGGCTACGGGACGCCCGGCCAGCCGTACCCCATCGTGACCGGGCAGGACGCCGAGGTCGCGTCGGTGAAGTCGATCATCGCGGGCGAGCAGTACTCGACCGTCTACAAGGACACCCGGCAGCTCGCCGCCGTCACGGTGAAGATGGCCGACGCCGTGCTGAAGGGCGACAAGCCCCAGGTCAACAACACCAAGGACTACGACAACGGGGTGAAGGTCGTCCCGTCGTACCTGCTCAACCCGGTGATCGTGAACAAGGACAACTACAAGAAGGAACTCATCGACACCGGCTACTACACCGAGGCCCAGCTGAAGTGACGCCCGGGTGGGGCGGCCCGCGCCACCTCCGCGGCGGGCCGCCCCACCCGTCCCCGCAAGGAGGACCATGACCGACGCGATACTGCGGATGCGCGGGATCACCAAGACCTTCCCCGCGGTCAAGGCTCTGCAGGACGTGAACCTGGAGGTGCGGCGGGGCGAGATCCACGCGATCTGCGGCGAGAACGGGGCCGGCAAGTCGACGCTGATGAAGGTGCTGTCCGGCGTCTACCCGCACGGCGAGTACAGCGGCGACATCGAGTTCGAGGGCGAGCCGTGCCGGTTCTCCGGCATCCGCGACAGCGAGCAGCGCGGGATCGTCATCATCCACCAGGAGCTGGCGCTCAGCCCGTACCTGTCGATCGCGGAGAACATCTACCTCGGCAACGAGCGCCGCGGCCGGTTCGGGCTCATCGACTGGAACCGGACCAACGCCGACGCCGCGGAGCTGCTGGCGCGGGTCGGGCTGAAGGAGAACCCGGTGACACCGGCGATGGACCTCGGCGTCGGCAAGCAGCAGCTCGTGGAGATCGCCAAGGCGCTGTCGAAGCGGGTGCGGCTGCTCATCCTGGACGAGCCGACCGCCGCGCTGAACGACGCCGACTCCGCGCACCTGCTGGACCTGCTGCGCGGCCTGCGCGACGAGGGCATCACCTGCGTGATCATCTCGCACAAGCTGAACGAGATCCGCGCGATCGCCGACTCCACCACGATCCTGCGGGACGGCCGGACGATCGAGACCCTCGACATGGCCGGCGACGTCTCCGAGGACCGCATCATCTCCGGGATGGTCGGCCGCGACCTCGACAACCGGTTCCCCGACCGCGTCCCCGACATCGGCGCCGAGGTGCTGCGGATCGAGGACTGGACCGTCCACTCCCCCACCCAGCACGGCCGGGTCGTCGTGGACCGCGCCGCGCTCACCCTGCGCCGCGGCGAGATCGTCGGGCTCGCGGGGCTGATGGGCGCGGGCCGGACCGAGCTCGCCATGAGCGTGTTCGGCCGCAGCTACGGCACCGGGATCAGCGGCCGGATCTACAAGGACGGCAAGGAGATCGCGGTCCGGACGGTCACCGAGGCGATCCGGCACGGGCTCGCCTACGCGACCGAGGACCGCAAGACCTACGGGCTGAACCTCATCGAGGACGTCAAGCGCAACGTCTCCGCCGCCGGGCTGCGCGGCCTCGCGAAGGCCGGCTGGGTCGACGAGAACCGCGAGTACGAGGTCGCCGAGCGGTTCCGCGGGGAGATGAACATCAAGACGCCGAGCGTCCTCACGCCGGCCGGGCAGCTGAGCGGCGGCAACCAGCAGAAGGTCGTCCTGTCGAAGTGGATCTTCACGGACGCGGACGTGCTGATCCTGGACGAGCCGACCCGCGGCATCGACGTCGGCGCCAAGTACGAGATCTACTCGATCATCAACCGGATGGCCGACCAGGGCCGCGCGGTGCTGGTGATCTCCTCCGAGCTGCCCGAGCTGATCGGGATCTGCGACCGCCTGTACGCGATGGCGGAGGGCCGCATCACCGGCGAGGTGAGCCGCGCGGACGCGACCCCGGAGCGCCTCATGCAGTACATGACCCAGAACATGACCCGGACCGAGGAGACCAGAGCATGAGCAGCGTCGCGTCGGCCGACAAGGCCGTGTCACCGCCGCCGGCGGAGCGGCCGAAGCCGGGCCGGACCCTGCCGGTCAACCTGCGGCAGAGCGGGATCTACATCGCGTTCGGGCTGATCGTCGCGCTGTTCGCGGTGCTCACCGACGGGCAGCTGCTGTCGCCGCAGAACATCTCCAACATCATCGTCCAGAACTCCTACATCCTGATCCTGTCCATCGGGATGATCATGGTCATCATCGGCGGGCACATCGACCTGTCGGTGGGGTCGGTGGTCGCGGTGACGGGCGCCATCGCGGCCGTGCTGATGGTCGAGCACCACGTGCCGTGGCCGCTGGCGGTGCTCCTGACGATCCTCGCGGGCGCCGTGATCGGCGCGTGGCAGGGGTACTGGATCGCCTACTTCGAGATCCCCTCGTTCATCGTGACACTGGCCGGGATGCTGGTGTTCCGGGCGCTGACGCTGACCGTCCTCGGCAACCAGGGCATCGGCCCGTTCCCGGACGAGGTGCGGACGATCGCCAACGGCTTCCTGGCCGGCTACCTCGGCAACATCGGGCTCGGGCCGCTCGGCGGCGCCGACCTGTTCACGCTGCTCGTCGCGCTGGCGCTGGTCGGCGGGTACGCCGGGCTCGGGTGGCGGAACCGGCAGGGGCGCATCCGCTACGGGCAGAAGGTCGAGCCGCTCACCGTGTTCGTGCTGAGGTACGCCCTCGGCGTCGTGGTCGTCATGTTCATGGCCGTGCAGCTCGCCCGGTTCAAGAACATGCCGTGGGTGCTCGTGCTGCTGGGCGTGCTCGTCCTCGGCTCGACGCTGGTGATGAACCGGGCCGTGTTCGGCCGGCACGTGTACGCGCTCGGCGGCAACCCGCTCGCGGCGAAGCTGTCCGGCATCAAGGTCAAGTCCGTGTCGTTCTGGCTGTTCGTCAACATGGGCGTGCTGTCGGCCATCGCCGGCATCGTGTTCGCCGGGCGGCTCAACCAGGCCGGTCCGACCGCCGGGAACATGTTCGAGCTGGACGCGATCGCGGCGGCGTTCATCGGCGGCGCGGCCGTGCAGGGCGGCGTCGGCAAGGTGGTCGGCGCGATCACCGGCGGCCTCATCATGGGCGTGATCAACAACGGCATGTCGCTGCTCGGCGCGCCGAGCGAGCGGGTCATGCTGATCAAGGGCCTCGTCCTGCTGGCGGCGGTCGCGTTCGACATCTGGGCCAAGCGGCGCGCCGGGGCGTCGCGCTGACCGGTCGGCCCGGGACGGCGGACCCGGTATGTTCCGAGGTGCCATGACCTCCACACCACCCGCCAGACCCGGGCTCCGCGACGTCGCCCGGCTCGCAGGGGTCTCCCACCAGACCGTGTCGCGGGTGTTCAAGAACCATCCGATGGTCAGCGCGAAGACCCGCGACCGGGTGCTGGCCGCCGCCGCGCAGCTGGACTTCCGGCCGAACGCGGCGGCGCGGGCCCTCGCCACCGGCCGGTCCCGGACGCTCGGCGTCGTCAGCTTCGACACCGCCCTGTTCGGCCCCGCGTCGATCATCGCGGCGATCGAGCGGAACGCCCGCGCCGCCGACTTCTTCACCAGCGTCGCGAGCCTGGAGTCGCCGGGGCACGGCGCGGTCGCGGGGGCCGTCGACCGGTTCCGCGACCAGGGCGTGGACGGCATCATCATGATCCCCGGGCACGTCCCGCCGGACGAGGCGCTGCGGCACCTGCCGGGCGACCTGCCGACCGTCCTGCTCGGGCCGGACGCGGCCGTCCCGACCGTGTCCGGCGACCACTACCTGGCGCCCCGCGAGGCCGTCCGGTACCTGCTGGAGCTCGGGCACCGGACCGTCCACCACCTGCCGGGCCCGGACGACTGGTCGGAGGCCACCGAGCGGACGCGCGGCTGGCGGGACGCGCTCACCGAGGCCGGCGCCGACGTCCCCGACTGCGCGCCCGGCGACTGGAGCGCGCGGTCCGGCTACGAGCGCGGCCGGCTGCTCGCCGCCGACGGCGACGTCACGGCGGTGTTCGCGGCCAACGACCAGATCGCGCTCGGGCTGCTGTGGGCGATCCACGAGAGCGGCCGCCGGGTGCCGGACGACGTCAGCGTCATCGGGTTCGACGACATCCCGGAGGCGGCGTTCCTGACCCCGCCGCTCACCACCGTCCGGCAGGACTTCACCGCCCTCGGCCGGCACCTGGTAGAGCAGCTGATCACGCAGCTGACGGGGAACGGCGCCGACCCGACGGCCCCGAAGCTGGTCCCCAGCAAGCTGATCATCCGCCGCAGCACCGCCCCCACCGCCTCCCGCTGACGTTGACCTGCGGCGTGTTGTTGTTATGAGCCGCCGGATAACAACAACACGCCGCAGGTCAACGAAGAGGGGGGTCAGCGGAGGGCGCGGAGGCGGTGCATGATCTCGCCGTCGGCGAAGTGGTCGTGGAGGGTGCGGTAGATCTCGTAGAGGTCGTCGTAGGCGTCGGCTCGGTGCCCGTCCGGGATGTACGCGTTCGGCACGCGGCGGCCCATCTTGGCTGCGGCCGAGGTGATGTCGGGGTAGGCCCCCGCGGCGACGGCCGCGTGGATCGCCGAGCCGAGCGCGGGGCCCTGGGACGACCCGATCACCGAGAGGGGGCGGCGCAGGACGTCGGCGTACACCTGCATCAGGAAGGCGTTCTTCATCAGCCCGCCCGCGACGACGAACTCCTCGACGGCCACGCCGGCCGCCTCGAACGTCTCCACGATCATCCGGGCGCCGAACGCGGTCGCCTCGATGAGGGCCCGGTAGACGTCCTCGGGCTTGGTGGCGAGGGTCTGGCCGACGATGAGCCCGGACAGGTCGTGGTCGACGAGGACCGAGCGGTTGCCGTTGTGCCAGTCGAGCGCGACGAGGCCGTGCCGCCCGACCGGCTGCGCCTCGGCGAGCGCGGTCAGGTGCTCGTGGACGGTCCGCCCCTCGGAGGCGGCGACCTGGTTGTAGTAGGCGGGCACGCAGTTGTCGACGAACCAGCCGAAGATGTCGCCGACGCCGGACTGGCCGGCCTCGTAGCCCCACAGCCCCGGCACGATGCCGTCGGCGACGACGCCGCACATGCCGGGGACCTCGGCGAGCCGGTCCGACGACATGACATGGCAGGTGGACGTGCCCATGATCGCGACCATCTGGCCGGGCCGGACGGCGTCGGCGGCCGCGGCGGTGACGTGCGCGTCGACGTTGCCGACCGCGACCGCGATGCCCGCGGGCAGGCCCGTCCAGCCGGCGGCCTGCGCGGTCAGCGTCCCGGCGAGGCCGCCGAGCGGCGCGAGGTCGTGGCCCAGCTTGTCGGTGACGTCGGCGAAATCCGGGTGGAGGTCGGCGAGGTACTCGCGGGACGGGTACCGGCCGTCCTGGTGGATGCCCTTGTAGCCGGCCGTGCAGGTGTTGCGGGACTCGGTGCCGGTGAGCCGCCAGATGATCCAGTCGGCGGCCTCGATCCAGCGGTCGGCCTCGGCGTACAGCTCCGGGTCCTGCTCCAGGACCTGCAGGGCCTTCGCGAACTGCCACTCCGAGGAGATCTTGCCGCCGTAGCGGCCCAGCCACGGCTCGCCGCGCTCGGCGGCCAGCGCGTTGATCCGGTCGGCCTGCGGCTGCGCGGCGTGGTGCTTCCACAGCTTGGGCCAGGCGTGCGGGCGGTCGGGGTGGCGCTCGCACAGGGGGGTGCCGTCCGCCGCCGCCGGGAGGACGGTGCAGGCGGTGAAGTCGGTCCCGATGCCGATGACCCGCGACGCCGGGACGCCCGCGACCGCCAGCGCCTTCGGCACGGCGAGGCGCAGCACGTCCAGCCAGTCCTCGGGCGACTGGAGGGCCCAGTCCGGCGGAAGCCCGGCCCCCGACGGCAGCCGCTCGTCGATCACCCCGTGGCCGTACTCGTGGACGCCGTCGCCGAGTTCGGCGCCGTCCCGGACGCGGACGACCACCGCCCGCCCCGACAGCGTGCCGAAGTCGACCCCGACGACGTACCGCTCGTCCCCGCTCATGGGGCTCCTCCTCTAAAGGCCCTGCTCATGACAGGCCGCGGGCCAGGCGATGGTACGCCTGGTTCCAGCGGATCTCCTTGGTGAACTGGCGCAGCGTCGTACCGGCGTCGATGGTGAGCAGCTCGACCCCGGCCATCTCGGCGAGATCGTTGAGCTCCTCGGCGCCGAGCGCGGCGGACAGCACGGTGTGGTGCGGCGCCCCCGCCGTCAGCCACGCCTCGGTGGAGGTGCGCAGGTCCGGCAGCGGCCGCCACACCGCGCGGGCGACCGGCAGCATCGGCAGCGGCTCCGGCGGCGCGACGACCTCGATCTCGTTCGCGACGAGCCGGAAGCGGTCCCCCATGTCGGCGAGGCCGGCCACGACGGCCGGGCCCGGCTCGGCGTCGAACACGAGCCGCACCGGGTCCTCGCGCCCGCCGATGCCGAGCGGGTGGATCTCCAGCGACGGCCGCCCGGCCGCGATGGACGGGCAGACCTCCAGCATGTGCGCGCCGAGGATCAGCTCGTTGCCCGGTTCCAGGTGGTAGGTGTAGTCCTCCATGAACGACGTGCCGCCGGACAGGCCGGCGGACGCGGCCTTCAGCGTGCGCAGCAGCGTCGCCGTCTTCCAGTCGCCCTCGCCGCCGAAGCCGTAGCCGTCGGCCATCAGCCGCTGCACGGCGAGGCCGGGCAGCTGCCGCAGGCCGCCGAGGTCCTCGAAGTTCGTCGTGAACGCCTTGAAGCCGCCGCCGTCGAGGAACGTCCGCAGGCCGAGCTCGATGCGGGCGCCGTAGCGGAGGGACTCGTGCCGGTCGCCGCCCGGCCGCAGCTCCGGGACGACGTCGTAGGCGTCCTCGTACTCCTTGACCAGCTCGGTGACGTCGACGTCGGGGACGGCGTCCACCACGTCGACCAGGTCGTTCACGCCGTAGGTGTTGACGGAGACGCCGAACCGGAGCTGCGCCTCGACCTTGTCGCCCTCGGTGACCGCGACGTCCCGCATGTTGTCGCCGAACCGGGCCAGCTTCAGCGTGCGCAGCTCGTGGTGCCCGGCCGCCGCGCGCGCCCACCCGGCGATGCGGGCGCCCACCGCCGGGTCGGAGACGTGCCCGGCGACGGTCTTGCGGGCGACGCCGAGCCGGGACTGGATGTAGCCGAACTCCCGGTCGCCGTGCGCGGCCTGGTTCAGGTTCATGAAGTCCATGTCGATCGAGTGCCACGGCAGCTCGACGTTCGCCTGCGTGTGCAGGTGCAGCAGCGGCTTGGACAGCACGTCCAGGCCGGCGATCCACATCTTCGCCGGGGAGAAGGTGTGCATCCACGCGATCACGCCGATGCAGGAGTCGTCGGCGCTCGCGTCCAGGCAGATCCGGCGGATCGCGTCCGCGTCGGTCAGCACCGGCGTCCAGCGCAGCGCGACCGGCAGCGCCTCGCCGAGCCGCGCGGCGATCGCGCCGGACTGGTCGGCGACCTGGCGGAGGGTGTCGTCGCCGTACAGGCCCTGGCTGCCGGTGAGGAACCAGATCTCGCGGTTCGGAAAGCTCATGCCTCAGCCCCTCTGGCCGTAGACGTTCTGGTAGCGGTCGTACAACCGGTCGATGTCGCCGGCGTCCATCGGCAGCGGCTCGCCGAGCTGGCGGGACAGATGGACGGTGCGGGCGACGTCCTCGCACATCACGGCCGCCTTCACCGCGGCGCGGGCGTCGGCGCCGATCGTGAAGACCCCATGGTTGCGCATGAGGACGGCGGGGCTGCGGTGCCCGTCGAGCGTCTCGACGATGCCGCGGCCGATGTCGTCGCCGCCGATGAGCGCGAACGGGCCGACCGGGATCTCGCCGCCGAACTCGTCCGCCATCGCGGTGAGCACGCACGGGATCGGCTCGTTGCGCGCCGCCCAGGCGGTCGCGTAGGTGGAGTGGGTGTGCACCACTCCGCCGACGTCGGGGCGGTGCCGGTACACGTAGGCGTGCGCGAACACGTCGCTGGACGGCTTGAGCGGCTGGTCGCCGACCGGTTTGCCCTCCAGGTCGCACAGCACCATCGCGTCGGGGGTGAGGTCCGCGTAGGGGACGCCGCTCGGCTTGATCAGGAAGCTGCCGCCGTCCACCCGGGCGGAGACGTTCCCGGCCGTCCACACGACCAGCCCGCCCTCGACGAGCAGCCGGTGCAGGACGGCGAGTTCGGTGCGGAGCGCGGCGGTCTCGGGGGCTGTCATGTCCGCTCCTTTGTTAGCGCTAACATCATCGGGCTGCCGAAAGGCGCCTCGGTCTCGGACGGGGGTCAGGTGCGGCGGCGCACCCCGGTGCTCTCCCGGACGACGAGCTCGGGTTCCACCACGCGGCGGGCGGCGGCCGGATCGGGAACCGGCCGGGAGGCTCCCTCGATCCGGTCCAGCAGCAGGCCGAACGCGCGCCGCCCCACCTCGCCGAAGTTCTGCCGGACGGTCGTCAGCGGCGGCGGGAAGTAGGCGGCCTCGGGCACGTCGTCGAAGCCGACGACGCTCACCTCGCCGGGCACGTCGCGGCCGGCCTCGCGCAGCGCCCGCAGCAGCCCGAGCGCCATCGCGTCGTTGGCCGCGAACACCGCGGTGACCTCGGGCTCGGCGGCGATCTGCCGGCCGATCTCGTAGCCGGACCGGGCGCTCCAGTCGCCCGCCGGCGCGTCCGGGACCTCCCGTCCGGCGGCCTCCAGCGCGGCCCGCCAGCCGTCCGCGCGGCCGCTGGCGTCCACCCAGTCGGCGGGCCCGGCCAGGTGCAGGACGGTCTCGTGGCCGAGGCTCAGCAGATGCCGGACGGCCCGCTCCGCACCGGCCCGGTGGTCGACCGCCACGGCGGGGAACGGCACGTCGCCCCCGGCGCCGACCGCCACCAGCGTGGTGTCGGAGGGCAGCTCCTTCAGCCCCTCGGCGGCCGACTCGTGCGGGGCCACGACCATGATCCCGTCCGCGGACTGGGCGCGCAGCCGCTCCACGCCCTCCCCGATCGAGCGCCGGTTCAGCGAGCTGAGGCTGACGATGCTGACGTTGTAGCCGTGCTCGCGGGCGGCCTGCTCGATGCTGAACACCGTGGACGCGGGCCCGTACAGGGTGGTGTCGAAGCTGACGACGCCGAGCACCCCGGACCGCCCGGTGGCCAGCACCCGGGCCGCCGAGTTCGGCCGGTAGTCGAGGGCCTGCACCGCCGCCATCACCCGGGCGCGGGTCTGCGGGCGCACCTTCTCGGGGGTGTTCAGCACGCGCGACACGGTCATCGCCGAGACGCCGGCCATCGCGGCCACGTCCTCCATCACCGCCAGCCGCCGGCCGTCGGGCGCCTCCGGTGATTCGGCGGCCACATCGCCTCCCCGATTTCCTCGCTACGCCCCGAATGTTTGCGCTAACTCGCCCGAATGTCAACAGCCGGACGCCCCGCCGAGCAGGGCGTCCGGCACCGGACGTCTGGCCGCCCCGCGCCCCCGCGCGGCGAGCGCGAGCACGGCGGCCGGCGCCTGCGGACCGTCCCGTTCTGGACGTGGGGCGACCCGGGACCGCGGGCGGGACTGGACGCGCTCGTCGACCGCCTCCGCACCGGCCCGCCCCGGGCGGCGCCCGACGCACCGTCGCGCCGTGACGCCGGTTGCCTCTATCGTGGGGTACCGCCCGCGACCGTACCGCCCGATCACGGCCGACGTGCTGCGGTGATTCCGCCGGGAGGACGCGGCGGGCGCCCTGGGAACCGGGCCGTCGAAGGGTACTCCGTGCGAAAGGCCGAGCTGTGAGCCAGCGACGACCGCGGACGTCGGGTGACGAACCGGTGGACGATGCGGCGACCGGCGTCCCGGATGACGTGACGGCCGCGGTGGAGCGGGTGCTGAGCACGACGGCGCAGTTGTGGAGCCGCGCGGAGCAGGGGCTCGAACCGGCCATCTCGCCCATCCAGCTGCGCGCGGTGGAGGCGATCTCGCGGTTCGGGGGGCTGAACCTCGGCGGGCTGGCCGAGGAGCTCGGCGCCATCCCCTCGTCCACGAGCCGGCTGTGCGACCGGCTGGAGGCCGCCGGGCTGATCGTGCGCGAGCCCGCCCGCGCGGACCGGCGGGAGATCATCGTCCGGCTCAGCGACCAGGGCGAGCAGCTGCACGCGCAGCTCGTCCGGCGGCGGCGCGCGGCGGTGCGGGACGTGCTGGCGCACCTGTCGCCGGCGTCCCGGGCCCGGCTGATCGACGCGCTGACGGAGTTCGGCCAGGCGTGCGAGCGGCGGGCGCCCGGCGGGCCGCGGGCCGTCGACTCCCGCACCGCCTGACGGCGCGTGCACAACTCGACGTCAAGTATTTGCCATAAGACAAACTCTTTGGCAGTCTTCCCCTGCGGTCCTCCGTCCCCGGGTGCGAGCGGTGGCCGGGACGGACCGGAGCACCGAGCCGCTCCCCCTGGTGGCCGGCCGGACGGGGGGGCCGGCCGGAGACCGGGGCGCGGCCGCGTCCGGCGTCGGCAGACAGCAACGAGATGGGGTCTCGATGAGCACGCAGGGCCGCCTGGCCACGGGTGAGCGGGGCCGCCCGGCCGCCATCGAGCGGGCGCTGCGCGCCGCGCCCGCGCACGCGGTGCCCGAGGCGCTGGCCGCCGTGCTCCGCCGCGAGTACCCGCAGATCTCCGCCGTCCGGCTGCTGGTGAGCGACTACCACTCGCGGGTGCTGCTGCCGGTCGAGCCGGTCCCGGCCGTGCCCGGAGCCGCCGCCGATGCCGCCGACGACGCGCTCCCCATCCGGCAGAGCACCGCGGGCCGCGCGTACGTCACGCGCGGCGTGCTGGTCGCCGGGGCCGAGGACGGCGGCGGGCCGCGCGAGACGCTGACCTACATACCGGTCACCGCGCGGGGCGAGCGGCTCGGCGTCCTCGAGGTCGCCTCGGCGGAGCCGTGGGGCGCCCCGGACGCGCCGGCGGAGATCGGCGAGCTGCTCGGCATCGCCCTGAAGGTCGCGTGGAACTGGACGGACCGGTACGAGCGGGCCAGGCGCCGGCGGCGCCTCACGCTCGCCGCCGAACTGCAGTGGCAGCTGCTCCCCGGGCACGGGTGCGCGGACGAGACGTTCAGCCTCGCGGGCCACCTGGAGCCCGCGTACTCCATCGGCGGGGACAACTTCGACTGGTCCGCCGAGCACGACCATCTGGCGCTGACCGTCACCAACGGCGCGGGCACCGGCATCAGCGCGGCACTGCTGACCTCGCTCACCGTCGGCGCGCTGCGCAACGCGCGCCGCTCCGGCGCCGACCTCGGCGAGCAGGCGAGCCTGGCGAACGACATGGTGCACGTCCGCTACGGCGGCCGGGAGTTCACCGAGACCCTCGTCATGCGGATCGACGTCGGCGACGGCACCGTGCACGTCATCGACGCGGGCTCGCCGCGGATCCTGCGGCTGCGCGGCACCGAGGTGACGCGGGTGCCGCTGGAGCAGCAGCTCCCGCTCGGCATGTTCCCCGACACCGAGTACCGCCCGCAGCGGTTCGCGCTCGAGCCGGGCGACCGGCTGGTCATCGTCAGCGACGGCGTCTTCGCCGCGACGACCGGCCGCGGCGAGTTCGGCACGCAGGCACTGGAGCAGGCGACCCGGCGCAGCCGGCTGCAGGACGCGGCGGAGGTGCCGCTCACCATCATCAACGAGCTGATCGAGTTCCACGAGGGCGCCGGGCTCGCCGACGACGCCGTGGTGGTGTGCCTCGACTGGCACGGCCCCGCGAGCGGCGGGTAACCTCCCGCTTACATCGCCCCGGAGCCGAGGAGTCCCCCATGCCGGAACTGACCGCCGCCGAGACCGTGCGGGCCGCTGACGCGATCGTCCACGACATCGGCTCGAAGTGGATGCTGGACCCGGCGGTCTCCGCGCACGGGAAGGAGCTCGGGTACGGCAACCCGTTCGCGTTCTACTTCGCCGGGCGCGGCGGCGTGCTCGGGGACGTCGACGGCGGCGTGGTGCGGGCCGCGCTCGGCTTCTTCGAGCCCGGGGTCGTCCGCGCCATGTGGGACGAGGGCGTCGCGGTCGCCGGGGCCCGGGAGGCGGCACGGCGGTACGCCACCGCGTTCACCGCGTGGGGCGAGGAGCACGTGCCCGACGACCCCCGCCTGTGCGAGCTGGCCGAGCGGGTCGCGGACGCGGCCGAGGGCGCCGGGCTGCCGCTGTTCTGCGGCTGGCGCGCCGAGCCGCTGCCCGCGAGCGGGCCCGGCCGGCTGGTGCAGGTGCTGCAGGTGCTGCGGGAGCTGCGCGGCGGCCTGCACCTCGTCGCGACGACCGCCGTCGGCCTGTCGCCGCTGGAGGCGGTGCTGGTCGACGAGGGTGAGGGGAAGGCCCGGTTCTGCGGCTGGCAGGGCGACCTCCCCGACTGCGCGCACCTCGAGCCCCGGCTCGCGGAGGCCGAGCAGATCACCGACCGGCTCGCCGCCGAGGTGTACGAGCGGGCGCTGACGCCGTCCGAGCGCGCCGAGTACGCCGACCTGGTGGAGAAGGCGGGCGCGGCCGTCCTCGGCTGACCGTTTTGTCGCGCGGGCACAAGGCGCGCGCGGAGATTGCGCAAACGGACGACTGTCGTCAGGAGAACGACAGGTTCATTGTTGCCCCGTAACCGATCACCTCCGGAAGGAGCGAGTGATGGGGCGACCCACCCTGTTCTCCGCGGACGGACGACCCGCCGCGGCTCTGGCGGTCCTCGCCGCGTCCGCGCTGGCGCTGGGCACGTCGGCGCCGGCACTGGGCGCGGCGGCCGGGCCGGTGAGCGCGCAGGAGGCCGGCCGGTCCGAGACGCCGGTGGCGTCCGGTTCACCGGTCACCGACGTCAGCGAGTCGGTGGTGCGGGTAAAGGTGCCGCTGCCGGCGTCCGCCGGCCCCCACCCGCAGGCCTGCGACTGGCTGTCCTACCTGCGCTTCCGGCACAAGGACGGGCCGGCGGCATCAGCGGACGCCGACAAGATCCTCATCGCGCAGCCCGGCATCCTGGAGGGCGCGGGCGCGTTCGACAGCGTCGCGCGGAACACGGTGTCGGCGGCGGCGAAGAGCGGGCGGCACATCGAGTTCTGGGCGCTCGACCGGCGTTCGAACTGCCTGGAGGACCGCACCGGGATCGAGGCCGGCCTGACGGCGAAGGACGTCCATCTCGCCGTGGACTACTACTACCGGCAGAAGGCGGTGGACGGGCGCGAGTTCGCCGGCTACCAGTCCAACGACCAGGTGAAGTGGCTCCAGAACGTCGGCCTTGAGCAGACCGTCCGCGACCAGTACGACCTGATGGCCCGCGAACTGCCGGACCAGGCGGCGCGCAAGCGGAAGATGCTGTGCGGCGGCCACTCGCTCGGCGGGGTCCTCACCGCCTACTTCGCGGAGTGGGACTTCGACGGGGACCACGCCACCACCGGCGACGCCGGCTACAACCAGTGCTCCGGCTACTTCGCGCTCGACACCCGCATCGCGACGGGCCTGCCGGGGATGGGCGGCCAGGTCCCGGAGGAGTGGGTGCCGATCGTGGAGTTCGGCGCGGGCGCCGTCCAGGCGGGGCTGGAGACCGGGGTGGTGCCGCGGACGCTGTCGGCCCCCGCCGTGATCAACACCGAGACGATGAACCTGCTCGGCATCGCGGGCCTCGCCGCCAACCTCGATCCAGGCGGCCTGTCCGACCTCGCGACCTATGTCCCGTCCAGTTCCAACACCGACATGACGTACCGGGTGCTGTTCTCCAAGGACTACCCGACGTTCCTCAAGGGCTCCCCGACGGTGAAGGACTTCCGCTTCACCAACGCCGCCGCGCTCGGCGGGCTGCTGGACGACAACTCCGAACCGCTCGCGTTCATGCAGGCCAGCGTGGGCTTCTGGGACGGCGGAAAGATCGTCGACAAGGAGTTCCCGGCACCGAACAACCTGGACGAGATCGGCCTCGGCGGCCTGTCCCGGCTGCTCGGCACGGACAAGAAGGCGATCCCCGGCGAGCCGGGCGGCCCGCTCTACACGTGGCGGAACTACGACCGCGTCGGCGCCCCCGACGACCCGGTCCACACCTCGAAGGACGGCACCCCGTTCACGTCCGCCGGCAAGGAGGTCACCGACATCGCCGAGCTGGCCCGCAGCCTGTCGGAGCACCCGCTCGACTTCACCGAGCATTACTTCCCGACGAAGATGATCACCGACATCGCGCTGGCGGGCGCACCCGGCATCGCGGACGACGCCGTCCATGAGGACGGCCTCACGGCGAACCCGACCCTCAATCTGGAGGCGGGCGCCGGGCTCCGGGGCGGCGACCCGCAGCCCGGCGACGTCGTCGCGCCCGGCTACCAGCACATCGACGTGCTGACCGCGTCCGCCGTCCAGAACGACGGGAGGCCGGAGCCGGTCTCGGCGAGCCTGGCCGCGTTCGCCCGCTGATCCACGGGTTTGTTTTGCCGCTCCGGCGGCGGGTAGGTGGACGGCGCGCCGACGGTGAAGGGTGGTGTGGCATGGGCGTTCGTACATGGATCGGGTCATGGCCCGTCTACCGCCAGCTCACCGGCGACGATCCGCTCGGCCGCGGAGCCGCGGCGAAGAGCGCGGGGTCCGAGCGGATCAGGGCGCGGGTGAGCACCGCCGACCGGGTCGTGAAGTCCGTCTGCCCGTACTGCGCGGTCGGCTGCGGGCAGGACGTGTACGTCAAGGACGGCAAGGTCACCCAGATCGAGGGCGACCCGGACTCCCCGGTCAGCCGGGGGCGGCTGTGCCCCAAGGGCTCGGCCAGCCTCCAGCTGACCACCGGGTCGGCCCGCGAGCACCGGGTGCTGTACCGGCGCCCCCACGGCACCGGCTGGGAGCCGCTCGACCTCGGCACGGCGATGGACATGATCGCCGACCGGGTGATCGAGGCGCGCCGGCAGGGCTGGCAGTGGGAGCAGGACGGCCTGCGCGTGCGGCGCACGCTCGGGTTCGCCAGCCTCGGCGGCGCGACGCTCGACAACGAGGAGAACTACCTGATCAAGAAGCTGTTCACCGCGCTCGGCGCGGTGCAGATCGAGAATCAGGCGCGCGTTTGACACTCCTCCACCGTTCCCAGTCTGGGGACCTCGTTCGGCCGCGGCGGCGCGACCACCTTCCAGCAGGACCTGCAGAACTCCGACTGCATCGTCATCCAGGGCTCGAACATGGCCGAGTGCCATCCGGTCGGGTTCCAGTGGGTGATGGAGGCGAAGGCGCGCGGGGCGAAGCTGATCCACGTGGACCCGCGGTTCACCCGGACCAGCGCGCTCGCGGACGCGCACGTCCCGCTGCGCGCCGGCAGTGACATCGCGTTCCTCGGCGGGATCATCAACTACGTCCTGCAGAACGACAAGTACTTCCGCGACTACGTGGTGGCCTACACCAACGCGCCGGTGATCCTCACCGAGGACTTCCGCGACACCGAGGACCTCGACGGCGTCTTCTCCGGCCTGGACCCGGACAAGCGCGGCTACGACCACAGGACGTGGCAGTACGAGGGCATGGAGGTGCAGTCGGCCGCCGGCGAGCGGGACATGGAGTACGACGACCGCGTCTCGGAGGCGGGCCGCGGGGAGGCGCACGGTTCCGGCGGCCCCGCGATCGGCGAGGGCCACCCGCCGCGCGACCCGGCGCTGGAGCACCCGCGCTGCGTGTTCCAGGTGCTCAAGCGGCACTACTCGCGGTACACGCCGGAGATGGTCGAGCGGATCTGCGGCGTCCCGCGGGACCAGTTCCTGCAGGTGTGCGAGATGCTCACCGAGAACTCGGGGCGGGACCGGACGTCGGCGTTCGTGTACGCGGTGGGCTGGACGCAGCACACGGTCGGCGTCCAGTACATCCGCACGGCGGCGGTCCTGCAGAGCCTGCTCGGCAACATCGGGCGGCCCGGCGGCGGCATCCTGGCGCTGCGCGGCCACGCGTCCATCCAGGGGTCGACGGACATCCCGACGCTGTTCAACCTGCTGCCCGGCTACATCCCGATGCCGCACGCGCACACCAACGAGGACCTCGACGCGTTCGTCCGGGCGGAGTCGGCGAAGAAGGGCTTCTGGGGCAACATGCGGTCGTACGCCGTGAGCCTGCTGAAGTCCTACTGGGGCGACGCGGCGACCGAGGACAACGACTACTGCTTCGACTACCTGCCCCGGCTGACCGGCTCGCACAGCACCTACGAGACGTCGATGGCGCAGATCGACGGGGTGTGCAAGGGCTACTTCCTGCTGGGCGAGAACCCGGCCGTCGGGTCGGCGAACTCCAAGATCCAGCGGCTCGGGATGGCGAACCTGGACTGGCTCGTCGTCCGCGACTTCTCCCAGATCGAGTCGGCGACGTGGTGGAAGGACGGCCCGGAGATCGAGTCGGGCGAGATGCGCACCGAGGACATCGGCACCGAGGTGTTCTTCCTGCCCGCCGCCACGCACACCGAGAAGGACGGCAGCTTCACCAACACCCAGCGCATGCTGCAGTGGCACCACCAGGCGGTGGAGCCCGCCGGGGACGCGCGCAGCGACCTGTGGTTCATGTACCACCTGGGCCGGATCATCCGGGAGAAGCTCGCCGGGTCGGCCGACGAGATGGACCGCCCCGTCCTCGACCTGACCTGGGACTACCCGACGCACGGCCCGCTCGACGAGCCGGACGCCGAGGCGGTGCTGGCCGAGATCAACGGCTTCGACGGCGACGGGAACCCGCTGTCGTCCTACACGCAGCTGAAGGACGACGGGTCCACGAGGTGCGGCTGCTGGATCTACTGCGGCTGCTACGCGGACGGCGTCAACCAGACCGCCCGCCGCAAGCCCGGCAGGGACCAGCACTGGGTCGCGCCCGAATGGGGCTGGGCGTGGCCGTCGAACCGGCGCATCATCTACAACCGGGCGTCCGCCGACAAGGACGGCAAGCCGTGGAGCGAGCGCAAGGCGTACGTCTGGTGGGACGCCGAGGAGGGCAGGTGGACGGGCCACGACGTGCCCGACTTCATCGCCGACCGCCCGCCCGACTACAAGCCGCCCCGGGACGCGACGGGCCCGGACGCGCTCGCCGGCGACGACCCGTTCATCATGCAGGCGGACGGCAAGGCGTGGCTGTTCGTCCCGGCGGGGCTGACGGACGGCCCGCTGCCGACGCACTACGAGCCGCAGGAGTCGCCGTTCACGAACCCGCTGTACACGCAGCAGCGCAACCCCGTCCGGCACCTGCCGCCGCCGCATCCCGACAACCGGTACGCGCCGGCCGACGGGTCGCCGGGCGCGGAGGTGTACCCGTTCGTGACGACCACCTACCGGCTCACCGAGCACCACACGGCGGGCGGCATGTCGCGCTGGCAGCCGTACCTGGCCGAGCTCCAGCCGGAGTTCTTCTGCGAGGTCTCGCCGGAGCTGGCGGCCATGCGGGGACTGGAGCACGGCGGCTGGGCGACGATCATCAGCCCGCGCGCCGTCATCGAGGCCCGGGTGCTGGTGACCGACCGGATGCAGCCGCTGACCGTGGACGGCCGGACGGTGCACCACATCGGCCTGCCCTACCACTGGGGCCCGAACGGCTACAGCACCGGTGACGCGGCGAACGAGCTGCTGCACCTGTCGCTGGACCCGAACACCCACATCCAGGAGGCGAAGGCGCTGTCGGTCGACATCCGGCCGGGCCGCCGCCCGCGAGGCCCGGCCGCGCCGGCCCTGGTCCGCGAGTACCGCGAGCGCGCCGGCATCACCGAGGACACCGGAACCGAGCTCTGACCCGCGTTGACCTGCGGCGTGTTGTTGTTATCCGGCGGCTCATAACAACAACACGCCGCAGGTCAACGTCAATGGTCAGCGGATGAGGAGGGGGTGCTCGCCGGCGGGGACGAGTTCGCCGATGATCGGCTCGCCGGGGATCTCGCCCGCCACCAGGAGGCCGCCGGAGGTCTGCGCGTCGGCGAGGAGGAGGCGGTCCTCCTCGGGGGTGCCGCCGAAGTCGGTGTGCGGGGCGACCCAGTCGAGGTTGCGGCGGGTGCCGCCGCTGACGTACCCGGCGCGCAGCGACTCGCGGGCGCCGTCCAGGTAGGGGACGGCGGCGGCGTCGACCACGGCGGTCACCCCCGACGCGCGGGCCAGCTTGCAGAGGTGCCCGAGCAGCCCGAAGCCCGTCACGTCGGTGGCGCAGACGGCGCCGCCCTCCAGCGCGGCGGCGGACGCGTCGCGGTTCAGCTCCACCATGGCCGCGACGGCGTCCTCGAACACCTCGCCGGTCGCCTTGTGCCGGTTGTTGAGGACCCCGATGCCGAGCGGCTTGGTCAGGGTGAGCGGCACGCCCGGCTTGCCGGTGTCGTTGCGGAGCAGGGCGGCCGGGTCGGCGACGCCGGTGACGGCCATGCCGTACTTCGGTTCGGGGTCGTCCACGCTGTGGCCGCCGCCGACGTGGCAGCCGGCCTCGGCGGCGACGTCCAGGCCGCCGCGCAGCACCTCGCGGGCGAGGTCGAACGGCAGCACCTCGCGGGGCCAGGCGAGCAGGTTCACCGCGACGAGGGGGCGGCCGCCGACGGCGTAGACGTCCGACAGCGCGTTCGCGGCGGCGATCCGCCCCCAGTCGTAGGGGTCGTCGACGACCGGGGTGAAGAAGTCGGCGGTGGCGACGGCGGCGAGCCCTCCCCGGGAGCCGGGCAGCCGGACGACGGCGGCGTCGTCGCCGGTGTCGAGGCCGACGATGAGCTCGGTGTTGGGCGCGTCCGGGACGGTGTTCAGGCCGGCGACCACGTCCTCCAGCTCGCCGGGCGGGATCTTGCAGGCGCAGCCCCCGCCGTGCGCGTACTGGGTCAGTCTCTTCATCTACCCCTCCCGGTGCAGCGCCGCCGGAGGTCGTCCACCCGGACCGTGTAGCCCTTGTCGTCCAGGTGCTCCAGGAGCGGGACGGCGACGCGGCGGGTGGTGCCGAGCGCGCGGCGCGCCTCGCTCAGCGTGAACGGGCCGCCGAGGCCCGCGAGCAGCGCGGCGGCACGGGCGTCGTCGCCGGGCAGCAGGACGATGCCGTCGCCGACCCTCAGCAGCGCGCCGGTCGCGGCGGCGACGGCGAGGAGCTTCGGGGTGAGTCCGAGTTCGGCGAGCCGGTCGGCGTCCGGTGCCCGGAACGGCGCCTCCCCCAGGTCCCGGCGGACGGCGTCGACGGCCTTGCGGACGGGCGCCGGCAGTTCGGGCGCGGTCGTCTCGCCGTAGATGCGGCCGTCGCGCCGGCGCAGGCCGCCGGCGAGGGCCTCGACGAGGGCCCGGTCGGGCAGGCCGAGTGCGCGGCGGGCGGCGTCGGCGGGCAGGCCGGGGTCGGTCGGGTGCGCGGCGGCGTGCTCCTCGACGGCCGCGACGAGGCGCTTGCGGAGGTCCTCCCAGTGACCGGGGTCGGCGAGCCAGTCGCCCGCCACCGGTTCGGACGGCACGGGGAAGCCCATCGCGACCAGTTCGGCCCGCGTGATGAGCCCGCGGCGGCGGAGCTCGGCGGCGCCGTCGGGCCGCTCGCCGAACGAGGCGAGGTCGCGGGCGCGCGCCGCCGCGGCGCCGCGCCTGCGGAACGGCTCGGGGCGGACGTCCAGCACCGTGACCCCGGCCGGGACGCGGTGGGCGCCGGGGTCGCGCAGCAGCGCGATGTCGCCGGCCCGCAGCGGCAGCGGCCGGCGCAGCGCCAGCCGCGCGGTGTCGGCGCCGAGCGGCCGCACATGGACCGGGACCGCCGCCGACCCCGCGTGCAGGGTCAGCTCGCGCGGCAGGTCGTGCGCGGGCTCGCCGCGCAGCCGCACGTCGACGACGTCGGCGGTGAGCCAGCGTCCGGGGGTGAGCAGGGCCTCGCCCCGGCCCGCCGCCCGCACGCTTGCGTGCAGGTTGACGGCGACGCGGGCGACGGCACTGACCTCGCCGTGGTCTTCCTTGAGGCTCTGCAGGCCGCGGACGCGCGCGACGTCGCCGCCGACGGCGAGGCGGTCGCCGACGCGGATCGTCCCGGCGCCGAGCGTCCCGGTCACGACGGTGCCCCTCCCCCGGACGGTGAAGACGCGGTCGATCCAGAGCCGCACGTCGGCGTCGGCGTCGGGCGTGGGGAGGGACGCGGCCAGCCGTTCCAGCGCGGCGCGCAGATGGTCCAGGCCGTCACCGGTCGTGCCGCTGACCATGACCGATTCGACGTCGCCGAAGGAGGTGGCCGCGATGTGGGCGAGCGCCTCCTCCCGCGCAAGGTCGGCCAGGTCGGGATCGGCCAGGTCGCACCGCGTGACGGCGAGGAGCCCGTGCCGGACGCCGAGCGCGTCCAGCACCGCCAGATGCTCCTCGGACTGCCGCTGCCAGCCCTGGTCGGCGGCCACCACGAACATGACCGCCGGGACGGGCCCGACGCCGGCGAGCATCGTGCCGACGAGCCGTTCGTGCCCGGGGACGTCCACGAACGCGAGGCGGTCGCCGCCGGGCAGGGTCGTCCAGGCGAAGCCCAGCTCGATCGTCAGGCCGCGCCGCCGCTCCTCCTCCAGCCGGTCGGGCTCCATCCCCGTCAGGGCGCGGACGAGGGTGGACTTGCCGTGGTCCACGTGCCCGGCCGTGGCGACCACGTGCATCATCGCGCCGCCGCAGCCCGGATCGCCGCGGCCAGGTCGCCGTCCCGCTCGGGCGGCACGGGCCGCAGGTCGAGCAGGCAGCGCCCGTCCTCGACCCGTCCCATCACCGCCGGGGCGCCCCGCCGCAGCCGCACCGCATAGTGCTCGGGCACCGACACGGCCGCGCTCGGCAGGACGACGCCCGGCGCGCCGCCGCCCCCGACCGCCGCCTCGCTGTCCACCGCGACCGCGTCGACACCGCCGTCCCGCAGCCGCGCGGCGATCCGCTCGGCCCGCTCGCGCAGGGCCGCCGCGTCGGCGTGCAGCGCCTCCTCGGCCGGGGTGCGCGGCCCTCGGAGCGTCGCCTCCAGCGCCGCCAGCGTCATCTTGCCGACGCGCAGCGCCCGCGCGAGCGGATGCCGCGCCAGCCGCCGCACCAGGTCCTGTCGCCCGAGGACGAGCCCGCACTGCGGCCCGCCCAGGAGCTTGTCCCCGCTGGCCGTCACCAGGTGCGCGCCCGCCTTGAGCATGGACGCGGCGTCGGGCTCGTCCGGCAGCAGCGGCTCGTGCGCGAGCAGCCCGGACCCGATGTCGGCGACGACCGGCACTCCGAGCCCGGCCAGCTCCGCGACGTCCGCGCCCCGCGTGAACCCTTCGATCCGGAAGTTCGACGGGTGCACCTTCAGGATGAACCCGGTCTCCTCGCCGACCGCCGCCGCGTAGTCGTCCGGCGTGGTGCGGTTGGTCGTGCCGACCTCCCGCAGCCGCGCACCCGTCGCGGCGAGCAGCTCGGGGATGCGGAACCCGTCCCCGATCTCCACCATCTCGCCGCGGCTGATGACGATCTCCCGCCCCGGCGCGAGCGCGACCGCGGCGAGCACGAGCGCCGCCGCGCCGTTGTTGACGACGTGCGCGGCCTCGGCCTGCGGCACCCGCTCCGCCAGCGCCGCCAGCGCCGACCGGCCCCGCCTCGCCCGCCGCCCGGTCGCGAGGTCCAGTTCGACGTCGGTCGCGCCGGACGCCAGGGCCACGGCCTCCCGCGCGGCGTCCGACAGCGGCGCGCGCCCGAGGTTGGTGTGCAGCAGCACGCCGGTCGCGTTGATGACGGGCCGCAGCCCGGACGCCGTCACCGGCAGCGCGGCGACGGCGGCGTCGGCCACCGCGCCGGGCGGGATCTCGCCCGCGCGCGCCCTGCGCTGGGCCGCGACGACGGCCGCCTTGACCACCCCGCGCCCGAGCCGCCCGGCCGCCTCGGCGAGCCGCGGCTCGGCGAGCAGCACATCGGTGCGGGCGATCCGCCGCCGCCCGTCCTCGGCCACGACGGGCACGGCTCCACGATCCATCAGCGACCTCCGATGCAGAGCGCTACCCGCCCGCACCGCCCCGAAACGGGGGCCTGCCGCCCGGTCGCGCCCTGTCTCGGCGCGGTAGAACGGAACGGTGACCGGTCCGTTCTCCGGCGTGCCGTTCCACCCCGTATGACAACGAAGGCGGCGGCGTTGTCACCGATGTGAGTGTCGTGTGTGATCCAGGTTACCTAGCCTGGCGGCCCGGGTGTTCGCTGACGGAGGTGGCACTGTGACGGAGCTGTACGAGACGTCCGCGGAGACCGACGACCTGTCGGGCGAGCCCTGGCGGGACGTCCCGCGCGAGGAGGCGGGGTGGATCCGCCCGCACCTCCCGGCACTGGCCGACATCATGGTGGAGGGGGTGCTCCGGCACGTCCCCGAGTACGCCCGCCCCGGCGACCCCGTCTACGTCGAGGTGATGCGCGTCGCGGCCACGCGCGGCATGGGGCATTTCGTGCAGATGATCGCCGACCCGGACGCGTCCTGGAAGGAGGTCCACCAGGTCTTCTTCGACATCGGGTACGGCGAGGCGATGGAGGGCCGCTCGCTGGAGCACCTGCAGAACGCGCTGCGGGTCGCGTCCCGGACGGCGTGGCGGTACCTGTCGCGGGAGGCCGACCGGCTGCAGAAGCCGCGCGAGCTCGCGATCGCGCTCACCGAGGTGAACTTCGCCTACCTGGACCTGCTGGCGTCCGCCGCCGCGCAGGGCTACGCGCGGGCGCGCGAGAAGGCGGCGGGCGAGCGCGAGCAGCGGCGCAGCCGGCTGCTGAGCCTGCTGCTGTCCGATCCGGCGGCGCCGCGGGACGTCGTCGTGGAGCAGGCGAACCTCGCCGGGTGGGCACTGCCCGAGCGGCTCGCGGTGATCGTGCTGACCCCGCGTCCCGGCAGCGGCGGCGAGGGGCCCGCGGGGCTGCCGCCGTTCCTGCTGAGCGGCCTCGACCGGGGCCGGCCGTGCCTGGTGATGCCCGACCCGGACCGGCCCGGCGGGCCCGACCGGCTCACCGCCACCCTCGGCGGCTGGACCGGCGCGGTCGGCCCGTCGGTGCCCGCCGACCGGGCCGGGGTGTCGCTGCACTGGGCGCACCGGACCCTGGACCTGCTGGCGGCCGGGCGGCTCGGCCGGGCCGGGACCGGCCTCGTGCACGCCGACCGGCACATGCCCGACCTGTTACTGCAGGAGGGGTGGACGCTCGCCGAGGCGGCGGCGCGGCGCCGGCTCGCGCCGCTCACCGCGGTCGGCGCGCACCGCGGGTCCCGGCTCGCGGTCACGCTGCTGGAGTGCCTCAAGCACGGCTTCAACGCGACGGACGCGGCCGAGGCGCTGTGCGTGCACCCGCAGACGGTCCGGTACCGGCTCGCGCAGCTCCACGAGCTGTTCGACTACGACTTCGAGGACCCGGCGGTCCGGCTGGAGCTGATGCTGCTGCTCCCCGTCTGGCTGCGCGACCGCGCGGACGGGGAGCAGCAGTGAGCGTCACTCGGCGCGCGCGGCGACCTCCGTGACGGGCAGCGTCCCGTCGAGGTGGGCCCGGCGGCAGGCGGACCGGGCGATCTTCCCGCTGCTGGTGCGGAGCAGGCCGCCGGGCTCGATCAGCACGAAGTCGTGGACGCGCAGGTCGTGCTGCTGCTTCACGGCGGCCCGCACCGCCCGCGCCACCTCGTCGACGTCGAGGAGCGCGACCGGCACCCGCCGGTTCCGCTCGGCGATCACGACGAGGCCCTCGGTGCCGCCGGCGTCGCCGGTCTCGACCGAGACGGCGCAGGTGTACTCGCGGCGGATCGCCTTGTGCGCGCCGGACACGGTGAACTCGATGTCCTGCGGGTAGTGGTTGCGGCCGTCGACGATGACCAGGTCCTTGATCCGGCCGGTGACGAACAGCTCACCGCCGTGCAGGACGCCGAGGTCCCCGGTGCGCAGCCACGGCCCGCGCGGCAGGTCGCCGACCGTGCCGGACAACTCCGCCTCGAACGTCTCCTTCGTCGCCTCGGGACGCCCCCAGTAGCCCGCCGCGACGTTCGGGCCGTGCACCCAGATCTCGCCGACCCTGCCGTCCGGGAGCCGGACGCCGGTCTCCGGGTCGGCGATCACGACATGCTGGCCGTAGGACGTCCCGCACGCGATCAGCTGGATCGCGCCGGGCGCGCCGGCGTCGCACGGCTCGGCCGCGCCGCGGCGGAGCGCCTCGTGGTCGAACGCGACGCGGGTCGGCGTCCGGAACCGGGACGACGCCGACACGTACACGGTCGCCTCGGCCAGGCCGTAGGCGCACACCTGCGCCTCCGGCCGCAGCCCGCAGTCCTTGAACGCCTCGTAGAAGCCGGTGAGCGTGCTCTCCCGGATCGGCTCCGCGCCGTTCATGAAGACCTGCACGCCGCTCAGGTCGAGCTTCGCCTTCTCCTCCTCGGTGACCTGCGCGGTGAGGTACTCGTAGGCGAAGTTGGGGCCGCCGGTGAACGCGTGCTCCTGCTCGCTGAGCAGCTCCAGCCAGCGGACCGGCCGCATGATGAACGCCACCGGGTCCATGATCACGCCCGGGTTGCCGTACACGAGCGGCAGCGCGACCGTGGTGACGAGGCCCATGTCGTGGAACACCGGCAGCCAGTTCACCCCGGACGACTCGCGCGGGATGCCCTCGAACGTCCGCCACAGCTGCTCGGCGTTCGTCGCGAAGTTGCCGTGCGTGATGATGACGCCGGCCGGGGTCCGGGTCGACCCGGACGTGTACTGCAGGTAGGCGACGTCGTCGGGGTCGGTCGGCTCGGGCGCCCAGTCGAGCGCCGCGTCCACCTCGTCCGCGACGATGACCTCCGCCGGCGCGCGCACCGACTCGCCGCCGAGGAACGCCTCGACGGCCGGCAGCGACGCGCGCGTGGTGATGACGACGTCGGGCTCGGCGTCCTCGTAGACGGCGAGCAGCCGGTCGCCGTGGCCGGGCAGGTCCGGGGAGAACAGCGGGACGCCGATGACGCGGGCGTACATCGCGCCGAGGAACCCGGTGACGTAGTGCAGGTCCTGCGGGGCGAGCAGCGCGACGCGGCGCCCCGGCTCGGTCGCGCGGCGGATCGCGGCGGCGATGGAGCGGGCGCGCCGGTCCAGCTCGCCCCAGGTGACGTGCGTGGCGACGCCGTCCGGGTCCGCCGTGTAGTCCATGAACGTGTACGCGCGGTCGCCGGGGAAGTCCTTGGCGAATCGGGCGAGCCGCTCGATCAGCGGGGTCCGGTCGAGTGCGGGGAGGTCGTTCATGCTGCTTCTCCGTCGGGGGTGACGCGCCTGGAGGCGAGGCGCTCGTGGTCGGGCCAGCGGACGTCCCAGACCCAGCCGAGCTTCTCCAACAGCCAGATGACGCGGGCGCTGATGTCGATCTGGCCCTTGAGGACGCCGTGCCGCGCGCAGGTCGGGTCGGCGTGGTGCAGGTTGTGCCAGGACTCCCCGAACGACGGGATGGCCAGCCACCACACGTTGCGGGCCTTGTCCCGGGTCTTGAAGTCCTCCTTGCCGAACACGTGGCAGATGGAGTTGATGGAGAACGTGACGTGCTCGCCGACGAACACGCGCATCAGGCCCGCCCAGAACAGCGCGGTGAGGGCGCCGTGCCAGGAGAACGTGAGCAGCGCGCCGAGCCCCATCGGGACGAGGAACGTCGACAGCACGATCACCGCGTAGACGGGATCGAGGGACAGGAACCGGATGTCCTTGTCCTTGAGCAGGTCGGGCGCGTACTTGCTGCGGGACGTGCGGTCCTTGCTGAACAGCCAGCCCATGTGCGCGTGGTACAGCCCCTTGGTCAGGCCCCACACGCCCGGCCCGTACGCCCACGGCGAGTGCGGGTCGCCCTCCTGGTCGGAGTACTTGTGGTGGCGGCGGTGGTCGGCGACCCACCGGACCACCGACCCCTGCATCGCCTGCCCGCCCAGGACGGCGAGCGCGATGCGCAGCCACCGCTTGGCCTTGAAGCCGCCGTGCGTGAAGTGCCGGTGGTAGCCGACCGTGATGCCGAGCGCGTTGAGCGGATAGAGGAAGGCGAAGATGGCGACGTCCGTCCAGCCGATCCCCCAGCCCCACAGGAAGGGGACGGCCGCCAGCAGCCCGAGGATCGGCGCGGCCACGAACACCACGACCGCGATGCGCTCGGGCAACGGGACCGTGCCGGAGATGTCCGGCTGCGGCGTTCGGTTGCCGACGTCGGCGACACCCGCTGTCATGTCCTGGTTCTCCTTAGCTCAGCAGTTGCCCTGGACGGGCTTGCCCTCGAAGCGGTCGCCGAGGAAGTTCGTCACGTCCCCGGCGGCGCCCCAGTCGGTCGACAGGTGCTCGGTCGGGTAGGTGTTCTTCCACAACGTGGTGATGCCGGCCTTGCAGTACGCCTGCCGGGTGCCGTCCTCGGTCTCGTGCGGGATGATCTCCTCCAGCCAGCCGCGGTACTGGAACACCGGGAAGCCGATCTCGTACTCGGCGCCGGAGGAGGGCGTGCCGATGCCCACACCGAGCTTCTGCCGGTCGACGATCTCGCTCCACGTCACGCCGCCGGGCCCCTTGAGCGCGTAGAGCCGCTCCAGGCTGAGCCCGTCCTTGGAGAAGTTCTCGACGCGTGCGCCGAGGAACACCGCGAGCGTCCCGAACAGGCAGTTGGACTTGACGTCCTCGATGGCCCGCCGGCCCTTGTCGTTCATCAGGTCGGTGAACGGCATCTCCGGGTAGGCGGCGTTCAGGCCGACGAGCGCGTCCGCGAGGAAGCCCGCGAAGAAGCCGCCGTTCAGCTGCTTCGCGGTCAGCTTCAGGTCGCCGGGCACCCCGCCCGCCGCCGCGCCCACCACGTCCAGCTCCGGCGCGTAGGAGGACGCGAGCTGCGCGCCCCACAGGGAGGCGGCGCCGCCCTCGGAGTAGCCGGAGATGCCGACCTTGCCGTCCGCCGTGAGCGTCCCGCCCGGGATCCGGCGGGACGTCCGGACGATGTCGAGCAGCGCGTGCCCGGCGTTCGCGCCGATCATGTACGTGTGGACCCGCCCGTTCAGGTACCCGGCCCCGTCGGTCGCGGCGACCGCGAACCCGGCCTTGAGGAACAGCTGCAGGTTCCCGCCCTCGTACATGTCGACGTACTGGCCGGCGAGCTGCTTGGAGAACGCGCACTGCGGGCCGGAGCCGAGCGTCCCGGGGTTGAACGCGACGGTCGGGCGGGAGCCGCCCTTCGTCCAGGTCGCGTCCGGGATCGCGACCGTCCCGGTCACGATGTTCTTCTGCCCCCCGGCGTCGGTCGAGACGTACCGGACCTTCCACGCCTTCATCGGGACGTCGCCGGGGATGTTCGTCAGCTTCGCCGGACGGCAGGCGAGCAGGTCGCCCGGGTTCCCGGTGACCGCCGCCGGCGGCGCCGCGTAGATGTCGGCGTCGGTGGCGTCGCAGCCCGGCGGCGCCGCCGCGGCCTGCGGCGCCGTGACGGGGACCGCGAGCGCCGCGCCGAGCACGGCGGCGCTGAACAAGGTGCGGAGGCGCATTCCTGCTCCAGGGGGTGGCCGAACACCGAACGCTGACGACTGTGCCGACCACGCCCGCCGCGCGGAATGAAGTCTTCTCACATGCTCGGCCGGTCTTCTTAGCAACCAACCCAAGAACGGCGATGTCGGGAGGGTCGCCTAATGTCACGGGCATGAGCGAGTCGCTGCGGGACGCCGAACGGGCCGGCGGGACGCGTCCGCGCCTGGTCACGCGGCCGCTGGTGCTGGTGCTGGCGGTCACCGTCACGAGCCTGTCGGGCGTCTTCCTGCTGCTGTCGGTCGTCCCGATGTACGCGGTCGACAGCGGGGCGGGCCGCGCGGGAGCGGGCCTCGCCACGGGCGCGCTGATGCTGACGACGGTCCTCGCCGAACTCGCCCTGCCCCGGCTGCTCACCCGGTTCGGGTACCGGACGGTGCTCGCGGCCGGCACGCTGCTGCTCGCCGCGCCGCCGCTCGCGCTGGCGCTCTCGTCCGGCACGGCGGTGATCATCGGGGCGAGCCTGGTGCGCGGGTTCGGCTTCGGCGTCGCGGTGGTGCTGCCGAACGCGCTGGTCGCGGCGCTCGCGCCGGACGGGCGGCGCGGCGAGGCGCTCGGCCTGTTCGGCATCACCTCCGGGGCGCCCGCGGTGCTCGCGCTGCCGCTCGGCGTGTGGGCCGCCGACCGGGTCGGCTACCCGCCCGTCTTCGTCGCGAGCACGGTGCTCGCGCTCGCCGCCCTCGCGCTGCTGCCCGGCATCCCGAACCGGCTGCCGTCGCCGTCGCCGTCCGCCGCCCCGGCCGCGGCGAAGGAGCGACCGCTCGGGATGGTCGGGGGGCTGCGGTCGCCGGAGCTGCTGCGCCCGGCGGCGGCGTTCGCCGCGACGGCCATGGCGGCGGGCATCCTGATCACGTTCCTGCCGGAGGCGGTGCCGGCCGGGGGCGTCGCGGCGGCGGCGCTGTTCGTCCAGCCGGCCGCGACCACGGCCGCCCGCTGGTGGGCGGGGCGGGCCGGCGACCGGCACGGCGCCGCGCGGCTGCTGATGCCCGCGCTGGCCGTCGCCGGGGCCGGGATCGCGCTGCTGGTGCTCGTCCCGCACCCGGCCGCCGTGTTCGGCTCGATGGTGCTGTTCGGCGCGGGCTTCGGCGTCACCCAGAACGCGAGCCTGGCGATGATGTACGAGCGGGCGCCGGCGTCCGCGTACGGGACGGTCAGCGCCCTGTGGAACATCGGCTACGACGGCGGCATGGGCGTGGGCGGCGCCGCGTTCGGCGCGGCCGCCGCCCACAGCGGCTTCCCCGCCGCGTTCGCGCTGACGGCCGTCGTGATCCTGCTGGCGCTGCCGCTGGCACGCCGCTCCTGAGCGGGCGCCGGTCAGCCCTCGGCCGGGCGCGGGCGCTCGGGGGACGGG
>NZ_SMJW01000289.1 GCF_004348335.1 Actinomadura bangladeshensis | reverse complement strand
CGCCCCCGGCACACCCGCCTCCGGCACACCCGCCCCCGGCACAACAGAGAAGTGAGGGTCAACAGCACATGGAGTTCTTCGGGCACGTCATCGACGGCGAGGAAGTCGAGTCGCGGGACGGGGCGCGCTTCGACAGCGTCGACCCCTGGACCCGGCAGCCCTGGGCGCAGGTGGCGCTCGCCTCCCCCGGCGACGTCGAGCGGGCCGTCGCGGCCGCGCGGCGGGCGTTCGACGACGGACCGTGGCCGCGCATGGGCTACGCCGAGCGCGGCCGCGTCCTGCACCGCCTCGCCGACCTCGTCGAGGAGCACAAGCGGGAGCTCGGCATGGCCGACACCCGCGACATGGGCAAGCCGGTGGCGCAGAGCATCGGCAACGACGTCGGCCGGTCGGCCCACAACCTGCGGTTCTTCGCCGACCACGCGCAGCTCGCGGCGGCGGACACGCTGCCGATGGACAGTGGCCACCACGCCTACAGCGTGTACGGGCCGGCCGGGGTCGTCGCCGCGATCGCGCCGTGGAACTTCCCGCTGATGCTGGAGACCTGGAAGATCGCGCCGGCGCTGGCGTGGGGCAACACCGTCGTCCTCAAGCCGGCGGAGGACACCCCCGCGTCGGCGACGATGCTGGCGCGGCTCGCGACGGAGGCGGGGCTGCCGCCCGGCGTCCTCAACGTCGTGCACGGCTACGGGCCGCAGTCGGCCGGGGAGGCGCTGACCCAGAGCGCCGGCATCGACCGGATCACGTTCACCGGCGCGTCCAGCACCGGGCGGGCCATCGCGCGGATCGCGGGCGGCAACCTCGTCCCGGTGAGCCTGGAGCTCGGCGGCAAGGGCGCCAACCTCGTGTTCGCGGACGCCGACCTGGACAACGCGGTGGACTGGTCGATCCGCGCCATCTTCACGAACGCCGGCCAGGTGTGCCTCGCCGGCAGCCGCCTCTACGTGCAGCGCGAGGTGTACGGGGAGTTCCTCGACCGGTTCACCGCCGCCGCCGAGGCGATGGAGGTCGGCGACCCGTCCGAGGAGGGCACCCGGCTCGGCCCGCTCGCCTCGCAGGAGCACTTCAAGAAGGTGCGCGGGTACGTGGAGACCATCGAGTCGGAGGGCGGCCGCATCCGCACCGGCGGGCTCGGCTCGGGCTGGGTCGTCCGGCCCACCGTGGTCACGGACATGCCGCAGGACGCGGCGCACTGCCGGGAGGAGATCTTCGGCCCGGTGGTCGTCGTGAGCCCGTTCGACACCGAGGCCGAGGCGGTCGCGCTGGCCAACGACACGCCGTACGGTCTGAACGCCATGGTCTTCACCGAGAACCTCAGCAGGGCGCACCGGGTGTCCGCGGCGCTCCGCGCCGGGACGGTCTGGGTGAACTGCTTCTTCATCCGCGACCTGCGCGCCCCGTTCGGCGGGGTCGGGGCGTCCGGCGTCGGCCGCGAGGGCGGCGAGTTCAGCCGGGACTTCTTCACCGAGCCGAAGGCCGTCGTCATGCAGATCGACCCGGACCGGCCCGCCGCGGTGTGAACGTCCCGTCCCCCTCCCGGTTCCAGGCGCGTGGCGAGCGCGCGGCACGCTCGCCACGCGTCTGGCCGCTGTACGCGGGCGGCTTCCTCGGCCCGTACGCGGGCACGATGGTCACCCCGATCCTGCACGAGGTCGCCAGCGGCCTGGACACCACGCCCGAGACCACCGCCGCCGCCGTGACCGCGTACATGGTCCCCTACGCCGCGCTGCTGCTGGTCTCGGGCACGTGGGCGGAGCGCTGGGGGCGGCGCCGCACCATGCGCCTGTCGCTGCTGTTCTTCATCCTGGCGTCCGCGCTGTGCGCCCTCGCCCCGACCATCGAGACGTTCCTGGTGGGACGCGTGCTCCAGGGCGCCACCAACGCCTTCACCACCCCGCTGCTGGTCGCCGCGATCAGCGACCTCACGCCCAGGGAACGCCTCGGCCGGGCACTCGGGCTGTTCGCCGCGCTCCAGGCCGCGGGCCAGACGTCCAGCCCGCTGATCAGCGGGCTCTCGGCGGCCGCGGACTGGCGGCTCGCCTTCGTCTTCCCGTCCGCCGTCGCGCTCGCGCTGGCCCTGCTCCCGCCCTCGGCGGCCGTCGCCGCCCGCAAGGCCACCGGACGGGCGTCCTGGCGCGTCCTCGCCAACCGGCAGCTCGCGGTCGCCTCGGCCCTGTCGTTCCTGTGCTACCTGCCGGCGATCGCGCTCACCGTCCTCACCGTGCTGCGCGCGCAGGAGCAGTTCGGGCTCGGCCCGGCCGGGCGGGGCCTGGTCAGCGCGGCGTTCGGCGTCGCCGGGCTGCTGTCGGCGAGCGCGCTCGGGCACGGCCTCGACCGGCTGGGCGCGCGGCGGCTCGGCATCGCCCTGTTCGTCCTGCTGGCCGCCGGCCTCCTGACCACGGCGCTGGGCCCGACCCTCCTGCTGCTGCTGTGCGGCGTCGTGCTCGCGGGCGTCGCCGTCCCCGGACTGCGCAACACCGTGAACGCGCTCGCCGCCGGAAGCGCCCCGTCCAACCGCGCGGGCGCGACCTCGCTCGCGCTCTCCGCCCAGTTCTTCGGCGGCGCGCTCGCACCGGTCCTGTTCGTCCCGCTGTACGACGCCCACGGCGACCCGGCCTTCGCAGCCACCGCCCTGGTGCCGGCCGCCGCCGTCCTGCTGCTCTTCGCCCTCCGCTCCCTGAGCGCCGCGCAAGTGCCACCGTCCCCGGACGACGCGCGCGAAGACCACTCCAGTACCGGTCGTAGTACCGCGGTCTGATGAATACGACGGCATCCGGAGTGAGCCCGTGAATGGCTCACGTGACGGATGTGCGGCCGATCTGCCGCTGCCTATCGTCACTGCACATGATCACAAGAAACAGCATGTTCGCGCGGGCGACGGCCGTGGTCCTGAGCGCGGCGCTGCTGGCCTCGGCCGCCCCGGCGATGGCGGCCGGCCGCGGCGGGCTGCAGCCGGTGGTGGAGCGGCTGACCGGGCCGGACGGAGCACCCGGAGCGCTCGTGGAAGTCGACGAAGGGGGCCGCCGGACGGTCGCCACCGCCGGTGTCGCCGATGTCCGGACGGGCGCGCCGGTGAATCCCCGCAGCCGCTTCCGGATCGGCAGCCTGACCAAGCCGTTCACCGCCACCGTCGTGCTCCAGCTCGCCGGCGAAGGGCGCATCGACCTGGACGCCCCGGTGGAGCGGTACCTGCCCGGAGTGGTGCGCGGCGCCGGCAACGACGGGCGGGAGATCACCGTCCGGCACCTGCTCCAGCAGACCAGCGGGCTGCCGGACGTCCTGGACCACCTGAACCTGCTCAGCATCCTCAACGACCCGTATCGGCACTGGGACGCACGTGAGCTGGTCGACATCGCCCTGCCGCACCCCCGCGAGTTCACTCCCGGCAAGGGCTGGGGCTACTCCAACACCAATTACCTGCTGGCCGGGATGGTGATCGAGAGCGTGACCGGGCACCCCTACGGCCAGGAGATCCGCCGGCGCGTCATCCGCCCGCTCCACCTGCGCGACACGTTCGTGCCGGGCGACGCGTCCGGCATCCCCGGCCCGAACCCGCACGGGTACGTGCGGCCGGGGTCCGAGCTGGTGGACATCACCCGCTTCAACCCGACCGTCGCCGGGGCCGCCGGCGGGATGATCTCCAGCGCGTCCGACCTCAACCGGTTCCTCGGGGCGCTGCTGGACGGGCGCCTGCTGAAGCCGGCGCAGCTGCACGCGATGCTGCACACCGTCCCCACCGGACGCTCGTCCGGGGCCGAGTACGGCCTCGGCCTGCAGTGGCTGCCTCCCACCGGGGACCGCTGCGGCTTCTGGGGACACGACGGCGACATCCTCGGTTTCAGCGTCCGGACGGGTGCCACGAAGGACGGCGGGCGCGCCACCGTCATGGTCAACCTCAACCCGGGCGGCGGCCCGTCCCTCGACACCGCCATGGAGGACGCCCTCCCCGCGGCCCTCTGCCACCGGCCGGCGGATTAGTTTTTCCGGAGCATTGACATTAATCGGTTCCGTCGTCCATGCTGCCGGACATGGAACGACGGGCGGACGCGCTGCAGCGGCTCCGGCAGGCGCACGAGGAGGTCGTGCTGGCGGCGCTGCGCAGTGAGGGGCCGATGAGCCGGACGAAGCTCACCGCGCGGACCGGCCTGTCCCGCACCACCCTGTTCGCGATCATCTCCGAGCTGATGGCGCGCGGCGCGGTGATCGAGTCGGGCACCGAGGACGACGGCCGGCCGCGCGGGCGGGGGCGGCCCGCGACCCGGGTCTCGCTCAACCCGGACGCGGGCCTGCTGATCGGCGTCGACCTCGGCCGCCGCCGCATCCGGGTCGCGATCGCCAACGTCGCCCGCCAGGTCATCGCGACCGCCGTGGACGACTCGGCCCCGGACGCCGACGAGGCCGAGCAGGCCGAACTGGCCGTCGCGCTCATCCACAAGCTGTGCGCGGACCGGCACATCGGGCTGCGCGCGCTGGAGGCGATCGGCGTCGGCCTGGTCGGCGCGATGGACGCCTCCAACCGGCGGTGGCGGGCGGCGGAGCGGCTGGCGGCCGCGTTCGACACCCGCGTCGAGGCCGACAACAACGCCCGGCTGGCGGCGCTGGCCGAGCAGACGTGGGGCTCCGCGCGGTCCGCCGAGGACGTCGTCTACGTGCGGTGGTCGGTCGGCGTCGGCGGCGGCTTCATCTCGGGCGGGCGGCTGCTGCGCGGGGCGCACGGCGCGTCCGGCGAACTGGGGCACGTGTCGGTCGACCCGGCCGGGCCGCGCTGCCACTGCGGCGGGCGCGGCTGCCTGGAGGAGCTGATCGGCACCCCGGCGCTGCTGCGGGCGGTCGCGGCGCGCGGCGTCCGGCTGACCGGCACCGACGACCTGCTGGAGGCGGCGCAGGCGCGGACGCCCGCCGTGACGGACGTGGTCGTCGACGCCGCCCGGACGCTCGGCACCGTCCTGGCCGGCACGGTCGCCCAGCTCGACCCCGAGCGCGTCGTCGTGGGCGGGGACCTCGCCCAGCTCGGCGGCCTCGTCCTCGATCCGATCAGGTCGGCGATCGGCGGCCTGGCCCTGCCGGGCACCGCCCGCACCCTCGACATCGTCCCGGCCGACCTCGGGCCGGCCGCGTCCGCGATGGGCGCGATCGCCCTGGTGCTGCGGGACCAGGAACGCCGGCCGCCCGACCCGAACCCCGCCGACGACCTGTAGGACCCGCTCACCCGACGACCCCGCCGACAATTGGCACCTATTTCTGTAAACCCTTAGGAATTAATGAACGGAGCGACGTGTCCGCTCGCAACGTCCTGATCCTCATGACCGACCAGCACCGGGTCGACACGCTGGGCTGCTACGGCAACCCGGTGGTGCGCACGCCGGCGCTGGACGGGGTGGCGGCCGAGGGCACCAGGTTCGACCGGTTCTACACACCGACCGCGATCTGCACCCCGGCCCGCGCCTCCCTGTTCACCGGCACGCACCCGTTCCGGCACGGCCTGCTCGTCAACCCCGAGCGCAACGGCGGTGCCAAGGACGAGGTGGACGACGACTTCCCCAACTTCGTCGAGCCGCTGCTCGCCGCCGGCTACAACGTGGGCCACGTCGGCAAGTGGCACATCGGGCGCGAGCGCGGGCCCGAGCACTACGGCATGGACGGCGAGCACCTGCCGGGCGCGCTGAACCCGTTCCACCACCCGTCCTACCAGGCGTGGCTCAAGGAGAACGGGCACCCGCCGTTCAAGGTCCGCGACGCGGTGTTCGGCAAGGCGCCCAACGACTCCGGGCGCGGCCACCTCATCGCCGGGCGGCTGGAGCAGCCGGCCGAGGCGACGATCGAGACGTTCCTCGCCGACCGGACGATCGAGCTGATCGACCGGTACGCGGCGGAGGGCAAGCCGTTCGTCCTGACGTGCAGCTGGTACGGCCCGCACCTGCCCTACCTGCTGCCCGACGCCTACTACGACCTCTACGACCCGGCGGACGTCCCGCTGCCCGCCTCGATGGCCGAGACGTTCGCCGGCAAGCCCGACGTCCAGCGCCGCTACGCCGAGTACTGGTCGGCCGACCACTTCGACGCCGACGCCTGGCGCAAGCTCATCGCCGTCTACTGGGGCTACGTCACGATGATCGACGAGCAGGCGGGGCGGATCCTCGACCGGCTCCGCGAGCACGGCCTCTGGGACGACACCGCCGTCGTGTTCACCGCCGACCACGGCGAGTTCACCGGATCCCACCGGCTGAACGACAAGGGCCCGGCGATGTACGAGGACATCTACCGCATCCCGGGCATCATCCGGGTGCCGGGCGCCCCGGTCCGGACGGTCGACGAGTTCGCGACGCTCATCGACCTGCACGCCACGATCCTCGACCTCGCCGGGCTGCCCGCCGGGACGCCCTGCGACGGCAGGAGCGTGCTGCCGCTCATCAAGGGCGAGGACGATCCGCGGCCCGAGGTCGTCGCCGAGTTCCACGGCCACCACTTCCCGTACTCGCAGCGCATGATCCGGGACCGCCGCCACAAGTTCGTGTTCAACCCCGAGAGCGTCCACGAGCTGTACGACCTGGAGACCGACCCGCACGAACTGCACAACGTCTACACGGCGCCCGCCTACGCGGACGTGCGGCGCGACATGACCGTCCGGCTGTACCGGGAACTGGTGCGCCGCGGCGACCCGGCCTACACCTGGATGAGCTACATGTCCGACATCGGCGCGGGCCGCGCGCCCGACGTCGACGGCGTCGCGGACGAGGTCGCGTGATGGCCGCCCCGGCGACGGCGAAGGCCCCCGCCAAGGTGCCCGAGACGGTCAGGACGAGAGCGCGCAAGGAGAAGGTGCGCGCCGTCTCGCTGACGGCCGGGTCCGGCGTGCTGGGCATCGCGGTCTGGGTCGGCCTCTCCAAGAGCGGGATCGACGGGTTCCCCGGCCCGGTGCCGGTGGCCGGGCGCGCCCGCGAGCTGATCGAGGAGGGGACGCTGTTCAGCGACCTCTTCGCCAGCCTCCGCCGCGTGCTGATCGGGTTCGTGCTGGGCGTCGCGCTGGCGGTTCCGGTCGGCTTCGCGATGGGCTGGTACCCGGTCGTGCGCGGCCTGTTCGAGCCGTGGCTGCAGTTCTTCCGGATGATCCCGCCGCTCGCGATCATCCCGCTCGCCGTCGTGCTGATGGGCATCGACGAGACCCCGAAGATCTTCGTGATCTTCCTGGCGTCGTTCCTGTCCTCGGTGGTCTCCACCTACCAGGGCGTGATCTCGGTCGACAGGACGCTGATCAACGCGGCGCGGGTGCTGGGCGCCGGCGACCGGACGCTGTTCGCCGACGTCGTCGTGCCGGCGTCCACCCCGTTCATCCTCGTCGGCATGCGGATCGGGCTCGGCGCGTCCTGGGCGACGGTCGTGGCGGCCGAACTGATCGCCGCGCAGGGCGGGCTCGGCTACCGGATGCAGCAGGCGCAGCTGTACTACGAGCTGCCCACCATCTTCGTGTCGCTGATCGTGATCGGGCTCGTCGGGCTCGCGATGGACCGCCTGCTGCTGCTCGCCGAGCGGCGGCTCACCGGATGGCAGGAGCGCCGATGACCAAGATCTCCTTCCGGGACGTGACCCACCGGTTCGAGACGTTCACCGCGCTCGACCATGTCTCCCTCGACATCGCCGACGGCGAGTTCGTCACCGTCGTCGGCCCGTCCGGCTGCGGCAAGAGCACCCTGCTCAACCTGGCCGCGGGCCTGCTCGAACCGGGCGAGGGCACCGTCGAGGTGGACGGCGAGCGCGTCACCGGCCCCGGCCCCGAGCGCGGTGTGATCTTCCAGCAGTACGCGCTGTTCCCCTGGATGAGCACCCGCACGAACGTCGAGTTCGGCCTGAAGATCGCCGGGGTGCCGAAGCGGGAGCGCCGGGCGAAGGCCGAGCACTACCTCGACCTCGTCGGGCTCGCCGACTTCGCCGACGCGCTGCCGAAGACGCTGTCCGGCGGGATGAAGCAGCGCTGCGCGATCGCCCGCGCCTACGCCGTCGACCCGTCGGTGCTGCTGATGGACGAGCCCTTCGGCGCCCTCGACGCGCTCACCCGCGTCCAGCTCCAGGACGGCCTGCTCGACACCTGGACCCGCGAGCGGCGCACCGTCATGTTCATCACCCACGACGTGGACGAGGCCGTCTACCTGGCCGGACGGGTCATCGTCATGGCCGCCCGCCCGGGCCGCGTCCACCGGGTCATCGACGTCGACCTGCCCTATCCCCGCACCGAGGAGATCCGCCTGTCCGCCGAGTTCGACGAGCTCCGCAGGCAGGTCTGGAGGGCCGTGTACCACCAGCCCCCCGCCCCGACCCCCGAAGGGACCATCCGATGAGATCACTGCGACTGCTGGCCGTGTCGCTGCTGCTGGTACCGCTCGCCGCCGCGTGCGGCGGGGACGACGACGGCGGCGCGACGACGACCGTCAAGTTCGGCTACACCGCCGACTTCGCCGGCGCGGCCGCGCTCGCCGCCGCCGACAAGCTCGACCTGTGGACGAAGGCCGGGCTGAAGCCGGAGCTGAAGGTGTTCACCAACGGCCCGCTGCAGATCCAGGCGCTCGGCGCGGGCGACCTCGACTTCGGCTACATCGGCCCCGGCGCGACGTGGCTCCCCGCGTCCGGCAAGGCGAAGATCATCGCGGTGAACATGCTGGGCCAGGCCGACCGGATCATCGCCACCCCGAAGTCCGGCGTCAAGGACATCGCCGGGCTGCGCGGCAAGAAGGTCGCGGTGCCCGAGGGGACGTCCGGCGACATGCTCCTCCAGCTCGCGCTGAAGAAGGCCGGGATGAAGGCCGATGACGTGGAGCGCGTGCCGATGGACCCGAGCACCGTCGTCACCGCGTTCTCGTCCGGCAAGGTGGACGCCGCCGCGATCTGGTACCCGCTGATCGACACCATCAAGAAGCGCACCCCCGACCTCGTCGAGCTGTCGAAGAACGCCGACTTCTTCCCGGCGATGTCGTTCCCGAGTTCGTTCGTCGCCCGCAACGAGATCGTGCAGGACGACTCCGCGACCGCGCGCAAGGTCATCGGGGTGCTCAAGCAGGCCAACGACTGGGTGAACGGCCACACCGCGGAGGCCGAGGAGACCGCCGCGAAGTTCCTCAAGGTGCCGCCCGCGCAGTTCAAGGGCTCGTCCGCCGTCACCAAGACGTTCACCTCCGCCGAGCTGGCGAAGTACTCCGGCGACGGAACGGTGAACGGCTGGTTCAAGGGCCTGTCGGACATCTTCGTCGCGATGGGCAAGCTGCCGTCCTCCCCCGACCCGAAGACCTACTACACCGCCGACCTCTACACGAACGCCGCCGCCGGGAAGTGACCCGGTCCCCGGCCGGCGCACGCCGGCCGGGCCGCCGATGAGGAGGCACCACCCCCATGCCCGTCTCTTATACACACCT
>NZ_SMJW01000288.1 GCF_004348335.1 Actinomadura bangladeshensis | reverse complement strand
CCGGGAAGGCGACCCCGCCCAGCCCGGCGCAGAGCCCCGCGACGCCTCGGCCGGTGGCACCGCTCCCGATGGCGGGACGGACGACCAGCGCAGCACCGATGACGCTTCGCCCCCGTCCGGAGAAACCGACCAGAGCGCGGAGGCACCGGAACCCTCCGGCGAACACGACGGCGACCATGGTAAGAAAGGCCAGGACGACGGTCCCGAACAGAACCCGGACGAGACCAATCAGATAAAACCGGAGGTTCCCGGCAATCCCATTATCTCCGATGTCCACACCGACAGCCGCGGCCAAGTCCACGTCGAGCCTCGATATGGGCGAGAGCACACCGGCGAGCCCGGCACAGAACTGGCCCGGAGCCAACCGGAGACAACGGAACCCGCACAACTTCCCGACCGCGAAGATCTCGACCCGGTAGGGGCAGGAGGCGGCGAGGGCGGACGCGGCGAACTCCGCGACCCCGGCGACGACCCGGAGAACAGGGACCTCCGCGAGCGCGACCCCGAGCGACCGCCTAGCCCAAAAGACATCCGTCGGGAAATGTTCCGAGGGAGCGAAGAGCTCCGGGACGCCGCCAACGAGGCTGCGAGACCGGCCTTCAAACACCTTGACTCACGGCCCCCGCAGACACAGCCATGCGCGGTCCGTGATATCTCGGACCGTATAACTGCGACAGATCAACCGATCAAGGCCGGCGACGCGATGGTCGGTGCCGTCAGCGGTATCGTGGTGGCAGTCGAACTGGTCAGGCAAGGCGTCGGACTGTTCAAACGATACATAGGGAGAAGGCATGCCGGTAACGGATGAGCAAGTAGCGGCCCTCCACGCCCAATTGGCCGGACGGCCGCCTGAGGAGCATCTCCGGCTGTTCAATAAACTCGACCAATCCAACAACGCCGGCTACGCGGCACTGCTGGCAGCCGGACTGTTCGAGGCCATCCAGCGGCGATTCGTCAAGGAGGGCGAACCGGCCGACCGGTCAGAGATCATCAACTTCATTGCGGCAGCCCGCGAGAAAAGCGACGATGCGCCGGACGCGATCAACCCTGACGTCGCCGAGCAGATGATCTTGCATGCGCTCGGTCAAGGTTCCCTATCAGGACTGGACGACATGACGATTCTTCGTCATCAGATCATCCTGCTAGCCGCTCTGACAGGAATGGCAAACTACAGCGAATCCGATCTCAACGCTTTTCTGGCCCAGATTCGTGTGGACGCGGACGAAATGCTGGGGTGATGAACTACTCGATCGTTGAGGTTCGGGAGGAGAACATCCTGGCGTTGCGGTCCTTCCTGCTGGAAGGGCCGGAGGCGTGGGCGCCCTTGGCAGAACAGATCCAGGTGGACGATGAGACAGCGGCCGGGTACATGTCGCTGCTCTACGGGGCATTCTGCGTCGCGGTGCGCCGAAGGTTCTCGCCGACATACACGGTCGGTGAGATCGTCCGCCTTGTGGCCGACATGCGGATCAAGGCGGAAGACGACGCCGGGCTGATCAACGCGTTCGTGGCCGAGGACATGATCCGTCGTGTCGTCGGGGCACCACCGCTCCAGGACGGCGGGACAGACGATGTGAGGACCGTCCTGTACGCCGAGGTCTGCATCCTGCTGTACCTTGTCGGCGAGGCCGACTTCGATCGGGCCGGGCTGGAGCAGTTCATCGACGAGGCCACCGCCTACACCGAGCAGTGGCTTGCGGCGCGGCAACGCGAGCAGGCCGGGCAGGGACAGACAGCCGCCGCACCCACCGCCTCCGCTCACCCAGAGGAGAGCGCAGCCCATACCGGGGAAGTGACTTGAGTTTCACCGCCCTTGCAGGCGTCGGTGAAGCAAGCATCAGTCGGTCCAACTGGACTATGCAGGGGCACCTTTTTGGGGCGGGCTGAGAACGGCGAACCTGACGGCTTTCGTGTGGCCCTCAACATCCAACCGCCACTGGTAGCGTCCCTCGGGCAACGGCATGGGCCCGACCGCTAGCGTGAAGTTCGTTCCGAGGGGGAGGTCATCGGGCACGTCAGGACGTGCAGGTACCTCAACACTGCCTTGAACCGTGATAGGCGCAGCCTGGTCGGCCGGCCCTACCACCACGGGTTCTCCATCGTCGTCCACCAGGCTGAGTTGCAGGGACAACTTGCGGCCGGCATGGTCATGCGGGAATGTGAACATGACTACCACCGCGTGTGGAGCAGTAGGTGTGCCGGTCATGGACCAGCCTGCCCCGAGCATATGAATCTTGCCGGTTGGGTCGCCGGATGCAGAGTCGCAAAGGATCAGCTGCAACTCTTCGATCTCCACTGACATCAGGAGCCCATCCTGGTCGCGGCGGGAGCACTGGTCTCAGCGTTGCGATAAACAAGCGGGTCGCTGATGCTGGTGACCACGACATAATTGGGCCCCTGCACGGAGACCTGGGGCGTCTGCCACGCGTCGTCGGCCACAGCCGGCCCGGTACCGGATGATTCGGCCCGGTAGGGTTCGCCCGCCTCCACGAGCTCGATGTTCAACTCGAACCCCATCTCGAAGAGGTATTCGGCGAGCGTGTTGATCCGGACGTTGCCGTCACCGCGAACGACTCCGTTGACCGCTGAGCGGCGGACGCGAAGTTTCCTCGCCAGGTCAGCCTGCGAGGTTTGCGACAGCGTGAATGCTCGCTGCAACGCACCCAGTACTTCGTACCGAAGGCGGGCTTTGGCAAGGTCGGACTCACCGCCGGGCTTCGCGGCGATGCGATCATAAAGACTCATTGCTGCTGGTCCTCCCGCCGGATGGCGATCGCTTTCCGAATCTCCTTCAACGGGCATTTCTGTTGCTTCTTCGAGAAGCCGTGCGTCAGCCGGACCAGTCCTCGGTGGCCGCCGGCCTGCTCCTCATAGAAGGGGAGTCTCACATCTCCAGCCTTGATTTCCTTGATTCCATCTTCGAGATCGTTGATCTCCCGTGGTGCCCTGAGCCGACCGTTGACGGCGAAGTCGTTGAAACGGACAGCTATGTCGGCGATGCGATCTCTGTCCTTTCGTCTCCGTGAACGCTCCAGTTTGGCGATGAAGTTCGCCGCCTGCTCGGCGCCATCCCGATCTTTCGCCGCTTCGATCGTTTTCATCGGGCCCTGCTTGTAGCACTCACGGTCACATAGGGGACACCGACGTGACTGTACAGTCAAAACTGTACCCTCCATGGGGTTCATGGCAAGACCAGGGTCGGGTATGGCTTCGTAACGACATGGTCCCAGAGCGTGATCGCGCAGCCTGAGCATTCGCTCTTCCACGTTGGCCGCTCCTGGACACCCCGGCGTTCACGGAACCAGCCGCCCGGGATCCCTCTCTCGCTGCGGCAGCGACGACCAGCGGAGCCTCACTCGGTCGGAGCAGCCCGGAGTACACGGCCAAGTTGGCCGTCCGCGAGTGCGCTGCTCTGCAGAATGGCGACGCGGCGAGACCAGGGCGCCCGTGTTGGTGGGCACGGGCCGCCGACCGCTGGCGGCGGACGAACCCGTCCAACCCGGGCCGCCGGGCGGTCGATTGCCCGCTGATGACCGACACACCGCCACACGCCGTCCTCGGTCCGCGGAACTGATCCGCGAATCCGACACATGCGGATGAGTCGGATTCGCGATCCGGGCCTTCCGGGACGAAGAGGGTGTCCAAAAGTCGCATGTGCAGAATTTGCGCGTGCCGATCCCGGGGGCGTGTTCGTTTTCGGCGCGCGGGTCGATTGTTTGTCCGAGTGTGACCGTACGATTCCTCGATAGTGGCTGATCGCACAGAGTTAGCGATCGCTGCGGATCGTGTCCGACGCGATATCGGGAGGACGGTCGATGCCGAGCCCCTACGTCCGCCGCCGGCAACTGGCGGCCGAGATACGCAAACTCCGCGAGAGCCGGGGCCTCACGGCTGATGGCCTGGCCAGCCTCATGTTCTACAACCGCGCGAAGATCTCACGCTTGGAGAACGCCCAGCGCCGTCCGGACCTCGCCGAGATCATGAACATCCTGGACGTACTCGAGGTCACGGGCAGCCAGTACGACAGGCTGCTCAAGCTCGCCCGCGAGGCTGCACAGAAGGGCTGGTGGGATCGCTACGGCATGACCGTGGGTTCGCGCCAGAAGATTGCCGCCGACCTGGAGTACAACGCCGCTGTCGTCCGCAGCTACGACCAAACGGCGATGCCCGGCGCCCTACAGTGCCGCCCCTTCATCGAGGCTCTCATCAAGCTCGACGAGAACCAGATGTCCCCGGACCTCCAGCCCGAACGGATGGTTGAAGCTCGCGAACGTCGCCACCAGGAACTACTCAGGCCGGACGGCCCGGTGTACGAAACCATCCTGGACGAGTGCGTGATTCACAGACTGGCGCTCCACCCCGAAGTGATCGCGACTCAACTCCGATCCATGATCAAGACGGTCACGGAGCGGGACACGATCACTGTTCGGGTGCTCCTCCACAACGCCCGCATCCCTGGCGGCCTGCCGCCCCAATCGTCCTTCTACCTCTACTCCTTCGCGGAGCCTGGGGACCCGCCGATCGCGGTGATCGACACCGTAACCGCCGATCTCATTCTGACCCAGCCCAAGGAACTCGCGAGATACAACGTCATGTACGACCGGCTCCGCGACGCCGCACTGTCCCCCGAGGACAGCATCGCCTTCCTTGGACGGGTAGCCAACCGGGTGACCGGCCAGGCAGGATCGGAAACATGAACACGCACCACTCCGGCTGGCGGAAGTCCACGCACAGCGCTCCGGATGGCCACTGCGTCGAGGCGGGACGGACATCCGACGGCAAGGTCAGCGTCCGTGACACCAAGCTTCAGGGCAACGGCCCCATCCTGAAGTTCAGCAAGGAGGAATGGCGGAACCTCCTCGACAACATCCGCACCGACTCCCTCTGATCCCTCCGACAGACCATCATCCCCAGCCTTGAGACGAGCCCCCTCGCCTCAAGGCTGGTCGCTTTCTCGTTCTGAGGCCCGTCCACACTCACCCATCCAGGTGACGCAGTCCTTTTCCTGCGGGCGATCGAGGGCGAAGCGCCGTGAGGTGAGGCGGGGTGTGGCCCCGCGATGCGGCTTCGCAAAACCGGCGTCTACTGACATCGAGAGCTCTCCAATCCTGACCTCTCTGGACGGATCGGACGCGCAAAGTTCGCACGTGCAGGATTTGCGCGTGGCGATATGGCGGAGAGCAGTCCGTTTCGGCGCGCGAGTCGATTGTTTGTCCGAGCGTGACCGTACGATTACTCGATAGTGGCTGATCGCACAGAGACAGCGATCGCTGCGGATCGTGTCCGACGCGATATCGGGAGGACGGTCGATGCCGAGCCCCTACGTCCGCCGCCGGCAACTGGCGGCCGAGATACGCAAACTCCGCGAGAGCCGGGGCCTCACCACCGATGGCCTGGCCAGCCTCATGTTCTACAACCGCGCCAAGATCTCACGCCTGGAGAACGCCCAGGTCCGCCCGGACCTCGCCGAGATCATGAACATGCTCAACACCCTCGAAATAACCGGCAGCCAGTACGACAGGCTCCTCAAGCTCGCCCACGAGGCCGCCCAGAAGGGGTGGTGGGACAAGTACGGCGTCACCATGGGGCCCCGCCAGAAGCTCGCGGCCGACCTGGAGTACAACTCCGCCACCGTTCGCAGCTACGACCAGACCGCGATCCCCGGCGTCCTCCAGTGCCGTCCGTTCATCGACGCTCTCGTCAAGCTCGACGAGAGCCAGAAGACACTCGACTACCAACCGGACCGGATGACGGAAGCCCGCGAGCGTCGGCAGCGCGAACTGCTCAGGTCGGACGGACCGGCTTACGAGACCATCCTGGACGAGTCGGTGATCCACCGACTGCCTGTACCGGCAGAGGCGATGGCCGCGCAACTCTGGCACATGATCCGCACGGTCTCGGACGAGAAGCGGATCACGGTTCGCGTGCTGATGCACGACACGTGCATCCCCGGAGGCTTCCTCCCGAAGGCGTCGTTCTACCTCTACACGTTCGCCGAGCCTGGGGACGAGCCCATCGCGATCGTCGACACCGTCACCACTGACCTCGTTCTTACACAACGCGGCGAGGTGGCACGGTATACCGGGATATATGACCGCCTCCGGAAGGCCGCGCTGTCCACGCAGGACAGCATCGCCTTCCTGGCACGGGTGGCCAACCGGCTCACCGACCAGACAGGATCGGGAACATGACCAAGCAGTTCCACGACTGGCGTAAGTCTCGCCATAGCGAACCCAATGGCCACTGCATCGAAGTGGGCCGGGCGACCGACGGCACGATCGGCGTCCGCGACACCAAGCTTCATGGCAACGGCCCGACCCTGGAACTCACTAGAAAGGAATGGCGGACCCTACTCGACGAGATCCGCATCCACGCTCACTGATCCCCCCGCCAAACATCACCGGCCTTGAGGCGAGCCCGCTCGCCTCAAGGCCGGTCGCGTCCTAAACCCGTCCACACTCATCTATCCGGGTGACGCGGTCCCTCTCCTGGAGCCGGATCGAGGATCGTCCTGTACGGCTCTCCCGTCTCCATGGCCTGCGCCATCGCGTCATAAACGTCCAGGATCAGCGCCTTCGTCCGCGCAAACCGTTCGGGGTCGTTGCGCTGGAAGGCTCCGAAGCTGTCCATGATGTAGTCGACGTCATCACGGGCAACACCGTAGAGGTGGAAGTACGCAGCATCCAACTCGGCCCGAATTGCGGACCGCCGCACACCATCCCACTTAAACGGTGCTTTGCTGTCTCCTAGCTCTTCAGCGAACGACTCCAGCACCCATGCGGTGTAGGAGAGTTCTACTACGCGCTTCTCAATCCACTGCGCGAGAGAGGTACCTGATTCCCACGGTGTGCTCTTCTCATAGTGAACTGGCGGCAAGACCGGCAGTTGCTTTACATAACCATATGTTAGATGAGTTCCAGCCATTTTTTGCCGCAAAATATAATCCAATATGAACGCATTCATATTGGCATACAGACCAGCGACAGGGGAAAGCGCTGGCATCATCAGCGGAAGAGTGTGACCGACTGCCGACAGCGGTAGTGTGCTGAAGATGGCAGTGCGCTCATCAGTTGCTCGGGCGATATCACGCCAGCCGAGAAGCCATTCCTTATCCCATCGGCCTTCCAAGCGATTCGCTACATCCTTTTGCTCAATCCAGTAGCGTGGCAGAACAACCTTCACCGGATCACACTTGTCGACATCGGACAACCGTGGAAGCGTGCCCATGTTCGCCTGAGCTTGACTCTGGCCTTCGTAAGTTCCGAGGCGGTGATCAAACTGGTGAATCATCTTCGCTTCATACAGCGGAACGAAGTTCTTCGTCCCATGAGCAAAGCAGTTGCCGCTCACCAGGTCCGCCCCTCCCCGTTCCAACTCGCCTCGCTCCTTGAATCGATGAGAGTCCGAGTTCATCATGAACATGAGGAGAAATCGGACGCCCCACGGATTCGACTTGGGTCCTTTCTCCCTCACAAGAACCGGAATCCGGCGATATACGTTCAAGACAATCCGCGCATCGCGGCTGGCCCTGAACACGGGGCAAGTACCGGTGTTCGGGTTCAGGAGCAGTATGTCACTGGCCGGCATGACGAACTTGCGGCCTTCTAGGTCCGGCACCTTTCGGGCACCGAAAGCCAATACGGATTCCTCAGTAATCTTTGACTTTCCTGAAGTGGCCAGCAAGCAAAACCGGAAGCTGTGATGCACGTCCCTGCTGAGCACGAACTCTTCGTTTTCGAATTCATACAGAGATATCAGGGAACGCGATTGAATCAAGTCATTGAAGAAGTATTGATTGAAAGAGTCGGTAGCTATGCCGGTCGGGACCACCTGACCAACACGTCCGTCACCGTCCACGATGGTTCGTGCCGCCTCGGCAAACAGGGAGTAGGTGTTGAGGCGTCCATAACTCGTTAGAGGGTAACGACCCGAATCGTGGACGAAATGCTTCAGGCCATCGTTTTTCCTGGTCTCATCCGCGTATTCCCCGTACAACACCGGGTTTTTCTCTTCAAGTTCCGCGAGTTTCTTGTTACGGGCGGCCATGTTAGAGGCCTGCGCTATCTCCGGATGGCTTGCAGCGAAGAATTCTCTGGCATCCACCTGAACCTGGTCCCACGGAGGGTTGCCGAGGACACACGTGAAGCCGCCCTGCCAGCCGGTGTCGTGGTTCGCGTCCGGAACCGAGTCGTTGCCGACGCGGAAGACGTCCGGGAACTCCAGGTGCCAGTGGAAGAAGCCGTACTGCTCGACAATCTTCTCGAGTTCCCGCTCCATCTCCTCCGTAGGCGCGGCCTGGGCGAAGAGCTTCCGGGCCTCCTCGTCCCCGCCCATGATCTGGAGGGTGGCGGACGTGATGGGGCGCGGCTTCGTCTGCTTCGGATAAACAAAGGCAGCGCACCAGGCGTCGGCGATGCGCTTGCGGTTGGCGAGTTCTGGGGAGTCGAGGAGCGTCCGGAAGCGGCGGGCCTGTTCGCGGATGTCGGCGATGGTGCCGATCCGCATCCGGTTCAGGGCGGTGGCCTGGCGGGTCAACTCGGTCGTGTCTTCCGGGGTGCGGACCAGGTCGAACAAACCCTCGTCCTGGATGGCGAGTTGCCGGCCGCGTTCCTTGGCGTTCTCCTTGCGAAACTGCGCGGCGATCTTCTTGTCGTCGTCGCCGATGGGCTTGAACGCCTCGTCCGGGATTCCCTGGAGCAGCAGCTTGGGGGTCGTCCCCAGCAGGGAATTGCCGACCTTGATGTGGGAGTCCAGGAAAGCGAGAGGCCGTCCGGGTTCCAGCGATTCGAGCCAGAGGGAGAACTTCGCCAGCTCGGCGGCCATGGGGTTCAGGTCGACGCCGTAGACGCACCGTTCGACGACCTTGTGCATCGCTTCGCGGATCGTCGCCGGTGTTGGTTCCTCGTCGCCGCTCCACATGGCCGCGTACTTCTTCGCGATGCGGCGGGCGGCGGCAACAAGGAAGTGTCCGGAACCGCAGGCGGGGTCGCAGACGGTGATTTTCAGGAGGTCGTCGGGGTTCCCGGACTTGGCGTATTCCTCGATGATCGGGTCGAGCGTGGTCTTGAGCAGCTCGTCGATCAACGCCGTGGGCGTGTAGTACGAGCCGGTGGTCTTGCGCTGGTTGCCGCGCAGATTCTCCAGCCAGAAGCGGGGTTCGGCGCCGTCGATCTGGGGTTCGAGTTCGAGCAGGGACTCGTAGACGCTGCCGAGTTCTTCGGCGTCGAGGTGCTGGTAGTCGACGCGGTGGACGCGTCCCTTCTTGTCCCTGAACTCGGTAAGGAGGCGGATGGCCGACAGGAGGCGCTGGTTGGTGAGGTCGCAGGTGCGCAGGAGGTCGGGTGCGAGTCCGCCGTCGTTGAGGGGGTCGCCGGCGCGGAAGAACAGGCCGCCGAGGGCGGGG
>NZ_SMJW01000287.1 GCF_004348335.1 Actinomadura bangladeshensis | reverse complement strand
CCTCCAGAGCGGGGGTGGGAGCAGGCGCGGGGCCTGCCTCTGGTGGGGCCAATGTCGCCCGCCGGGACCCGTCCGTCAAGAGATCAGAGAGCGCTCTCTTCGCCTGCCGGGCGGGCAATGATGGTCTCTATCTGCACATATGCCCGCTCCGGTGCAGATCAGATTTTCAAGAGAAATCGCTCTCTTGACAGCCATGGCCGCTGACGCCATCCTCTGCGAGAGCGCTCTCTCAGCCGGTACCGGACCGGTTCCGACCTCCACCCCCACCGAGGACAGCCATGCGCAGAGCCCACCGCCGCCTCCTGCCCAGCCTCGTCTCCGCCGCCGTCCTGGCGCTCGGCCTCTCCGCCTGCGGGAGCGGAGACGGCGGCTCCGGCTCGGACGGGACGGTCACGCTGATCGTCGACACCTTCAGCACCTTCGGGTACGAGGACCTGTTCAAGCAGTACGAGGCCGCCCACCCCGGCATCAAGATCAAGCACCGGAACGTGGTGCAGCTCGACGAGTACCTGCCCCGCCTGGAGCAGTGGATCGCCGCGGGCAGCGGCGCCGGCGACGTCGTCGCCATCGAGGAGGGCATCCTCACCAAGTTCATGGCCCACCCGGACAAGTTCGTGAATCTGCTCGACCACGGCGCGGGCTCGCTCCAGGGCAACTTCCTCGACTGGAAGTGGAAGCAGGCGCTCAGCCCCGATGGGAAGTACCTCGTCGGCCTCGGCACCGACATCGGCGGCCTGGCCATGTGCTACCGCACCGACCTGTTCAAGAAGGCGGGCCTGCCGACCGACCGGGAGAAGGTCGGCGCGCTGTGGCCGACCTGGGACGACTACATCGCCACCGGCGAGAAGTACTCGGCCAAGGTGAAGGACTCCACGTTCGTCGACGGCTCGGTGAACCTCTACAACACGATCCTGGCGCAGAGCGCGAGCCAGAGCGCCGGCTACACGTTCTTCGACCGCTCCGGCAAGCTCGTCGCCGGTGAGAACCCCGCGGTCAAGAACGCCTGGGACACCACCGTGAAGATCCAGGAGGCCGGGCTGTCGGCCGGGCTGAAGTCGTTCGAGCCGAGCTGGGGCTCCGGGTTCAAGCAGGCCAAGTTCGCGACGATCGCGTGCCCGTCCTGGATGCTCGGCGTCATCAAGGAGAACGCCGGTGCGGGCGCGGCCGGCAAGTGGGACGTCGCGGCGATCCCGGGCGGCGCGGGCAGCCGCGGCGGCTCGTTCCTCGCGGTGCCGAAGCAGAGCAAGCACGCCGACGAGGCCGCCGAGCTGGCCAAGTACCTGACCAGCGTGAACAGCCAGATCGCCGCGTTCAAGGCGCGCAACAACCTGCCGTCGTCCCCGCAGGCGCTGGACGACCCCGCGGTCAAGTCGTTCAAGAACGAGTACTTCAGCGACGCCCCCGTCGGGGAGATCTACGCCGCCGGCGCGAAGGCGGTCAAGCCGCTCTACCTCGGTGCCGACAACAACCCGGTCGGGCAGCGTTTCGAGGACGCGCTCCTCGCGCTGGAGCAGGGCAGGCTCGCGCCGGACGCCGCGTGGAAGAAGGCCCTCGACGACGCCGAGCGCGAAGCTCGATGACGCTCTCCATCGGCTCCCGCACGGGACCCCGGGCGGCCGGTCCGCCCGGGTCCCCGGTGCCGCGCCGCCGGTCGCGGACCCTGCTCACCCGGTGGGACATCACGTTCTCGCCCTACCTGTTCATCTCCCCGTACTTCCTGCTGTTCTTCCTGTTCGGGCTGTTCCCGATGGGCTACACCGTCTGGGTGGCCCTGCACGACTGGGAGCTGCTCGGCGCCCATGAGTTCGTGGGCCTGGAGAACTTCCGGCTCGTCCTGACCGACCCGCAGTTCTGGAACTCCGTCCGGAACACGCTCGGCATGTTCGTCATCGCCACCGTCCCGCAGCTGCTGGCCGCGCTGGTGCTGGCGAGCGCGCTGAACCAGCGGATGCGCGGGCGGACGCTCGTCCGGATGGGCGTGCTCGTCCCGATGATCACCTCGATCGCCGCGGTGGCGATCGTGTTCGGGCAGCTGTTCAGCCGCGACTTCGGCCTCGTCAACTGGGTGCTCGGCTGGTTCGGGGTCGACCACCTCGACTGGACCGCGCGCCGCTGGACGTCCTGGCTGGCGGTCTCGGTGATGGTCGACTGGCGGTGGACGGGCTACAACGCGCTCATCTACCTGGCCGCGATGCAGTCGATCCCGCGCGACCTGTACGAGGCGGCGGCGATCGACGGGGCGTCCCGCGCCCGCCAGTTCTGGACGATCACGCTGCCGCTGCTGCGGCCCACCATCATCTTCACCGCGATCGTCTCGACGATCGGCGGGTTCCAGCTGTTCACCGAGCCGCTGCTGTTCGGCAACGGCGACATGGCCGGCGGATCGCTGCGGCAGTTCCAGACGGTCACCATGTACATGTTCGAGAACGCGTTCCGCCGGTTCGACTACGGCTACGCGTCCGCCGTCTCCTGGATGCTCTTCATGCTCATCCTCCTCGGTTCCCTCCTCAACTTCCTGTGGCTGCGGCGGATGGGAGGGGGCGCGAAATGATGCTCCTGAAGACGCCGGGGAAGCCGCGGCGCAGGCGCGGCGGCGGCGCCGTCGCCGCGCTGTGGGACGCCGGCCCGCTCACCCGCATCACGCTCCTCGCGACGATCGCGCTGTCGCTGTTCCCCATCTACTGGATGTTCGTCGTCGCGACCCGCACGAACGACGTGGTCGGCTCGACGCCGCCGCCGCTCACGCCCGGCGGCGAACTGGGCCGCAACCTGTCCCGGCTGTTCGGCAACGAGCAGGCGCACTTCACGCTCGGGCTGGTCAACTCGGCGATCGCCGCCACGACGGTCACCGTGTCCACGCTGCTGTTCGCCTCGCTCGCCGGATTCGCCTTCGCCAAGCTGCGCTTCCGCGGGCGCGGGGCCCTGCTGCTGGTCATGCTGGCGACCATGATGGTGCCGGTCCAGATGGGCATCATCCCGCTCTACATGCTGATGGCCGAGATCGGCTGGACGGGGAAGCTCCAGGCCGTCATCGTGCCCTTCCTCGTCACCGGCTTCGGCGTGTTCATGATGCGGCAGTACACGATGCAGGCCGTCCCGGACGAGCTCATCGAGAGCGCCCGCATCGACGGGTGCTCGACGTTCCGCATCTACTGGAGCATCGTCCTGCCGGTGCTGCGGCCCGCCATGGCCGTCCTCGGGCTGTTCACGTTCATGCAGACCTGGAACGAGTTCATCTGGCCCCTGGCCGTGCTCAACCCCGACAACCCCACCGTCCAGTACTCCCTGAACCTGCTCAACGGCGCCTACTACACCGACTACTCGCTGATGTTCACCGGCACCGCCGTGGCGACGCTCCCGCTGCTGGCCGTCTTCGTCCTGTTCGGACGCCAGATCATCAGCGGAATCATGGACGGCGCTCTCAAAGCATGACCAGTCGTTCACCGATCTCACCAGAGGGACCAGCCAGAACGATGACGGCCACGACGCTCCAGACCGACGACCGGCCCCTCACCTTCCCGCCAGGCTTCGTCTGGGGTGCCGCCACCGCCGCGTACCAGATCGAGGGCGCGGCACGGGACGACGGGCGCGGACCCTCGATCTGGGACACCTTCAGCCGCGTCCCGGGAAAGGTCGCCGGCGGGCACACCGGCGACGTCGCCTGCGACCACTACCACCGCTACCGCGAGGACGTCCGGCTCATGGCCGGACTGGGCCTGGACGCCTACCGCTTCTCGGTCGCCTGGCCGCGCGTCCAGCCGGACGGCTCCGGCCCGGTCGACCCGCGCGGCATCGGCTTCTACGACCGGCTGGTCGACGCGCTGCTCGACGCGGGCATCACGCCGTACGCGACCCTCTACCACTGGGACCTGCCGCAGGCGCTGGAGGACCGCGGCGGCTGGACGTCCCGCGACACCGCCCTGCGCTTCGCCGACTACACGGGCCTCGTCCACGACCGCCTCGCCGACCGCGTCGACACCTGGACGACGATCAACGAGCCGTGGGTGGCCGCCTACCTCGGCTACGGGTCGGGCGTGCACGCGCCCGGCCGGACCAGCGCCGCCGACGCCTTCCGCGCCGCGCACCACCTGCTCCTCGCGCACGGCCTGGCCGCCCGGCGGCTGCGCGCCGGCGGCGCCGAGCGGATCTCGCTGACCCTCAACCTCGCGCCGATCGTCGCCACCGGGATCTCAGGGGCCTCCGGCACGTCCGAGCAGGACGCCGCCGCGGCCGGCCTCATCGACGCGATGCTCAACCGGCAGTTCCTCGACCCGGTGCTGCGCGGCGAGTACGCCGGGCCGGTGCTGGACGTCGCCTCCCGCCACGGGGGCCTCGACCACGTCCACGGCGACGACCTGGCCGTGATCGCCGAACCGATCGACTCGCTCGGGATCAACTACTACAACCCCACCTATGTCGCCGCCGCGCCCGGCACCCCGCCGAACCCCGTCTACCCCGGTTCGGAGGGCATCGCGTTCCCGCCGGCCGCGCCGCCGCACACCGCGATGGGCTGGCCCATCGTCCCCGAGGGGCTCGGCGACCTGCTGATCCGGCTCAGCCGCGACTACCCGGGGGTGCCGCTCGTCGTCACCGAGAACGGCGCCGCGTTCGACGACGTCCCCGACCCGGACGGGAGGGTGCGCGACGGCGCCCGCATCCGCTACCTGGACGCGCACCTGCGGGCCGCGCACGCCGCGCTCACGGCCGGTGCGGACCTGCGGGGGTATCTCGTATGGTCGTTCCTGGACAATTTCGAGTGGGCGGAGGGCTACGGCAAGAGGTTCGGCATCGTCTACGTCGACTACGCCGACCAGCGCCGCCTGCCCAAGGACAGCGCGCAGTGGTTCCGTGACGTCATCGCCCGCAACGGGCTCGGGGGAGAGGTGGCGTGAAACGTCCCACGCTGGAGGCCGTCGCGGCCAGGGCCGGGGTCTCCCGGGCCACGGTGTCGCGCGTGGTCAACGGATCGGCCACCGTGAACCCGGAGATCCGCGCGGCCGTCCAGCGCGCCGTCGAGGAACTCGGCTACGTCCCGAACTCGGCGGCCCGGAGCCTGGTGACCCAGCGCACCGGATCTATCGGGCTGGTGGTGTCCGAGCCGCCCGCCCGCGTCTTCTCCGACGACCCCTTCTTCTCCCAGGTCATCCGCACGGTCAGCCACGAACTGGAGGCCGCCGACCGGCAGGCCGTGCTGATGATGCCGTCCTCGCCGGCCGGGCAGACCCGGGTCGAGCGGTTCGTGGCGGGCGGCCACGTCGACGGCGTCATCCTCCTGTCGCTGCACGGCTCCGACCCCCTGCCCGCCGCCCTCATGCGGACGGGCGTCCCCGTGGTGTCGCACGGCCGCCCGATCTCCACCGCCCGGCCGCCGTACTGCGACGCCGACAACGTCGGCGGCGCGCGGGCCGCCGTCGAACACCTCCTGGACCGGGGCCGGCGGCGGATCGCCACCATCAGCGGCCCGCTCGACATGTCCGCGAGCCTGGACCGCCTCGCCGGCTACCGCGACACCCTCTCCGGCACCGGCCGCCGCTCCCTGGCCGCGATGGGCGACTTCACCCGCGAGTCGGGCGCGGCGGCGATGCGGCAGCTCCTGGAGGACGACCCGGGCCTCGACGCCGTGTTCGCCGCGAGCGACCTGATGGCGATCGGCGCCGTGTACACCCTGCGGAAGGCGGGCCGCCGCGTCCCCGACGACGTCGCCGTCGTCGGGTTCGACGACATCGACGCCGCCCGCTTCACCGACCCTCCGCTGACGACCGTCCGGCAGCCCATCGACGACGTCGCCAAGACCATCGTCCAGATGCTCCTCACCGGCTTCGACGGCCACCCCGCCCCAGTGATCTTCCCGACCGAACTGGTCGTCCGCGACTCCACCTGAGCCGCGGGGCCGGGCGCCGTTTCGCGATCGGGGCACCGGCCCGATCCGCGCTCACGATCGCCATGCCGCGCCGCGTCCCGCAAGGCGGGCGGGCCGACCCGGATCACGGGACGGCGCCGCCATGCCCGGTAAAAGCTCGTATCGATCTATTGAACATATTGAATGTGCCCCTTAGGTTGGGACGTCATGAGGACGCGTCGCCGGAAGGCAACGCGCCTCGCTCGGGGCCCCGTCCCGCACCGGAACCACTGACGACCACGCCGCGCCTGGCGCGCCCGTTCCCGGGAGTACCGACATGTCCCTTCTCCAGCGCGCCGGCCGCGGGCGCCGTCCCGCGCCGATCGCCGCCTTCGCGGCGTCCGTGACTCTGGCTCTGGCGGCCCTCACCGGCTGCGGCTCCGGCGGCGCCGCGAAGGTCTCCGCCGACGGGACGGCCGAGGTGAAGCTCGGCGTCATCCCGATCATCGACATCGCCCCGGTGAAGCTCGGCGTCACCAACGGCGTGTTCGCCCGCCACAAGCTGAAGGTCACCACGCAGGACTCGCAGGGCGGCGCCGCCATCGTGCCCGCCGTGGTCAGCGGCGACTTCCAGTTCGGGTACTCCAACATCGTCAGCCTGCTCGTGGCCCGGGAGAAGGGCGTCCCGGTGACGATGGTGTCGGTCGGCGCCCGCGCGTCCGGCGACGTGCTGGACGACGGGTCCGGCCAGCTGATGACCCGCGACCCGAAGATCACGAAGGTGGCCGACCTGAAGGGCAAGAAGGTCGCCGTCAACACGCTCAAGGGCATCAACGAGGTCGCGGTCGCGTCCGTCCTGGAGAAGAACGGGCTGCGGCGCGCCGACGTCGAGCTGGTGGAGGTGCCGATCCCCACGATGCCCGACACCCTGGAGAGCGGCCGCGTGGACGCCGCGATGATGAGCGAGCCGTTCATCACGATCGCCGAAGGGCAGGGCGCGAAGCGGCTGCCGGTCAGCTACGCGGGCATGGGGACGCACCTGCCGTTCGCCGGCTGGTTCACGTCCAAGCAGTACGCGTCGCAGAACCCCGACGTCGTGAAGAGGTTCACCGCGGCGCTGAAGGAGTCGATGGCCTACGCCGAGGGCCACCCGGACGAGGCCCGCAAGGCGCTGGACGGCTACCTGAAACTGCAGCCGGGCCTCAGCGACGAGGTCACCCTGCCGGGCTGGAACCCGGAGGCGGGGAAGGCGGAGGTCGCCCCGCTGGCGCAGCTGTCCGTCGAGACCGGCCTGATCGGCAGCACCCGCCCGCTCGACGAGCTGTTCGACCGGTGACACCGCCGGAGCGCTGCTCGCCCGGAGTCCCTGCGATGAGCGGCGGCGAGATCCCCGACGACGTGTTCGCCGGCACGCTGGCGGAGCTGACCTGGTACGAGGTCGACCGGGCCGCCCGGTCGGGAGCGGTGCTGCTCTGGGCGTTCGGCGTGATCGAGCAGCACGGCCCGCACCTGCCCACCGGGACGGACGTCTACGTCCCCGGGGCGCGGCTGCGCGGCGTCCAGGCGCGGCTGGCCGAGCGCGGCGTGCAGGCGCTGATCATGCCGCCGTACTACTGGGGCGTCAACGTCGTCTCGGGGGCCTTCCCCGCGTCGTACGGCGTGCGTCCCGAACTGATGCGGGAGGTCATGGCCGACCTCCTCGCCGGCATGGCCCGCGACGGGTTCCGGCACGTGTTCTGCTTCTCCGGCCACGGCGACGCGCTGCACAACCGCACCGTCCACGACGGGATACGGACCGCGTCGGAGCGCGCCGGCGTGGACGCGAGCTTCGTGACCGAGCCCGCCCTGGCCCGCCGCATCGGCCTCGACCCGGACGACCCGCACCTCACGCTCTACGGGCCGGACGAGCCTCCGCCCGCGGGCCCGCCCGACGTCCACGCCGGGCAGTGGGAGACGTCCCTGATGATGCACATCCAGCCGAAGCTCGTGCGCGAGGACGTCCGCGTCCGGCTCGAACCCAGCGGGCTCGGACCGGCCGACCTGGCGACCTGGCGGCAGGGATTCGAGCACGCCCGCCGCGTCACGCCCGACGGCTACTTCGGCGACCCGGCCGCGGCCGGCGCCGAGGAGGGGCACCGGATCCAGACGACCGCCTCCGAGCAGGCCGCCGACGCCATCGTGCTCCGCCTGCGGCGCACGGCGCCGTCCCACCCCCATGAAGAACGGAGGAACCATGGCTGAGATCAGCGTCGCCATAGCCGCGAGCCACGCTCCCGGGCTCACCGGCTGGTTCGACAAGGCGCCCGAGGCCGACCGGAAGACGGTCCTCGCCGCCTACGCCGAGATCCACGAGGCCATCGTCGAATCCCGCACCGACGTGCTCCTGGTCATCGCCAACGACCACATCGCGAACGGGTTCGTCAGCGACTACAACGACTTCACCTTCGGGCTCGCCGAACGCCACACCGGCCCCGACGAGTGGTTCAAGCCCTGGCTGCGCGTCCCCGACTACGAGCTTCCCGGACGTCCCGACGTGGGCGAGGTCCTGTACGAGAGCGTCAAGGACTGCGCCCCGCGCGTGCGCGCCGTCCGCGAGAACCTGCGCTACGACGACAACCTCTCCGTCCCGACGACCATGGCCGACCTCGTCTCGACGGGGGTGGCGGTCGTCCCCGTCCTGCAGAACTGCACCGTCCCGCCCGTCCCGGACGAGAAGGTCTGCTACGCGCTCGGCGAGACGCTCGGCGAGGCCATCCGCACCCGCCTGCCCGACGGGCTGCGGGTCGGCCTGTTCGGCTCCGGCGGCCTGTCCCACGAGCCGGGCGGGCCCCGCTACCTGGAGATCGACGAGAAGTTCGACCGCTGGTGGATGGACCTGCTGGTCGAGGGCGACCACGAGCGGGTCCTCACCGACGTCACGTTCGAGCGCATGGAGGAGGCCGGCTCGGGCGGCACCTCCGAACTGCTGTCCTGGATGGTCGTCATGGGTGCGATCGGCCCCCGCCCCTGCGAGGCCCTCGGCTACGCAGCCGTCGACCAGTGGCGCTGCGGCTTCGGCGCCGTCCGCTGGGACCTGTCATGACCGCGCCGACCGGAGGCACGCCCGAAATGGCACTCGAGCACTTCGACCCGCAGCTGCGGACCAATGACCTCGTCCAGGAACTGAAATGGGACCGCGGGCTGCGGGCCCGGTTCGAGACGTCCGAGAAGGAGGTGCTGGAGGCCTACCCGCTCACCCCCGAGGAGCGCACGGCGATCCTGGACCGCGACTTCCGGACGCTGTTCGAACTCGGCCTGCACCCCTACCTCCTCGGCCAGCTCGCCCGGCTGATCTACGGCACCGGCGAGAAGGCCGGCACCTCCGGCGCCGCGACCGCCCTGATCAAGTCGCTGCTGGGAGACCGGTACGAGGCCTACATGGCGGAGCGCGGTGCGTAGCGCGCCGCGCCGGGCCGGGGCCGGACCGACGCGCATCCGCGGATCCAGGTGATCGGATGCGGCGACTCGCTCACGCGGTCGCCGATGCCCGCGGGCGCCGCCCCGGCCTCGGGGCGGCGCCCGGCCGGCCGCTCCCCGAACCGCCCCCCGCCCGTAC
>NZ_SMJW01000286.1 GCF_004348335.1 Actinomadura bangladeshensis | reverse complement strand
GGCCGGGCGGGTGCCGGTGGCGATCACGATGCGGTCGGCGGTGACCTTCTGCTCCCGGTCGCCGGTGCCGGTGATCCCGATCGCGTTGGGCTCCAGGAACCGCCCGGTGCCCGCCAGCACGGTGACGCGGTTGCGGGCGAGCTGGCTGCGGACGACGTCGGTCTCCCTGCCGATGACGTGCTGGGTGCGCATCCCGAGGTCGCCGACGGTGATGTCGTCCTTGACCCGGTAGCTCTGCCCGTAGAGCTCGCGCTGGTTGAGGCCCGTCAGGTACAGGACGGCCTCGCGCATCGTCTTGGACGGGATCGTCCCGGTGTTGATGCAGACGCCGCCGATCATGTCGCGGCGGTCGACGATGCCCACCTTGCGGCCGAGCTTGGCGGCGGCGATGGCCGCGCGCTGCCCGCCGGGGCCGGATCCGAGCACGAGGAGGTCGAAGTCGTTCACGCCCCCCAGTCTGGCGGTACGTCCCGGTCCCGTTAAAGGCTTTCGCCGGACGGATCATGAACAGTCCGGTTCGGGACGGGGACCAGGCCCGCGATCAGGGCGTCCAGGCCGGCCTTGACACGGTCGAGCGGCATGCCCCGCGTCCGCCGCTGGTGGAGGAACAGGTTCGCGGCGAGCGGCGCGAGGAGCGCGTCGGCGAGGTAGGCGGTGTCCACGCCGGGGCGGACCCGGCCGAGGAGCATGGCCAGGTGCATGTGGTAGAGCGCGTAGGAGCCGTCCCGGAAGCGGGCGTCCGGCGGCCCGGACTCGGCCATGACCAGCAGTTCGGCCTGCGCCTCGGTGCGGTCGGCGAGCGCGTGCAGGAAGGCGCGCAGGCGCTCGGGCGCGGGCGCGCCGGGCCCGAGCGGCGGCGGCCCGTGGATGAACGCGTCCTGGAAGTCGCGCTCGCGGTCGTCGATCACCGCGTAGACGAGCCGGGCGCGGTCGCCGAAGCGCCGGTAGACGGTGCCGACGCCGACGCCCGCGGCCCGCGCGACCTCGTCCATGGAGACGGCCTCGGGGCCGTGCCGGGCGATCAGCTCGGCGGCGGCGCGCACGATGCGCCGCCGGTTGAGCGCGGCGTCGGCGCGCTCGGGGGACGGGCCTCCGACGACGCACAGTTCCCGCATCGGTTCCCCTCTCGGCACAGACGGCAGCGTAACGGTCGTTGTATCCGGAGAATACTCCAGTTAAGCTCGCCAATCGGAAACTTTTCCGTTTAGCCCCGGAGGACGGGATGAGCGCACAGCTTGACGGACGGACGGCCCTGGTCACGGGCGGCGGGCGCGGCATCGGCGCCGCGATCGCACTGCGCCTCGCACGGGACGGCGCGGACGTCGCGGTGACCTACCTGCGGGCCCCGGAGCGGGCCGCCGAGGTCGTCCGCGAGATCGAGGCGGCGGGCCGGCGCGGGCTGGCGATCGCCGCGGACGCGGCCGACCCGGCCGCCGCGGCGGCGGCCGTGGACCGCGTCGCCGCCGAGTTCGGACGGCTCGACATCCTGGTCAACAACGCCGGGATCGCGCCGAACGGGCCGCTGGAGGACGTTTCGGCCGAGGAGCTGGACCTGACGATCGACGTGCACGTCCGGGCGGCGTTCGTGACGGCGCAGGCCGCGGCCCGCCATCTCGGGCCCGGCGGGCGGATCGTCAACATCGGCAGCAGCCTGGCCGAGCGCGTCCCGTACCCGGGGTGGACGCTGTACGCGATGAGCAAGTCCGCGCTGACCGGCCTCACCCGGGGCCTCGCCCGCGACCTCGGGCCGCGCGGGATCACCGCGAACGTGGTGCAGCCCGGGTCGACCGACACCGAGATGAACCCGGCCGACTCCCCGGACGCCGAGTTCGAGCGGGGTTTCACGGCGCTCGGCCGGTACGGGCGGGCCGAGGAGATCGCGGCGATGGTCGCGCATCTGGCGGGTCCGGGGGGCGACTTCGTCACAGGGGCGGCGATCGCGGTCGACGGGGGGTACGCGGCCTGATGGCGTGGGTGTTCCTGCTGATCGCGTCGCTGATGGAGCTGGTGTGGGCGACGGCGCTGAAGGAGTCGGACGGCCTGTCGAAACCGTGGCCGACGGCCATCGGTCTCACGGTCGCGCTGCTCAGCGTGGTCGTGCTGTCGCTGTCGCTGCGCACCCTGCCGGTCGGCACCGCCTACGCGGTCTTCACCGGCCTCGGGGCGCTCGGCGTCGCCGTGGTCGGCATGACCGTGTTCGACGAGAGCACCTCCCTCGCCCGCGTGGGGTTCCTGGCGCTGATCATCATCGGCGTCGTGGGCCTGCAGTTCGCCGAGAACTCTTAGTCCCGGCGAAGATCGGGCAGAGTGAAGGCATGGCCAGGGAGATGCTCGGGATCGACATCGGCGGCTCGGGGATCAAGGGCGCGCCGGTCGATCTGTCCGACGGCGCGTTCGCGCGGGAGCGGTTCCGCATCGAGACACCGCATCCGGCCCGGCCGAAGCCGGTCGCGAAGGTCATCGCCCAGATCGTGGACCACTTCGGCTGGGACGGCCCGGTGGGCGTCACCTACCCCGGCGTGGTGATCGACGGCGTGGCGATGTCGGCGGCGAACGTGTCCAAGCGCTGGCTCGGGGTGGACGCGGCGAAGCTGTTCGCGGACGCCACCGGCCGGGAGATCACGCTGCTCAACGACGCGGACGCGGCCGGGGTCGCGGAGATGCGGCTCGGCGCCGGACGCGACCGGCGCGGCACCGTCGTCGTGCTCACGCTCGGCACCGGCATCGGCAGCGCGCTGTTCACCGACGGCGTCCTCGTCCCGAACACCGAGTTCGGTCACCTCCAGATCGACGGGCGGGACGCCGAGCTGCGCGCGTCCGCGAAGGCGCGCACCGAGGAGGGCCTCGGCTGGCACCGGTGGGCGCGGCGGCTCGGCGAGTACATGGCGCACCTGGAGGCGCTGATCTCCCCGTCGCTGATCATCGTGGGCGGCGGGGTGAGCCGCAAGTCCGCGCACTTCCTGCCGCTGATCGAGGGGGTGCGCGCGGAGATCGTCCCGGCGCGGCTGGTGAACAACGCGGGGATCGTCGGGGCGGCGATGGCGGCGGCCGCCGCGCATCCGGCGGAGACCGCCGAGCCGGCGCCGCGCCGGGTCCGGGCGTCCGGGGCGACCGGCGGGGCGCAGGCCGAGCGCGGCACCGCCGAGGCCGCCCGCTGAGGCCGCCCGCTGAGGCCGCCCGCCGACGCGCCGTCGGACGCCGTTACGGGGTTCTGAGCCGCACGGTCGCGATCTCCCAGGGGCGCAGCGCCAGCGCGGCCGTCCCGGCGTGGACGTCGAGCGGGATGCCGGGGCGTCCGCGCAGGTCGACGCGGACGGCCTCGGTGAAGTCCCCGCGCAGGACGGCCGTGGTCGGCTCGGTGCACTGGGCGACCATCCGGGTCTCGGTCCAGCCGTCGCGGGCCCGCAGCGAGGTCATGACCACGCCGTCCCCGGTGATGGCGATGCCCTCCCGGGGCGCCGGCGGGACGGCGGACGCGTGCCCGTAACCGGCGGCGGTGAGAAGGTCGTGCCGGTACGCCTCGGCCGCCTGGAGGACGTCGCCGCCGGGCCGTTCGCCGTCGTAGGGCAGGACGGCCATCCCGACCGCCCGCTCGCCGCGGCACTGCGCGCCCGGGGTGGGGAGCTGCGGCCCGGCGGGCTGGTCCCGGTAGGCGTTGCGGTCCCGGGACAGGTGGCCGACGGCGCGCAGCAGGGTGAGGGCCATCTCCCGCCCGGCGCCGGTGATCTCGTACTCGGTCGCGTGCTCCAGCAGGACCGCGATGCCGCCCGCGGCGACGAACCCGGACGCCGGATACGTCGGCACCGGGCGCTCCCCGAAGCCGCCCTCGGCCGTCAGCCCCCGCTCGGTGACCGCGAACTGGCCCTCGGCGAAGGACGAGTCCGCCTGGCGCGGCAGGGACAGGTGCAGCCGGACGCGGTGGTCGTCGCAGCGGTTGTCGAACGCGACGCGCAGCCGCAGGAACGGCTCGCCGGCGCGCAGTTCGGCGCGGACGGTGACGGTCACGTCCTCCTCGGCCTCGGTGCGGGCGTCGCGCTCCAGGTCGCCGCCGCGGGGCCACCGGAAGGTGCGGATGATGTCGAAGGCGGCGACGAGCGGGCCGTCCGACACGCGTTCGACCTCGACGGTCAGCGGGTCACCGACGATTTCGTCGTCGGCGGGCGGCGCGTAGTTGTAGGTGTCGCCCAGGTCGCCGCCGTCCACGATCCGCCCCACGCCCTCGATGACGTGGCCGGACGGGGTGCGCAGCCCGAGCGTGCCGTCGGCGTGCACCTCGGCGCGCAGCAGCCCGTTGTCGAGGACGCTCCCCTCCAGCGCCACCGGGCCCTCCTCGGGTCCCGAGGCCGGCACCGGGCGCACGGTGGTCAGGCCGAGCGGCGGGACGTCGACGAGCGCGGCGACCGTGCGGCGCGGGTCGGCCAGGATCCGGACGCGCCACTCCCCCTCCGCTCCGCGCAGCGCCTCCCGCACCTCGTCGATGTCGAACGGGACGTCCGCGCGGGACGTCACGTGGAAGGTGAGCGTCCGCTCGTCCCGCGACACCGACCAGTCGCGGATCTCCTGCCCGTACAGCACCCGCCCGTACACCCGCTCCAGCAGTACCGGCAGCGCGGAGGCCGGGTGGACGGCGTCGTCCAGCACCGTCGGCGCGATGTCGATCGTCTGCACGGGAACCGGCCGCCCGTCCCCCGTCACCAGCCCCGGCTCCCCTTCGCACGGGATGTCCAGGGTGACCAGGCCGGTGCGGCGGTCCGGCGTCGGGTTGAACACCAGGTGCGAGCCGAGCGGGACGGACGCGGCCCGCTCGGCGGTGACGAGGTCGCAGACGGCGCGGCCGAGCTGGTCCGCCTCGGCCATGTGCGCGGCGACCTGCTCGGCGGTCTCGTCGCAGCCGCAGCCGGTGACCGAGTCGTGGCAGCTCGCCTCGATGAGCCGCCGCCACGCCAGGTCGAGGAACGTCTGCGCGTCGCCCGCGTACCAGAGCGCGGTCAGCGGCTCGGCGTACCGCTCGACGCGCCGCTCGGCGAGCCCCATCAGCTGCTTGAGGCGGACGCGGGCGGAGATCACGCCCGGCAGGATGTTGGCGCGGGCGTGCGAGCGCAGCTCGCCGCGGACGTGCGGCAGCCCGTCGAGGGCGGTCCCCTCCTCCGCGAAGAAGCCGGCGAGGGTGTCCAGCCGCATGCCGGGGCCGGCGGCGGCGATCCGGTCGGCGAGGTCGGCGGCCGGCGCGGTGTGGTCGGCGCCGTACATGGCCAGCAGCGGGCCGCCGTGCGGGGACCAGCGGCCCATCGCCGCGGCGAACCCGGCGATCCGGCCGGGCGGCGGCGACGGGCCGTCCCCGGCCTCCTCGAACATCGACGCGGCGTTGCCGTAGCCGCCCTCGGGCAGGTACCGGGTGCGGATCGCCGTCCCGTCGGGCGCCTCCCACGCGAACGCGCAGGACCGGACCCGGTCCGGGACGCCCCGCCACACGCATGCGTGCTCGATGCCGGCGAGCCGCAGGATCTGCGGCATCTGCGCGCAGTGCCCGAACTGGTCGGGCAGGTAGCCGACCATCATCGCGGCGCCCAGCTCCCGCGCGCCCCGCATGCCGAGCTCCAGGTTCCGGACGGTGTTCTCCCCCGAGCACAGGAACTCGTCGTGGAGGATCTGCCAGGGCCCGACGGCGAGCCGGCCCTCCCGGACGAGGGCGGCCACCCGGTCGCGGCGTTCGGGGCGGATCTCCAGGTAGTCCTCGACCGCCGCCATCTGCCCGTCCAGCGTGAAGCGCCAGCGCGGATCGGCCTCCATCCGGTCGACGACGGCGTCGAGCAGCGACACCAGCCGCAGCCGGAAGCGCTGGAACGGCAGGTACCACTCGCGGTCCCAGTGGGTGTGCGGCACGACGACGATCTCGGCGCCCGCCGCCCGCTCGGCGTTCTCTACCCGCACAGTGCGATCACCTCGCTCTCGTGGCTCTCCAGGCGATGCATGCCCTGACGTTCCGCCGGTATCCGGACCCGGTCGCCGCGGACGGCGGTGCGCCGCCCGTCCGGTCCGACGAGCACGGTCCCGTCGCCGCCGACGGCGATCAGCTCGTCCTCGACGCGCAGCAGGACGGGCGCGTCCCGACCGGCGGACACGGCCGTCCGCCCGGCGACCAGGCCGCCGAGCACGTCGTCACCCTCCGCGAGCACCCGGGTGCAGGGCTCGCCGAGGGTCTTGAGCTGGGCCGGGTCGTGGAAGTCGCTGCCGCCGAGGGGGACGAGCCCGCCGGGCCGCCACAGCTCGGCCCAGGCCAGCGGGGCGCCCCAGCGCCGGTCCCACCAGGACGAATGCCAGATCTCGGCGAACCGCGGCCGCCATTCGGGCGGCAGCGGGCGGCGCCAGGCGCCGTCGCCGCTCAGCGGATGGTTGATCGACATCAGCCCGCCGCGCGCGACGGCGAACGAGGCCCAGTCGGCGCTCGGCCGCCGGAAGTCGACCCAGCCGGTGCCGCCGAACACGTTCGCGTGCCCGAGGTCGGTGGTGACCTCCTGGCCGGGCAGCAGCAGGACGCCGGCGTGCGCCCCGGCGGCGGGCAGCTCGGCGTGGTGGCTGACGGTGTTGTGATCGGTCACCGCGAGGTAGTCCAGCCCTTGCGACGCGGCCAGGCACGCGAGCTCGTGGACGGTGAGCGTCCCGTCGCTGTGGACGGTATGGGAGTGCAGATCGCCCGCGAGCCAGCGCATGCCGTCCGGGGCGGGCAGCTCACGGCGCGGAGGACGTTCCGGCCGTGGAGGCGGGGTCTCGTCCGGTCGCGGTGGGGTCGATGCCGACATGGTCACCGTGACCTCATACGGGACGCCGTCGGGCGGCACGCGGTGCAGCCCGAGCCAGACGTGCCATGTGCCCGGTTCCAGTTCCCCTGGCAGGTACCCGGGGGTCGCCCAGCCCGCGCTTACCGTGTACCGGCTGCGCGCCCCACCGGACCAGCCGCGGAACCCGCCCGGGCCATGGCAGCCCAGATCGATGACGCCGCCCTCATGGGACAGCTCGACCGTGACCGATGCCGTGCCCGGCGGGACGTCGAACGGGAGTTCGCGAAGCCCCTGTTCAAGCCGGTCTTCCAGGCTCCAGCGCCCCCGGTGCACCGTCATCCGCGTCTCCCGTCCTCGCCCGGCGGAGCCGTCGCACTCCGGCCTTCGCCTAGGGAGACCTGCCCGCCGGACGTCCGGGGCTACCTCGCGAGTTCGGGGTCAGAGGGCTGCTTCGGGCTCGCTCGCTGGATCACGGGTCCATGAGTTCGGCGGAGCGGGCCGCGAACGCCTCCACGGCCTTCGCGGTGACGGGGCCGGGGGCGGCCGGCAGGACCGTCCCGTCCACGGCCCGGATCGGCTGGACGTCCCGCGTCGTGGACGTCAGGAACGCCTCGTCCGCGCGGTACAGGTCGTCCAGCGCGAGGTCCTCCTCCTCGCCGCCGAACCACTCCAGCGTCAGCGCCCGCGTCACCCCCGCCAGGCAGCCGGAGGACAGCGGCGGCGTGACGAGCCGGCCGCCGAGCACGACGAAGATGTTGCTGCCCGTCCCCTCGCACAGGTTCCCCGCGGTGTTGGCGAAGATCGCCTCGCCGCCGCCGCGCTCCTTGGCGTAGGCGAGGGCCAGGGCGTTCTCCGCGTACGACGTCGTCTTCAGGCCGGACAGGGCGCCGCGCTCGTTGCGCGGCCACGGCACGACCGTCACGTCCGCCGTCGGCGGGAACGGGTCCTGCGGCCCGACGATGATCGACACCGTCGGCCCCTCGGCGCCGCGCGCCGACCCCAGCGGGCCCGGCCCGCTCGTGTAGGTGATGCGGATGCGGGCCAGCGGCCACTTCGGCGCCGCCGCCAGCACCTCCAGGGTGCCCTGCGCGAGGACGTCGTGGTCGGGCTCCGGCAGGCCGAGGCCCGCCGCCGAGCGGGCCAGCCGGCGCAGATGCCGGGTCAGCGCGAACGGCACCCCGTTCGTCGCCTTCACCGTCTCGAAGATCCCGTCCCCGACCAGCATGCCGTGGTCGAAGACCGACACCGTCGCCCGCTCCGGGTCGACCAGTTGCCCGTTCAGCCAGATCCTGGCCTGCGCCGTCACCGGAAGCCACCTTCCCCCTCGCCGAGCCGGAACCGACCCGGTCCCGCGCCGCTCGCGGGGCGGCGGGGGCACCGCGGCCACCCGCCCGATGCCCCACAGTACGGCGCACCGGGCGGGCTGTTCGAGTTCTTCCGCATCATCGGCCCGCCCGCCCCCGCCGAAGCGGGACGAAACGCCGCGGCGGTCAGGCCAGGACGCAGCCGAACGAATCCGCCAGCCCGGCCAACCCCGTCTCCGTCACCACCAGCGACCGCCGGGTCGGCCCCCGCTCGAACCAGCCCAGCTCGATCATCCGGCCGGTCAGCGCCGCTCCCAGCGCCCCGTTCAGGTGCGGGCGCCGCTCCGTCCAGTCGAGGCACTGCCAGGCGAACCTGCGCCGCGCCCGGCGCAGCGCCGGAACGTCCAGGCCCAGCAGGGCCAGCCGCTCCTCGCCCTTCTCCGTCACCTCGAGCGCGGTCCCGCCGTCCGGTTCGATCAGGCCGCCGTCCACCAGCGCCGCGAACAGCGCCACACCCGCCGCCCCCGCCAGATGGTCGTAGCACGTCCGCGCCTCGTGCAGCCGCCGCGCGTCCCGCGACTGCCGCAGGCTCCGCACCTGCACCGGCGGGCTCATCCGCGACAGCGACTCGATGAGATCGGCGACGTCCCGGTCCCGCAGCCGGTAGTACCGGTGCCGGCCCTGCTTCACCACCGTCACGAAGCCGCCGTCCAGCAGCCGCCCCAGATGCGCGCTCGCCGTCTGCGCGCTCACCCCCGCCGTCCGCGCCAACTCCCCCGCCGCCAGCGGCCGCCCGTCCAGCAGCGCCGTCAGCATCGCCGCCCGCGCCCGATCCGCCAGCAGCGCCGCGACCGGCGCGAAATCCGCGCTCACGCCATGTTCCGAGCCCATGCCACGACCCTAAGCGCCCGACCCTTCGACGCCGCTCGAACCATCCGGCACGCCCCTCCCCGAAACCCGGTTTGGGGAACGGCCCCCGACACGCTAAAGTCTTCCTCATCGCCGCAAGGCGCACGCGGAAGTGGCTCAGGGGTAGAGCATCACCTTGCCAAGGTGAGGGTCGCGGGTTCAAATCCCGTCTTCCGCTCTGAGGGGCCTTTCAGGCTATGAACCAGAAGGTCTCATTCTGGTGGAGTGGCCGAGAGGCGAGGCAACGGCCTGCAAAGCCGTGTACACGGGTTCAAATCCCGTCTCCACCTCAATGCCGCGCCTCCCCCGGAGGCGACGGAAACGGGCGATTAGCTCAGTGGGAGAGCGCTACCTTGACACGGTAGAGGCCACTGGTTCAATCCCAGTATCGCCCACGTTCGGAGTTGGGAGTGGTGTGCTCGGAGCCCCTGGAGGGCTCCTTCGCCGCCACTCCTTCCTTGTGTTGACCCGGGGGGCGACCCCCGGACCCCCGATGTGAGGGGCTCCGCCC